>DASXMU010000310.1:0-4380 GCA_036495485.1 Streptosporangiaceae bacterium
TATCAGCCGATGCAGCCGCGCACGTCGGCGCTGGTGACTGGCGGCTGGATGGTGCCGGAGCCGAGCTGTGGATCCATGGCGATCTCCGCCCGCGGGCACGAACCGTGCTGCCCGAGCGTGACCTTCAGCGTGTTACCGGTGACCGTGGCGTTCAGCATCCCGCTGACCGCGATCCCCTCAGTCACGTCCGCGGCGGCCTGCCTGACGGCGCATCGCCGCCTTGACCGGCTCGCAGGAGTAGCCCAGCGTGGTGCCGCCGGTCGCTGGCCCAGGAATTGCTCCCCGGAAACTGGCCCGGAAACAGAGCTTTGTCCTACTTTAAGTGCTGTTGACGGGCGATTTTGCTGGAAGCTACTATCCGCCCCAGGTCACCACCCATGTCCAAGGCCTGGGTAGCACACGGTGGTTTCGGCCCTTTCACCGGCGTGCGGTCAGGCCGTTCCGGAAAGGGAGCCGTCCATTGCCCGCACTTTCCGTACGTCCGCACCTTGCCCGGCTGGCACTGGCCGCCGCGGCATCGCTCACGGTCGTGGGGCTGTCCGCCGCCACGGCGTCCGCCCTGCCTGCCCACCCCAGCGGCGGCGCCGCCGTGACCACGCCGACCCGCCTGTCAGCAGACCCGTACACCAACACGGCGGCGGAACACGCCACCGAGGTCGAACCCGACATCTACTCGCACGGGAACACGCTCGTCGCCGTCTTCCAGACCGGCCGGTTCGCCAGCGGCGGCTCGGACGACACGGGCTGGGCGACCAGCACGAACGGCGGCAGCACCTGGCAGAAAGGCTTCATGCCCGGGATCACCACGCACCAGGGTGGCGGCGTGTGGTCGCGGGTCAGCGACCCGGCCGTTGCCTTCGACCCGAAGGCCGGCCTGTGGCTCGCTTCGGGCCTCACCCTCAACGGGCCCAACGGCCCGTTCGGCGTCACGGTCAGCCGGTCCGCCAACGGCCTCACCTGGAAGAAGCCGGTCACCGTCGCCAAGACCACCGGCGGTGCGGGCTTCGACAAGGACTGGATCACCTGCGACACCATCCCGGCCAGCCCGCACTACGGCAACTGCTACGACGAGTGGGACATCACCAGCAGCGGTGACCAGGTCGTGATGAGCACCTCGACCAACGGCGGGGCGACCTGGTCGGCGCCGCAGAGCCCAGCCGACACCCCGCACGGCCTGGGCGGGCAGCCGCTGGTGCAGCCAGGCGGCACGGTCGTGGTGCCGTTCCTCGACGACAATGGCACCATCCGGTCGTTCACCTCCACCAACGGCGGCTCGTCCTGGAACGCCAGCGTGCTGGTGGCCAACCCCCAGGTGGCCACCGACCCAGGCGGCATCCGCAGCAGCGACCTGCCGCAAGCGGAGGAAGACGGCGCGGGCAAGGTCTACGTGGCCTGGGAGGACTGCCGGTTCCGCTCGGGCTGCTCCAGCAATGACATCGTCTACTCCGGCTCCGGCAACGGGGCATCGTGGAGCGCCGTGACCCGGGTGCCCATCGACCCGGTCACCAGCGGGGTGGACCACTTCCTGCCGGGCTTCGGGGTGAACCCCGCCACCTCCGGTGCCACCGCCCACATCGGGCTCTACTACTACTTCTACCCGAACTCCAGCTGCACGGTCTCGACCTGCCAGCTCAAGGTCGGCTACATCTCCTCGGCCAATGCCGGCAGCTCGTGGAGCACGCCGGTCACGCTGGCCGGGCCGATGAAGCTGTCCCGGCAGGCCCAGGCCGGCGGGGCATTCGTCGGTGACTACCTCGGCAGCGCCTTCGTCAGCGGCAAGGCCTACTCATCGTTCGCAGTGGGGGTCAAGCCGGCCAGCGGCAAGAAATTCGACCAGGGCATGTACACGGCCGGCGGCCTCACCGCGGATGGCGGCGAGGTGAAGGCCGCTGCCGGGCCGGTCCATCAGGCCACGGCGCGGCACAAGGTCATTCCGGTCACCCGGTTCTGACCACATTCCGTATCCTGCCGCGGCACCCGGCCGGGTGCCGCGTGCCGCGGCAGGATCTCTGTTTGCGAACGAATCCACCGGTAATTTGACCTTGCCGCTTGCCGCTTCAGGACCGCCGGCACCGGGCCTCGATGGTCAGGTCGAGGTAGCGGCCGGCCAGCCCGCGGGAGGCGGTCACGCCGAACTCGGTCCGGTCGATGCGCGTGGTGGCGCGCGTAGTGAACCACTCCGGTGAGACGGCGATGTCCTCGACCGTCAGGCTGACCGGCTTGGCCACGCCGCGGACGGTCAGCGTTCCAGCGATCGTGGAACCGCTGATCCGTTCGGTTACAAAATTCATAAATGGATGACTGACGGCGTCAAGGAACCGAGATGACCGGACCACACTGTCACGCTGGCGGCTGCGGGTGCGGAAGCTGGCCACGTCGATCTCGGCGCTGATGGCCGGGACCGGGCCCGCCAGCTCGCCGGCGCGCTCACCGAGCGGGAGACCGAGGTGCTGGCCTGCCTGGGCGAGGGCCTGTCCAACGCCCAGATCGCCGCCAGGCTGTTCCTGTCCGAGGCCACGATCAAGGGCTACGTGTCCCGTACGCTGGACAAACTCGGCTGCGCCAACCGGACCCAGGCCGGCCTGCTGGCCCACGACGCGGGCCTGACCGGGGCTTAGCCGGTGGGTGGCACCGTCGTGCACCTCGTCGGCCTGCCGGGCGGCTTACCTTAAAAGATCTTGAAATTTCTGTGAAAGAAAGAAAATCGCCGAACAGTGGCCGCCGGACCGTGTGGTCAGCCGCGGCCGGTCGCGGCGGAACCAGGCATGCCGCTACGAAGCGTCGTCGCCGGCGGTGGCCAGTCCGGCGCTTGACGCCGGGGCGCCGCCGGATGGCTCTGCCGCGATTCCCTCCCTGGCGGCCAGGGCGGTCCCGAGCCGCCGCGCCGTCCCCGGCGCGAACAGCACAGCCACCACCGCCGCGAGCAGCCAGCCACCCGACACGACAGGGAACCAGCGGCCGGCCCCGGTGGGATACGGGATCACGTTGCGGTAGAGCGTGTAGCCGAGCACGACCAGCGCGGCCAGCGGGATCACGAGCTGCCACATCGGCACCGGGAGCTTGCGCCGGACGAAGACCAGCATGGTGCAGCCGAGCGTGGCCAGCACGTAGGCGACCAGCAGGATCAGCGTGCCGATGGTGCCCGACCACAGGAAGCTGTCCTCGGCGGTGGCGTGGAACGCCGCTGTGTAGATCACGACGATCGCGGCCGACATGGCGGTGATCGTGACGGTGGCGTTGACCGGGGTGCCCCAGCGCGAGCTCTGGCCGGTGGCGCGCGCTCCGGCGGTGTCCCGCGACAGCGCGAACAGCAGCCGGGAGGCGCCCACCGTGCAGGCCAGGGAGCAGCCGAAGGCGCTGATCGTGGTGCCGAGCGTGATCACGTCGCCGACCCAGTGCCCGACGTAGGAGGAGCCCAGGTCGCCGAGCAGCGAGGGCGAGCCGGTGAACGCCGCGACCCCGGTCTTGCCGGCGCCGAAGCCCATCATCTCGACGGCCGTCACGATCACGAAGTAGAGGCCGCCGAAGATCGCGGTGCCGAGGATCGCCCGCGGGATGTCGCGGGTCGGGTGCCTGGCCTCCTCGCCGAGGGTGGCCGCCGCCTCGAAGCCGGCGAAGGACAGAAACCCGAACACCACGCCGAAGAACAGCCCGGAGAAGCTCGTCCCCGGCGTCACCGCGAACACGCTCAGCGTGAAGTGGTGCCCGGCCGGCGCGTTCCCGGCGACGACCCTGACCAGCACGACCGCGGTGACGATCAGGATCAGCGCGACCGTGGCTCCCTCGACCGACAGCAGCACGCTGGTCCCGCGCTTGGCCGGCACGATGGCTAGCAGCAGCGCCAGCGCGAGCGCGACCGCGAGCAGGACGAACGGCGCCCACGTGGGCGGATGCGGCCATATCCCGACGGCCTGCAGGAACGCGGTGCCGAAGATCCCGGCCGCGGTCGAGGTGACCACCGCGTAGAACGTGTAGGTGCCCAGCAGGCCCCAGCCGGCGACCACCCCGGTCCGCGGGCCCAGCGTCGCGCCGACGAACGCGTAGACCGACCCGGCATGGTGGAAGTACTGGCACAGCCGGACGAAGGAATAGGCCACGAGCAGCACGCCGACGGCCGCGATCAGGAAGGTCAGCGGCACGGCGCGCCCGGCCGTGGTCGCGCTCGCCTGCGGGTTGATGTTCGCGGCCATGCTCGGCGCCATCAGCGCGACCGACAGCCCGACGGCCGCCCACACCGAAAGGTTCCGCTTCAATCCCGGCACCGCGAGCGGAGTCTCCTGCATGTTCTCCTCCTCACCGAGAGCTGTTCCCTCAGTCTCTCGCCACCAGAACCACCATGGAAAGCGCAAAACATCCGAAATAATGATCTGACCAGCCGCG
>DASXMU010000311.1:0-5908 GCA_036495485.1 Streptosporangiaceae bacterium
CCGTCGTCGCTGACGACTGTCACCTGCCGCGTCACCGGCACCCCGGCGTGGACCGCCCGGCGGTCCAGCCAGAAGGCGCTGAAGGCACGGTCGTAGGCCGCGACGTCCTCGCGGCGGTTGACCAGCGTCGCCCGGCCAGCCCAGTAGACCCCCGGCCGGCGCCCCAGGCCCACGGCGGCCAGCGCCTGCGCGAACGTCACGGTCGCATCCAGCGAAACGCCGATGCCCGATTCGCGCAGCACCTGGGCGAAGGCCACCGCCAGGCGCTCCGGCGCGGCGGCGGATCCGGTCGCGGCCTCGGGCATCGGGCCACTCAGCCTGCGGGTGCCCGTTGTGCGGCGGCTGCGGCCAGGTCGGCCATGCCGTTGGCCCGGGCCAGTTCGGCGTCCTCCCGGTATTTGAGTACCGCGCCCAGGGTGAGCGCGACGGTCTGCTCGTCGAGGGTGCTGCGGCCCAGGGCGGCGATGGACTGGGCCCAGTCGATCGACTCGGCGACGCCGGGCGGCTTGTACAGGCCGAGCTGCCGGATCCGCTCCACCGCGCCGGCCACCTCGCGGGCCAGCCGGATCCCGGCCTCCGGGGCGCGCAGCGCGACGATCCGCGCCTCCTGCTCAAAGCTGGGGTGCTCCACCCAGTGGTAGAGACACCGTCGCTTCAGGGCGTCGTGAAGGTCCCGCGTCCGGTTCGAGGTGATCACCACCACCGGTGGCACGGCCGCACAGAAGGTGCCGAGCTCGGGCACGGTCACGGCATAGTCGGAGAGCATCTCCAGCAAAAATGCCTCGAACTCGTCGTCGGCACGGTCGACCTCGTCGATGAGGAGCACGGGGGCCGGGCCGGTCGCGGGTGCGGTGATCGCGGCGAGCACCGGGCGGCGGACCAGGAACCGCTCGGTGTACAGCTCGTCCTCCAGCTCGTCCGGCACGGCGCCGCCGCTGGCCTGCGCACGGGCCTCGGCGGTGCGCACGTGCAACAGCTGGCGCGAGTAGTCCCACTCGTAGACGGCCTGGGCGGCGTCGATCCCCTCGTAACACTGGATGCGCAGCAGTTCGCCGCCGCTCCACCGGGCAAGCGCCTTCGCCAGCTCGGTCTTGCCCACCCCGGCCTCGCCCTCCAGCAGCAGCGGGCGCCGCAGCGTCAGGGCGAGGTAGACGACCGTTGACAGGCCCTCATCGGCGAGGTAGCTGACGTCCGCGAGGGCCTGGCGTACCTCCTCCGGGCTGCCGGGTGCGGGCCTCACTGGGCCCGCTCGGCCGCCGCGAGCGCCGCGCGCACGATGTTGTGATAGCCGGTGCAGCGGCACAGGTTGCCTTCGAGGCCGTCGCGCACGTCCGTCTCGGTCGGCTCGGGGTGCTCGCGCAGCAGCGAGGCGATGGCCATCACCATGCCGGGCGTGCAGTAGCCGCACTGCAGGGCGTGGTGTTCGCGGAAGGCCTCCTGGATGGGGTGCAGCGAGCCGTCGGGCCGGGTCATCCCCTCGATCGTCGTGATGTCCGCACCGTCGGCCTGCAAGGCGAGAACGGTGCACGACTTGACCGACTCCCCGTTCAGCAGGACCGTGCAGGCGCCGCACGAGGTCGTGTCGCAGCCGATGTTCGTCCCGGTCAGGCCGAGGACATCGCGCAGGTACTGGACAAGCAGCAGTCTCGGCTCGATGTCATGCTCTGCCAGGCTGCCGTTCACCGTGAGCTGTACCAGCATGGTCCTCCATCCTCGTTCACCGTGCCCGCCGCGCCGCCGTCCGCAGGCCGGTCCGCGTAGCTGCTCCTGGATCATTCAATCAATCGCGGGCCGTTTCGGCTTCCTCCAGGGCCTGCAGGCCATCGGCGGCGCGTTCGTCACCGCCAACAGCGGCGCGGTGATCGCCGACCTGTACCCGCCGAAGGAACGCGGCCGTGCCTACGGCTTCAACGCCGTCGGCTGGACGCTCGGCGCCGTGCTGGGCATCGTCCTCGGCGGGATCATCGTCACCTACGTCTCGTGGCGCTGGATCTTCTGGATCAACGTGCCGATCGGCGTCGGCGCGCTGGCCCTGGCCATGCGGGTGCTGGCCGATCGCGGCGAGCGGGTGTCCAGGCGGCTGGACCTGGCCGGGATGATCACCCTGGGCCTGGGCCTGTTCGGGGTGCTGTGGGCCATGACGAAGCTGGCCACCTCCCCGCTGGACGCCACGCAGATCGGTTACCTGGCCGGTGGCCTGGTGATGCTGGTGGTGTTCGTGCTGGTCGAGCGGCATCAGCGGGCGCCCATGCTCGATCTGTCGCTGTTCTCGATCCCCACCATGGCACCGTCGCTGCTGGCCTCCCTGTTCCAGGGGCTGGCCAGCTCGTTCACCACGGCGATCCTCATCGCCTCGCACTCCATCTCGCGCGGCCTGGCGTTCGCGATCTTCGTGGGCACGACCACCCTGCACGGGCACCTCGCGGCGGCGTTCACCACCGGGCTGCACGCGGCGTTCTACGCGATGACCGCCTTCATGGTGGTCGCCGCGGTCCTGTCGGCCATCCGCGGCCGGATCGGCGCCGGTCGGAGGGCTGGGTAACGCCCGGGTTGCCGGGAGCTCGGTGAGCAGGACGTCGGCCACGGTTGAGCCTTGCCCGGGATCGCGGGCGCGGGCGACCTTGCGCCAGCCCCATTTCTGGAAGGCGTTCTGGGCTGGGGTGGCCGCGGGCAGCACGGTGAGCGTGGCGCGTTCCTCCGGGCGGTTGCCGAGGACGAGGTCGTGCAGGGCCTGCCCGATACCCTGACGCCGCCAGGACGCGCGGACCAGCAGCTCGGTCAGGGCGAACGTGCGGCCGGGGTGCTCGGCGGTGACCTCCCCGGCCAGCGGGGTGGTCAGCTCCCGCCACCAGGAGGTGGACGGGCGCAGCGGCATCCCGGCGGCGTAGCCGACCAGGTAGCCGCCGCTGCGGGCCTCGGCCAGGACGAAGCCGGGCTGGCGGCGCTGCACCAGGAACCGGTGCGCGAACTGCACGGCATCGTCGTCGCGCAGGTACGGCGGGCTGACGTAGACCTCCGCGTAAATTTCGTGCAGCTCATCGGCGTGTGCGGCGGCCTGCGCGCCGTCGAGGAGCTGGAACGTCATCTCGGACCCGGGCACGGCCACCTTCCGTATTTACAGATTTTTCCGGGGGAACAGTCTGGCAAACCGCTCGCCTAGTGCGCCGACGTGGACGCCATCGGCTACCGATGCTGTTGATCTGCCAGTCGGTGTCGCTGTTCAGCGGAACTGGATCGCTGTTCAGAGTTCGAACCGCGTGCCGACCGTGCTGGGGATGAAGGCATCGGGGAACCGGCGGCTCAGGGCGTGCTGTGCCCGCCATCCGGTGCAGTGTGCGGGCACGATGACCTGTGCTGCGAGGGTGTCCAGGTCGTCCAGGATCCGGGGGATGAGAGGCTCGAACAGCGGCCCGTTGAGGTGGAAGCCGCCGAGCACCGCGTAGATGGGGCGGTTGCCGGTCAGTTTCTGGGCGTAGCGGCAGACGTTGATCACCCCGGCGTGCCCGCATCCGGTGATGACCAGCAGGCCCTTGTCCTTGATATCGATGATGAGCGCCTGGTCATCGAGCACGAGCGGGTCCGGCTGCCACGCTCCCTGCAGCCATGCCTGCTGGGGCGGGAAGCCCGGCTCATAGCCGGTGGTGCGGGCCACCTCGCCGGTCACCAGCGCGCAGTCGCGGAACAGGAAGCTGGGCTGCTGCTCCTCGACCACCTCGAACCCGGCGCCGGTGAGAGCCTGGCGGCTGGTGGTGGGGATCTCCCTGGGCTCACGCCCGGGGATGGTCATCCGGCGGCGGCGCCAGAAGTGCGGGTGGATGAGCACCGGCAGGTTCACCGTGCCACCCAGCGCCCTGATCAGCCCGTCGAGCCCGGTGGTGTGGTCGAAGTGGCCGTGGCTGCACACGATCGCCTCGATACCGGACGGGTCGATGTCCAGCCGCCGCATGTTCTCGGTGACCCCGTCCGGGCTGGTTCCGGCGTCGTACAGAATGTGGTGCCGCGAGCCGTTCGTGGAGACGGTCACCAGCACCGAGAACCCGTGCTCGGCCAGCAGTGTGGCGGGGACCTCGCCGTCCTCCATGGTGGCCGCGGGGCGCCGGCCGCGCAGCTTGTCCGGCTGTGGCCGGTGGGCCGGGCCCTGGCCGGGCATGAAAACGTCGGTCACGTTGTCCATCAGCATGGTCACGGTGACGGACTCGGCCGGAGCGAGACCGAAGACGACCCTGGGCTCGAAGTCGTGCAGCACCTGGGCATCCGGCTGGCAGGCCTGCGCGGCTGGCGTGCTGTCCGTGCACATGAGCGCCGTCACCAGGCCCAGTAGCAGTGGCCGTCCGCTGCCCAGGTGGACGGGCAGGTCTGCCGGATCTCGAACGCCATGCCAAGCACTGTCGCGAACCCCGGTGGGTACTAGGCCTGGCCGGGTTCCTGGACAGCTAGTGAGAAGTGAGCCTGACCCTCCTGGTCGAGCTCAGCGTCGAGCACCTTGTCATCAAGATAGGCAGCGGCCTCGGGTTCAAGGTAGAGGCGGGCTCCGGCGGCTTCGACGACCTGGTCGTTCTCGGCAGGTCCTACCGCCGTCGAGAGCTGCAGTGCTGCTGAGTCCGCTGGTTGCGGGACAGCGGATTCGATCCGCAGGCCTGCCCCCTCCGGAGCCTGCGGGATTGAGGTGATGGCCTTCACGACCTCTGCAGCCGTTTCGGTCAGCATCAGCATGCCTGTCACCTTTCATTTCTCGTCCGGGAGAGCCCGGGTTGGCTGACGACGTTGTGCCGCTTCCGGGAAACTGAGCGAGAACCGGCACCACGACTAGTGACCTTGGGCATCTACCTGGGCAGCAGGCGGCTAAACCGAGAAGCTCCGCCGGATCGATGACTGCTGGCGATCCGGGGCAGCTCACCGCAGACCACCTGCACCGGGCGGCCGGATACTGGGCGGATTCCGGCACGCTGCGCAAACTACCCAGGGTGGTTGTGTTCTGCTACAGCGACGAGGTCAGGTTGCCCACCAGCCCGGTGAGACCGCCAAGCAGGCCGCCAACTCCGCCGCCCTGGCTCCCGGTGCTGTGCCCGCCGCCGGTCGGGGTGCTGGTCCCGCTGCCGCCCGGAGCCCGCGGCGTCGACGACACCGACGGCTGGGGTGAGGGCGCCGACTCGGGCGCGGAACCCCGGCTGGTGCCGCCGCCCGCCGTGCTCGCCGCGGACGGTACCGCGGCCGACGCGCTGGCGAGTCCCGTCGCCGGGTGGGTTGCCTGCAGGGCCGACGGCGCCTGCGCAGGCTTGCGATGCCTGCCGGCATACCCGGCGTGGTACGGGGCCGATCCCACGGTGCCGGCCATCGTCACCGTCGACGGCGCCTGGGCCGGCATCGCGCTGGCCGGCGGGGTCGCGGCCGGTGCGAAGAAGGCGAAGCCAAGCATGCCCGCACTGACGCCCGCTCCCACCACGGTCGCCGTCAGCGCGATCGCACCCGTGTGGTTCCTGGCCGCGTCGCACATCCGCTGAGTGAGGCCGGGGCCGATATCGGCTTCCGTGGACGGTGGCAGATCCCAGGCGCTGGGGCGCGTCCCGCCGCGCCTGGCCGCGTGCCGGCCAGGCGCGGCCGCGCGTGCGTCCTGGCCCGCGCCGAATGCTGGTCCGTAGCCCACCCGGTGATCATGCTGCCGTGGGCGGGGGCGGGATACAGGGTCGTCACAGTTGCCACGCCAGGGAACGGTCCCGGGATCAATGCGCGAGCGCATGCCCCTCTGCTCAGCGGGGACCGGCGTGTCATCGAAGCGCAAGCTGTACCTCCTGTAGGCGGCCGAGCAGTGACATCCTCCTGAACCTGCTCTGCATCAGGACGTAACATACTCGCCATTGGCCACAGGCGTACGAAGATTCATGTCATCCCGGCGGTGTCGCGTGGCCGT
>DASXMU010000312.1:0-39115 GCA_036495485.1 Streptosporangiaceae bacterium
TCCTGTCACGACCGGTCGGCGACGGCGAGGCCGGGCACGGGCAGGACAACGAAACTATGTCACATCGTCACACTCGGGACCACTCGTGTACCGGCGGCAACGGAGACGGGCGAGATCCCGGACGATGGGCGATGGCGGCACCCGTAACCCCGGTAAGGTGTCGGCAAGCATGGCGTTTCGGGGGAAAACCGGAGGGAGCGAGCGTGCCTGCCAGGGAGCCCCGCGTTCCAGACGGGATCGACGTGACCGTTCCCAGTGTCGCGCGCATGTACGACCACCTGCTCGGCGGCAAGGACAACTTCGCCGCGGACCGGGCGGCCGCCGCGAGGCTGATCGAGCTCGTTCCCGAGGCGCAGAAGATTGCCAGGGACAACCGGAGCTTCCTGGTCCGGTCCGTCCACTTCCTGGCCGAGGCCGGGGTCAGGCAGTTCATCGACCTTGGCACCGGCATTCCCACCTCCCCGAACGTGCACGAGGTCGCCAGGAAGACCGTGCCGGACGCCCGGGTGGTGTACGTGGACCACGACCCGGTGGTGCTCGCCCACAGCCGGGCACTGCTGGCCACCGATGACGGGGTGCTCGCGGTCAAGGCCGACTTCAGGGATCCGGCCGAGGTGCTCGGCGACCCGGGCGTCACCAGCATGATCGACTTCAGCCAGCCGGTCGCCGTGCTGCTCCTGTCGGTGCTGCACTTCATCGCCGACGAAGAGAAACCGGACCAGATGGTGGCCGGCTTCCTCGGCCATCTCGTCCCCGGCAGCTACCTGGCGCTATCGTCGATCACCCCCGAAGGGCTGGACGAGGCCGCCGCCGCGGGCACCCGTGACCTGTACCGTGCCGCGCGCACGCCCGCGGCCCCCCGGTCCAGGGCGCAGCTCATGGAGTTCTTCGCCGGCTGTGAGCTGGAAGACCCGGGGCTGGTCGACGTCGTCCAGTGGCGGCCAGACCCGGATACCGACACAACGCCGACCCAGGTGCATATGCTGGGGGGTGTGGGCCGCAAGCAGCAGCGGTCCGACACAGCCCCCGCCGGGTATTGACCTGGCGACGTCATGGGGCACAATAGAACAGGAATCCGGGCGGTGCCCGGATGACGCGACGCCAGTCGGGCCGCATCTGCGGCGAGCGTGCGTGAGGTCGCTGGGGAAGGCGCACCTCGTCCGCTCGCAGGAGGTTCGGTGTACGTACATGGCGTTCTGAGCGTCCATTCCGCGCCCTCGGCGCTGTGCCCGCATATCGAGTGGGCAGTGGCCGGGGTTATTGGTATGCCCGTCGACTTGCCCTGGGGAAGCCAGTCGGCCGCGCCCGGAACGCTGCGCGCCGAGCTGAGCTGGACCGCCCGGGCAGGCACGGCGGGTGCCATTACCTCGGCGCTGGCCGGCTGGAACAGGCTGCGCTTCGAGGTCACCGAGGAGGCGAGCCCCGGCTGCGACGCGATCCGCTACAGCTACACCCCGGCGCTTGGCACCTTCTCCTGTGTGACCTCGGCGAACGGGGACGTCCTGATCCCGGAGGGCCGGCTGCGCGCGGCCGTGACGCTGGCCGCGTTTCCGGCCCCTGGCCGTCCTGCCGCGACGCTGGAGGCCGAACTCGGCCGCCTGCTGGGCCAGGACTGGGACGACGAGCTGGAGCCGTTCCGCTGCGCCGCCGAGGGCGCGCCGGTCCGCTGGCTGCACGCCACCGGCTGACCGCCCAAACAGCACTCTTCCGGCCGGAAGGACACCCGGCGGTACTTTTCCGGCCGGAAGGACACCCGACGGTACTTTTCCGGCCGGAAGGACACCCGACGGCAAGGGGCCGCACCCGGTGAATCACCCGGTGCGGCCCCATGGTCAGGCCTTGCGGCTAATCTGACGCAGCCCGCCGGAGCGAGCCCGGCAGGTGGTTAGCTGTGGAAGGCGGCGGTGCCGTGCGGCGTGCCAAGGCCGGTCGGGCCGTCGTAGCCGACCTCGCCGGTGCACAGGTAAGCCGGAGAGCAGCTTCCGTTGGCGCCGGTGGTCACATCGTTCAGGCTGCCGGTGTGGGCGTACGGGTAGGACGACGGGAAGGTGCCCGCCGCTGGAACGCCGGCCAATGCGAAGACCGACGCGATGATCGGCGAGGAGACGCTGGTGCCGCCGACCTCGAGGAAGCCACCCTGGGTGTAGGTGTCGTAGACGGCTACGCCGGTGTTCGGGTCGGCGACGGCGGAGACGTCGGCGACGGTCCGCCTGCTGCAGCCGCTGTCGGTCTGCCAGGACGGCTTGGCCTCGAACGCAGAGCAGCCCGAGCCGGTGCCCTCGCCGCCGCCGCTGGTGCCCCACACACTCTCAACCCGGGGGCTTGTCGAGGTCAGTGAGGTACCGCCGACCGCGGTGACGAACTGGGAGGCAGCGGGGTAGGAGACGCCGAAGCCGCCGTCACCCGCGGATGCGGTGACCGCCACGCCGGCGTGCTTGTAGAACTGGGTGTCCGAGGTCGTCTCGCCGCTGCTCTCTGTCGCGCCGTAGGAGTTGGACACGTAGTGCGCACCCTTGACGCTGACCGCGGAGTTCACCGCGGTGCCCAGGGCGTTGAGGCTGGCACTGCTGGCTTCCATCAGGAAGACGTGGCAGCTCGGGCAGACCGCCGCAACCATGTCGACGTCCAGCGACTCCTCCACGTCCCAGCCGGTCCCGGCCGCGGGACCGGGCAGCGGGCTGGCCTGGCCGTTCTGGTTCAGCACGGTCAGGCAGCCGGCCTTGGTCGTGTTGTTGCAGGCGGGCAGGCCCCAGGACGAACGGTAGAAGTTGAAGTCGGCGACGGCCTTCGGGTCGTTGAAGGCGTCGACCACGGCGACCTTCCTGACCGCTGTGGTCGACGGCAGGCTGTAGGCGGTGACCAGGTCGGGCCGCCCGTAACCGAAGCCGGTCGGGACCTTGCCATGGAGGTCGGTCCCGAGGTTCTGCTTGACGTCGGTGCGGATCAGCGCCATGCAGGTGGCAATCCCTGGGGCGTGAGTGATGGCACATGCCCGGCGGATGTTGCTGTGTGCCGCGGCCGGCGATGCGACGGCCGCGGCGGCGGTGCCTGCGGTGAGCGCCAGTGCGGCAGCGGCGACCAGCGCCGAGCGCACCGTGCGTGAGCGCATTGACCGTTCAGACAATGAACTGCTCCTCTCGTGAAGGGACGTGCTGTGTTTCCAGGTGGCTGTTCTCCACCAGGCTCAGGGCTTCGCCTAGCTGGCGAAGGAGCGTGCTCCCTTCCGGTGGGGGCCTGCCACGGTCAGCCTTGGGCGGGTCGCGCCCATAAAAGCCCGCTAAGCCCAGCACATACGTCCGTGTTCCCTCGCGGATACTAGCTTCAGGTAATTTATTGCGTCAACACCCGATTACTCACAGTAAAAAGTGACATAAGTGAAAACCGGGTGGCAGAAGGGAACCGTGGTCAGCAGCAAGCGGCGGGGCCGCACCGATGCTGACCGGTGCGGCCCCGGGCTATCTGTCAGTGAGCGTCAGCCTTTGAAGGCGCCGAGCCCATTGGGAGTGCCGTTGCCGGTCGGGCCGTCATAGCCAGGCTCCCCGTGGCACAGGAATGCGGGGGAGCAGGACCCGTTTGAGCCCATGGTCACGTCGAACAGGTTGCCAGTGTGCGCGTAGGAGTAGGACGACGGGAACGTCCCGGCCTTGATCGAGTCGCCCAGTGCGTAGACCGAGGCGATGATCGGCGAGGACACGCTGGTGCCGCCGACCTGGAGCCAGCCGCCCTGGCTGTAGGTGTTGTAGATGGCAACGCCGGTAGCCGGGTTGGCGTCCGCCGCCACGTCGTTGGCGATCCGCTTGCTGCAGCCGGAGTGCTTCTGCCAGCTCGGCTTGGCCTCGAACTGCGCGCAGCCGGAGCCGGTGCCGCTCCACACGGTCTCGGTCCAGCCACGGGAGCCGCCGCCCTTGGTCAGCGTGGTGCCGCCGACCGAGGTGACGAACTGGGACGCGGACGGGTAGGAGACGCCGAAGCCGGCGTCGCCGGCCGAGGCGGTGATCGCGTCACCGGCGTGCTTGTACCACTGGGTGTCCGACGACGGGTCGCTGCTGCTCTGCTGCCCGCCGTAGGAGTTCGAGACGAACTTCGCGCCGAGCGTGACCGCGGAGTTCACACCGGTGCCCAGGTCCGCGGTGGAAGGCTGGTTTGCCTCTACCTCATAGACGTGGCAGCTCGGGCAGATGGCCGCGACCATGTCTACGTCCAGGGATTCCTCGACATCCCAGCCCGAGCTGCCGGCGTTCGCGGGCAGTGGGCTGGCCTTCCCGTTCTGGTTGGTCACGGTCAGGCAGCCGGCCCCGGTCGAACTGTTGCACGCCTTCAGGCCCCAGGACTTGCGGTAGAAGTTGAAGTCGGAGACAGCCTTCGGGTCGTTGAACGCGTCCACGATGGCGACCTTCGTCACCTTGGTCGTAGACGGCAGCTTGTAGGCGCTGACGAGCTGCGGGCGCCCGTAACCGAAGCCAACCGGTGCCTTGCTGCCGAAGTACGTCCCAGGCCGTTGCTTGACGTCGGTGCGGATCAGCGCCATGCAGACCATGACGCCGGGTGTGTGGACGGCCGCACATGCACGGCGGACGTCCGCTTTGGCCGCGTGGCCGGAGGAGGCCGGCGCCGCGTTAGCCGCGGTGGCCGAGACACCCGCAACCGCCAGGGCGGCAGCGGCCAGCAGGGCCGTGCGCGACACCAGCGAGCGAGCTGCGATTCGGGACAATAAACTGCTCCCTTCAAGGAGAACGGGCCTGTCACCGTCAGCCGCAGACGGGTCACGCCATGCTTCTACCAGGCCCAGAACACGGTCGTGCTCCCTCGCGGATACTAGCTTTCGGGAAATTAGAGAGTCAATGTCTGGTTACGTCCGGTTAAACGCAAAGTATGCCCGTAAGTGCGGCTCGGAGTCCGCGGTCCGGAATGAAACGAGAGGTGGCAGGGGTGCCGAAGCGCATCATCCTCGACTGTGATCCCGGGCACGACGACGCGATCGCGATCCTCCTGGCGGGCGGCTGCCCTGAGATCGAGCTGACGGCGATCACGACCGTCGCGGGCAACCAGACGCTGGACAAGACCACGCTCAACGCGCGGCGGGTGTGCACTGTGGCCGGCCTCGATGACGTGCCGATCTTCGCCGGGTGTGACCGCCCGCTGCTGCGCCCGCCGATCACCGCCCCGGAGATCCACGGCGCGTCGGGCCTGGACGGCCCGGAGTTCGGCGAGCCCACGGTCCCGGTCCAGAATGAGCACGCCGTCGACTATCTGGTCGCGACCCTGATGGCCGAGGGTGAGGACATCACGCTGGTGCCGACCGGCCCGCTGACCAACGTGGCCGCCGCGCTCATCCGCGAGCCGGGGATCGCCGGGCGCACCCGTGAGGTCGTGCTCATGGGCGGCGCCTGCACCCGCGGCAACCGCAGCCCCGCGGCGGAGTTCAACATAGCCGCCGACCCCGAGGCGGCCGCGCTGGTTTTCGCGGCGGACTGGCCGGTCACCATGGTCGGCCTGGACCTGACCCACCAGGCGATCGCCACCCCGGCCGTGACCGGGCGGATCCGTGCACTCAACTCCGGCGTCGGTGAGATGGTCACCGCCCTGCTGGATTTCTACGGCGCCAGCTACCGCCGCTCCGGCGCATCGGGCGCGGCCAGCGGCCCGCCCGTCCACGACCCCTGCGCGGTCGCCAGGGTCGCCAGCCCCGCCCTGCTCACCGTGGCCGACGCGTTCGTCGTGGTGGAAACCAGGGGCGAATGGACCTCGGGCATGACGGTCACCGACTTCCGCGGCATCCTGGGCCACCCGGCCAACACCAAGGTGGCCACCACTCTCGACGCCGGCGGATTCTGGGACCTGGTGCTGGCCGCCCTGGCAACGTTCGGCACTCCCGCCCTCGAGGGCTGAGTCATGCCCAGGGTGGCGGTGGTCGGCGCCGTGAACGCCGACTACCTCCTGCGCGTCCCCACCCTGCCGCACCCCGGGGAGACGGTCACCGGTGGCCACCTTTCCATCAGTCCCGGCGGTAAAGGCGCCAACCAAGCGCACGCCGCCGCCAGACTGGGGGCCGAGGTCCTGCTGGTGGCCAGCGTCGGCGCCGACCCGGGCGCCGACGCCGAGCGGGCCGCCCTGGCCGCCGACGGAGTGGACCCGTCCGGCCTGTCGGTAGCACCGGCCCCCACCGGCCTGGCCGTCGTCCTGGTGGACGCCACAGGCGAGAACGCCATAGCGGTCGCCCCCGGCGCCAACGAGCTCCTTACCCCTGCCCAGGTCACCGAGCGCCTGCGCACCTGGCTGACCCCCGCCGCTATAGTCCTGTGCAGCCTGGAGGTCCCGCTGGACGCGGCAGCCGCAGCAGCCCAGGCCGCAGCCACAGCCGGCGCCCTCGCCGTCGTCAACCCGGCCCCCGCGCTTCCCCTGCCTGCCGCGCTCCTGTCCGGCACCGTGCTGACCCCCAACGAGGGTGAGCTCGCCAGCCTGGTCCCCGCGGCCCCCAGCGAAGATGCCGCGATCCACTGCCTGCTCGATTCCGGCGCCCGTGCCATCCTCGTCACCCGTGGCAGCCGTGGCGCCACCCTGCACCGAAGGGCCACCCCTCCGGTCGCCATCCCAGCCCCGGAAGTCACCGTGGCAGACACAGTCGGCGCCGGTGATGCCTTCAACGGCGCCCTGGCCTGGAGCCTGGCCAGCGGCGCAGAGCTCACCGCAGCCGCAACCGCTGCCGTCGCGGCCGGGGCCGCCGCCTGCACTGGCACCGGCGCCCGCGCCGCCCTTCCCAGCCCGGCCACGCTGGCCACTCTCCTGACGCCCGCCGCCTTCGCCGCCGCCACCCACCCCGCCTGACACCAGCGCCGCGGCAAAACGGCCCGCGGTGGGGCCGAAGCCACAGATCGGGTCGCTTCGGGCAAGCCGGATCTGCCTGCTTGGGGCAGTGTGGGCGCCGGCTGGCTTCTATAAGTTCGGTGGGGACCTGGGGAGACGCGACCGTCAGGAGAAAGGCGCCCACAACGAGATATATCGCAATAGCGTTCTTTCCCGCCTGTGAGCATCATTCAAACCGAATCGTGAGTGCCGGCCCCCCGGGGCCCGCGCGAGCGATCGGGCCGCGCCCAACTCAGTCACCTGGCAGCTATTTTGAATGATGCGAACTCTCGCGTAGGACACTGCGGTCGACTTGAGCGAGACTGAGGCCAGCGCAGCGAAACCCATAGCGGTCCCGCTGCGACGGAACAAGGGCTTCCGGATGCTCTGGATCGGCCAGATCCTTTCCGACACCGGCTCGAGCGCGGCCGATCTTGCCTACCCACTGTTGATCTTGGCGCTGACGCGGTCTCCGGTGATCGCCGGTGCGTCCGGGACTGTGGTGCAGGTCACCAGGTTCTGCTTGCGGCTGCCCGCTGGGGCACTGTCGGACCGGCTCGACCGCCGGCTGACGATGATCATCTGCGATACGGCCCGCGCGATCCTGCTGGGGCTGCTCGCTGTCCTGGTGACGCTGCACCTGGTGACCTGGCCAGTCGTCCTGATCGTCGCCCTGGTCGACCAGGGGACCAGCGTTATCTTCGACCCGGCGGCCATGGCCGCGCTGCCGGCGATCGTGGCTGACGAGCAGCTCGAGGACGCCTGGGCCGCCACCGAGGCCCGCTCCTACGCCGCCAGCCTGGCCGGCCCCGCGCTCGGCGGCGCTCTGTTCGGGCTGGCCCGGGCGGTGCCGTTCCTCGGCGACGCGGTCTCCTACATCGTCTCGGCGAGCACGGCCAGCCGGATCCACGGGCGGTTCCGTCCGGACAGGACCGTCGAGCGGAAGCCGCTGTGGCGCGAGGCCATCGACGGCGTGCAGCTCGTGGGCAGGATCCCCATTCTGCGCGCGGTGGCGATCCAGGCGCCGCTCATCAACTTCGCCTTCATCGGCGTGGTGTTCGGCATCACCCTGGCGTTGCGCAGGGACGGCACCTCGGCCGGGGTGATCGGCCTGGTGCAGGCGGGGATCGCGACGGGCGGCCTGCTCGGCGCGGTGGCCGCGCCCAAGCTGCAGCGGCGCATGCGGCTGTCCGCGCTCGTGGTCGCGGTCACCCTGGGCGGCGCGGTGATGTACGTCGTCACCGCCTTTCTCATCCCATCGCCGCTGGTCGCGGCGCCAGTCGCCCTCTCGTTCCTGCTCGCGCCGACCGCCAACGCGGCGCTGTTCTCCCTCATGCTGCGGACCACGCCGGAGGAGATGCGCGGCCGGGTCAACAACACCGTGATCATGGCGGCCTCCGGGCTGGCCGCACTCGCGCCGCTGACCGCCGGCCTGCTCGTTGAGCATCTCAATGCCGCCTGGGCGACGGGTGTCTTCGCCGCCACGATGGCCGCGGCGGCCGTCATGGCCGTGGTGCTGCCCGGAGTGCGGGAGGCGGACGCGGCCCTGGCCCGTGCTCAGGCCGTCGTGGCCGAGTGACTAGGCTGCCGGAGGTACCCGATGCGGAGGTCACCATGTCGTTGCCGCGTGTTGAGCAGGTCCAGACGCCGGATGGTGCGTTCGATCTGACCGTGTGGCTGCCGGATGCCGGGACCGGGCCCGGCCTGCTGCTGATCCAGGAGATCTTCGGCGTCGGCGACTACATCAGGGCCGTGGCCGGG
Source organism: Streptosporangiaceae bacterium (assembly GCA_036495485.1). Classification (GTDB taxonomy): domain Bacteria; phylum Actinomycetota; class Actinomycetes; order Streptosporangiales; family Streptosporangiaceae; genus PALSA-505. The sequence goes on from DASXMU010000312.1 coordinate 8,605, forward strand.
GACCTCGCCGCGCTCGGCTACGTGGTCGCCGCGCCGGATCTGTTCTGGCGGATCGAGCCTGGGTACCAGGCGCGCCACGACGAGGCGGGAATAGCCCAGTCACTGCAGATGGGCGGCCGCTTCGAGGTCGAGAAGGGGGTCGCGGACTGCGCTGCCGCACTCGCTGCGCTGCGGTCGCTGCCGGAGGTGCGGGACGGCACCGGAGTCATCGGGTTCTGCCTCGGCGGCTCCATCGCCTACCTCCTGGCCGCGCAGGCCGTGCAGGCCGGGCTCGATGCGGTCGTCTCGTTCTATGGCTCGGCGGTCCCCGGCAGCCTCGAAGTCCTCGGGCAGATCTCCAGCCCGCTGCAGTTCCACTTCGGCGGCAGCGACCCCTACATCCCGCGCGATCAGGTCGCCTCGGTGGAGCAGGCGGCGGCCGGCCGCGGCAGCGTGGAGATCCACGTGGAAGAGGACGCGGGGCACGCGTTCCACAACCGGATGGCACCGGTCTTCCATGCCGCCGAGCCCGCCGCGCGGGCATGGCGGAAGACCGAGGAGTTCTTGCGCCGTCACCTCCCGGTGCGGGACAAGGCTGCACCCGTCTCCTGACCGGCGCCGCGCAAGCCGCTGGGGCCGGCTGGATCGGGCTTCTCGCCGATCATCAGGCTGACGCCCAGATCCCGCTCCAGCTGGCGCAGGATCTGCCCGGCCGTCGCGACCACGGACCGGTGATCGGCCTCGCGGAGGATGAACCTGGCGACCGTCTGGCCGCGGCGCACCCGCTGCCCTGGGCCGGTGTGGAAGTCGGCGAACCCGAACACCTCGAGCACGCTCGGGTGAGCCTCGAGGAAGCTGAGGGCCGCGTGGTCGCCGATCCGCCCGGCCCGGCTGACGGCGACCTTGTGCCCGCCGGTACAGCCGTCGAACGTGGCCGGCAACCGCACATCCGGCGCACCGGTGAGGATCTGCACGAGCGCCGTGTAGATGTCGGCTCCGGTGGCCATCCGGTAGATGGTCGGCATCGCGCCACCCATGACCCGGGGATTGGCCTCAACCAGGACCGGCCCCCGGCCGGTCAGCATGATTTCGAGGTGGAAGATGCCGAGGTCGAGCCCGATCGCGCGGCACACCTCGGCGGCATAGACGAAGCAGCGCCGCGCCTGCGCCTCGGGCAGGGCGGGGATGTAGGCACCGAGCTCGACCACCTCGTCCTCGCACCAGCGGATCCGGCCGCTGACGCAGAACGGGAAGAACGCACCGTCCCTGGCACCGATCTCGGCCGACACCAGCCGCCCGGTGAGCAGCTCTTCGACCAGGATGCCCTCGCTGAACTGCTCCCGCCAGGCGGGCGGCACCTGGTCCAGGCCGGCTAGCACCTCATGACAGGCCGCCCGCGCCTCATCGGCATCGTGGGCTACGAAGGTCAGCAGGCTGTCGGTGCCGGCCGGCGGTTTCAGCACCACGGGGTAGCCGATCTGGGCGGCTGCTGCCAGGACACCCGCCTCGTCGCTGGCAAGTGCGAAGCCGGCATGAGCAAGGCCGGCCGCGCGTAGCGCGGCCCGGCACAGGTCCTTGCGGCGCGCGGTCAGCACCGCATCCGGCGCGGTGCCGCGCAGGCCCAGCCTGCGGCAGGCGATCGCCACCGCCCGGGCGGCCATCTCGTTCTGCGTGCTGACCACGTCGATCGCATGCTCGGTATGGCACCTGCCGAGCGCCGCCAGCACGGCGTCGGGATCCATCGTCCGCACCCCGGTAACCAGATCGTCGGCCAGCGCGATCGCCGCACGGTTCGCCGGGGTCCTGGCATACACCGGCTTGTCAGACTCGATGAACGTGACCTGGTGACCGGCCTGTTTGGCGGCGGGGATCGCGGCCAGCGCGGCCGGGGTCGGATCCACGAACGCGATGTGCATAATTCCTCCCGCGTTGCTGCTTCAGGCGGCGCGGCCTGACCGCCGGTCACCGGCCCGGCCAGCGACAGCCGCCTGGTGGCCAGGGCCAGGCCGCCCACCATGGTGAGCAGGCCCGCGGTGACGAAGACCCAGACCGTGCCGGCCAGCTCGGCCACCAAGCCCGCCAGCAGCGAGCCGATTGGCAGCACGCCGTAGGTCACCCACCGGTAGGCAGCGACCACCCTGCCGAAGATCTCGCGGGAGATGGTCGTCTGACGATAGGAGACAACCGTCAGGTTCCAGAGCATCGCGGCGGCCCCGCCGTAGATCAGGGCGATACACACGACGGGCGCGCTGGGCACCGCGATCGCCAGGAAGCACACCCCCTGAAACGGGCCGCCCCAGCGCAGCAGCCGCTCGTCGCCCAGCCAGGCAAGCACCCGGCGGGCGGCGACGCTCCCGGCCAGGCCCCCGATGGCCAGCGAGCCGAACAGCAGGCCATAATCGCTGCGGCTGAGGCCGAGGACGCCGGGCGCGACCGCCCAGACCGGCAGGATCGTGACACACATCGAGAACGACAGGTTGCTGAGCCCGGCGACCACAGCGAGCCGGGTCAGATCGGGACGATGGCGGAAGTAGGCGGCACCCTCGCGCAGTTCGGTGAGCATCGCCCGCACTGGGCCGGCCGAACCGCGGACCGGTTTCCACGAGTTCCCCGGCTCGCTGACGCCCGCGGCCCCGGCGGTCTGTGCTCCGGAGCCCGGCCGGGTGGCTGGCGCGGGTGGCTTCGGGTCTGTCAGCAGGCCGAGGGCGCAGACGGTGACCACATAAAGCCCGGCGGCGACACCCGGTCCCCAGGCCAGGCCAAGCCCGGCGGCGGCGCCCCCGGCCGCCGGGCCGACGAGCTGGGAGGCGAGCCGCTGGGTAGCCTGCAGGCGCTGGTTGGCCGCCCTGAGGCGGTCTCCGGTCACCAGCCTGGGCAGCATCGACTGGGCCGAGACGTCCACCGCGATACCCGCGCTGGCGACGGCGAACCCGACGAGCACCAGGCCCCAGACGGACAGCAGGTGGGATAGGGCGAGCAGGCCAGCCACGACGGTCAGCGGCAGCCGGGCCACGGCCGCCCAGCGCATGATCCGCCGGGGCGGATGCCGGTCGACCACCACCCCCGCCGGAAGCGTGACGATCAGCCAGGGCAGCCGCACCGCGAGCCCGACGGCACTCACCGCGATAGCCGACCTGGTCAGCGCTAGTGTGAGCAGCGGCAGCACGATCCTGAAGGCGCCATCGGCCAGATCCGAGCAGACCACCGCGCACCAGAACAAACCGAAGTCCCGCCCGAACCGGTTACCCGGCTGACCGCCGGGCGCGGCGGCACCCCCTCCCGGCGGCTTGACCGGCGAGGCGGCGGGGATTCCGGTACGCCGCAGGTTCAGCTCCGCGAATCCACCAGCAGCGCGGTGTTCATGATGGCGCCGTGATGGGCGTTCAGTACGAGCCCACCCGCTGGCGCACTGTGCCTGACGAGCACCCCGGACGGACGGTCGGCGAAGATGAACTGGCCCAGGACGAAGGGCACGTCCGCCGCGCACTGCTCCCCGGTGGCCCGGTGCACGAAGCCCAGGGATACCCGGTCAGGCTCGGTGTAGGCCTGCAGGACCTGGCTGCCATCGGCCGCGCCCGCGGCGAGCGCCGCGGCCCAGTCCGGCTGGGTAACCGTGTGGCCGATGATCACCCCCTTGCCGCCGTACCCGTTCGCCGGCTTGAGCACCAGGCCGGAGCGGTTCGCCAGCGCCTGCCTGAGCACAGGGTCATCGCCGGAGGTGCCGGCCGGCAGGTGCGCGGTCCACGGGACGTGCCTGGTGACCATCTCCTGGTCGGCCTCGCCGAGCAGGCCGAGGTCGGACCAGAGCCAGGCGAGCACCCGTTTGTTCATCAGCAGGCAGGTCGCCTCTGGCGTGTGCATCCTGACCCTGCCGGAGGTGACGGCCCTGGCCAGCGCCTGTTTCCCAGCGCTGTCCGGCTGGGCGGAATACGGGAACAACCTGATCACGGCGTCCACCGGCCCGGCTCCGGCGCACAGCCTGCCGTCCGCGGCGCTGCTGAGCCGGTCGAGCGGGTAGGCGACGGTGTCCAGGCCGTGCCTGCGGCCACTGTCGCACCACGGGCCGAGCCAGGAGATGAACCGGTCCGGGTCGTCTACGAGCCCGGGCACCGCGCCAACGCTGAAGACGGGAATGACGACTTTCTTGGGGTCAGAATGATATTCAAAATCTTTTTTTGAAAAGGAAAGAAACCCCGTGTCAGAGCCGCCGAGCCACGCGCTCAGCGCTGCGAACCTGGTGTCCACCGACGACTGCGCCGCCTGGATCCCGCGGCCGGGGCCACGGCCGCCCATAGCCCTGGCGTACTCGCCGATGAAACGCCTGGCGAAGGTGTCCACCTGGAGCGTCCCGCCGACGCCGCCGTCGATGTTCAGCTCGATGAACTTCGGTACCCCATCGTGATAGACAACATCTGGCCGCACCGAGATCAGCAGGTCCTCGGACAGCGGGGCTGAGTGATCGAGGAGCGGCACCTCGGACCGGTGCATCCCGAGTGCGCCGAGAAGCTGGCCCGCGGTGGCCGCGCGGCGCTGGCAGCACCGCAGGGCGAGCCGGATCAGCCGGCTGGTGAGCCGGGTGAGGTCACCGTAGTGCGCCAGGTCCATGAACAGCGGCCGGGTGGGCATCCAGGGCGGTATCGACCCCGGGACGCCATCGAAGACCCGCCGGGTGCCTTCGGCACCGATGGAGCTGGCGGCCGAGCGGAACTCATCGTCCAGCCCGGGCCACAGGTTGACCGGCGACCGCGCCTCCGTGACCGGGCTGTCATCCGTATCGGGCTTGCCGACCCTGCCGGCTGTCATGATGTGCCTCCCATCTCGATTGCAGCCAGGCCCACGGTCATCCCCCGCCGGCCGGGACCGGCGCCGGGGGAAGCGCCTCCTCCAGGATCGATATGCCGCTGCCGGCGTGCGGTGCGAACCGCTCCCAGTGCTCCTCCAGCCGGATCCGCCCGTCGGTGAGCACGGTGGGGATGCTGGTGCACAGCCCAGCCATCACGCTGGAGTCGGTGAGCACCTGGCAGTAGGCGAAGTGGATCACTCCGTCGGCGCCGCAGGTCCCGGCCAGGCTGCCGCGGGCGACCCGGCCGCCGGTGAACTCGCCCCAGATGACGTCGCCGTCCTGGCGGTAGTGACCGACCACGCCGGTGCCGTCGGCGGCGGTGGTCTCGGCTGCCGTCGAGTGGAACATGCGGTCGTTGTAGTTCAGCATGGCCATCAGCTCCACGCCGTGCTGAGGCACTCGTCGGTGATGTCGTAGACCGGGCGGTCGAACAGCGAGTTGATGATGACCGCGCTGCGCACAGAGAGCAGGCTGAGGTTGGAGTCCTGCAGCCCGTGCGCGTAGCGCGACCGGTTCTGCACGAAGATCTTGTTGCTGTCGCCGTGTTTCCAGCGCAGCGAGTAGTCGGTCTCGACCATCGGATCGCCGGCGTCGTCGGTGTCGATCATCTCCCGGAGCTTGGTGCCGAACGGCAGCGGTGCGGGCCTGCGTCCCGCCGCGACGACGGCGAACCGCACCGGGGGCTGCCGTAGGGTATCTGTCCGGCCAGGAGAGTTCGGTAGGGTATCTGTCCGGTCAGGAGAGTTCCGTGAGGCATCTGTCCGGCCAGGAGAGTTCCGTAGGGCATCTGTCCGGCCAGAGGAGTGCTGCGGGCCATGCGCCCCCGTACAGGACAGCACCACCCCGGGCCCATGCGGCTCGCCCGCGGTGACCCGGCGGCCGGGCAGCATGGTCACCGCCGGGCGGCCGGTGCGCAGCAGTTCCTCGTAGTTGTCCTGGAAGATGGCGCGCAGGGTCGCGCTGGAGATGCCGTCGCTGGACAGCACATGCTCCCTGGCCAGGTCGCGCCTGCGTTCCATCGGAAGCCCGTCGAGGAACTCCGGGTAGGCGGGGCGGTACATCTCGTTGGCGGAGGGGGAGTCGTCGAAGGGAGCGAACCAGGATCTGCTGCCCAGCCACCTGATATCGGTGAAGCCGCGCCTGCGCAGCTCCACCACGCACTCGGCACCGGTCTGCCCGCAGCCGATCACGGCGACCGGCTCGGTGTGCGGCAGGTCCAGCTCCGCCAGCCGGGCCGCCAGGTCGTCGGCGAGCGCGACCCGCCCGTCATCGAGGCCGGCCAGGCCTGGTGGCAGCTCCGGGCGGGTGCCGACACCGATCACCAGGTGCTGGCTGCGGGCTATCACCGCGCCATTGCTGTGCAGGGCGAACGAGGAATCGAAGGTGATCTCCTCGACCGGCGTCGCGTAGTGGATGTCCGGCAATTGCCTGGCTGCCCAGTCCAGGTAACGGGCGAACTCCAGCCTCGGGATCTCGTCGTACTGCGCGCTGAGGAAGGGAAAGATGTGTTTGGTGGTGACCAGGTAGCTCAGGAACGACAGCCGGTGCTCCGGGGCGACCAGAGAGACCAGATCCTTGATCCAGGCCGTCTGCATGCGCACGCCGGGAAACAGCAGGCTGCCGTGCCATGAGTGCTCCGGCTTCGCTTCGAAAAGGGCGATCCGGTCGGGTCTGGCCACCTCGAACAGGGCGGCCAGGCTCAGGTTGGCGGGGCCGGCCCCCACTCCGGCCGTGTGAAAGTGCGGTGCTTCCTGACTGCTCATCTGGCTGACTCTCCTGTGAAGTCATGCAGGCATTCATCCCAGCCGGGACCAGTCCTGCACCGATGAGCACGGCGGGCAGCCGCGGCGTGCCAGCCCAGGCAGCGCGCACCCGGGCTAGGTGTGTCGCGATCCGCCCATTCGGCCCGGTTTGGGGGTACAGGTCAGGCCCCTACCCCGGGATCGGCATCTAGTAACTCCTGAACCACATACTGACCTCGCCCCGTTGGTAAATAACTCACCAAATACCGAGGTCAGCGCCGGGGATAGCCGAACAAGGGGAGTACCTCGCCGAAGGCGGCGTCGGCCAGCCTCAGGTGCTCCGGGCCGAAATCCCCGCGCCAGCCGCTGATCTGCCCACGGTAGAAGGAGAACGACTCGCGGTTGAACAGCTTCTCCGCCACGTCGGCCGGGGTGGTCCCGGTGACGCCGAGGAAGCCGAGGATCCGCTCCAGGGCGTCCGCCCGCGCCTGCGCTGAGCCGCCGCCCTGCGGGCCGACCAGCTCCTCGAACGAGGTCTTGCACACGTTGGGATGGTTCAGCAGCCAGACCACCCGCTCCATGTCCCCATGGCAGGGGAACGACTGGTCGGTCAGCGCGTAGGTGAGCTGCTCCGGCAGGCCGGGCATGGCCCGCAGGATGGTGCTGAAGACGTCGAAGTCACCGAAGTTGCTGAACCCGCGGCCGGTCCGGCCGGCCAGGAAGTTGACCATCGAAAGGATCATGTCCCGCGGATCCCGGTAGTTGAGGATGATCCGCGGTTCCCCGGTCCGCGCCCACTCGCGCAGGAAATGCCCGTCGAGCTTCTTGATGTCGAACTCGTTGAACACCCAGCAGACACCGGGCGGTGTCTGCGCGAAGTCCGAGCCCGCGGTGCGCCGCACCGCCTGGGCGACCAGCTCGGTGTTGATCAGCTCCATGCTGTACCAGGTCTTCAGCGGCATGCCGAACCTGATCTGCCAGGCCCAGGCCAGTGCCTCCCAGGCCTCGTCGGTGGCCTGGGCGAAGGTGGCCTCGTCCGCCTGCTCCAGGCCGGCCAGCACGCCGCCGGAGCAGACCATCCGGGCGATGCGCCAGCGTTCGCCGGTGGACAGCACCGGCTTGATCTCCGGCGCGATCCTGGCCTGCCCGTACATGCCGTAGCCGAGGGCGGCCATGAGTTCCTGGAGCAGGTGTGTGCCCGACTTCATCAGCGATATCAGGATGACCCGCTCGGCAGGTCCTGACGCGGGGGTGTCCATGGCGGGAGCCACCGGTCAGAGCGGGATGTTGCCGTGCACGCCGCGGGACGGGAACGCCTCGGCGATGGCCGTGGCTATCGCCTGACGGGTCAGGCGGGGTTCGATGACCTCGTCGACCACCCCGATATCGACGGCGCGGGCCAGCCCGCCGGACTCCTTCTCGTGCTCGGCGGCCAGCTCGGCCTCCACCTCGTGCCGCCGTTCGGTAGGCACGCCGGCCAGCTTCCGCCGGTACAGGATCCGGACCGCCGCGACCGCACCCATCACCGCGAGCTCCGCCTCCGGCCAGGCGAACACGCGGGTCGCGCCCAGGGCGCGCGAGTTCATCGCGATGTAGGCGCCGCCATAGGACTTCCTGGTGACCAGGGTGACCCGTGGCACGCTGGCCTCGGCGAAGGCGTGCAGCAGCTTGGCGCCCCGGCGGACGACGCCGTCCCACTCCTGGCCGACCCCGGGCAGGTAGCCCGGCACATCCACGATGACCACCAGCGGCACGCCGAAGGCGTCGCACATGCGGACGAAGCGGGCCGCCTTCTCGGCCGAGGTGGCGTCCAGGCAGCCGCCGAGCCGCAGTGGGTTGTTGGCGATGACACCGACCGTGCGGCCGCCGAACTTGCCGAGCTCGGTCACCACGTTCGGCGCCCACCTCGGGTGCAGTTCCACGCCCGGCTCGTCCAGCAGCCCGGTCACCAGCGGGTGGACGTCGTAGGCGCGGCGCGGCGACTCCGGCAGCAGCGCGCCCAGGTCGGTGCCGCTGGCGTCCGCGGCGCGGGCCACCGCCGGGTCCATGGTGCCCTGCCTGCCGAGCAGCAGGGCCACCCGCCTGCCTTCGGCGATCGCCTCTTCGTGGGTCGGGGTGACGATGTGCACCACGCCGGAGCGGCGGCTGTGCGGCTCGGGACCGCCGAGCCTGGCCGAGTCCACGTCCTCACCGGTGACGCTGCGCACCACGTCGGGCCCGGTGACGAAGATGCGGCCGGCCTCCGACAGGATCACCACGTCGGTGAGCGCGGGCCCGTAGGCCGCACCGCCCGCGGCCGGGCCGAGCACCACCGAGATCTGCGGGACCACGCCGGACGCCCTGGTCATCGCCGCGAACACGGTGCCGACCGCGTGCAGGCTCTCCACGCCCTCGCGCAGCCTGGCGCCACCGGAGTGCCACAGCCCGATGACCGGCGCGCCCAGGGCGATGGCCTCGTCGTAGGCGGCCACGATGGCGGCGCAGCCCGCGCTGCCCATCGCACCGCCCTGCACGCCGGGATCGCTGGCGAACCCCACCGCCTGCATGCCGTCGATCAGCCCGGTGCCGGCCAGCGCCCCCCTGTCGTCCGCCGGGCTGATCTCGCACAGCGTGCCGGCGTCGAACAGCGCGGCCAGCCGCTCCCGCGGCTGCCACGAGTCAGGGCCAGCCTGCTTGGGTACCGCGCCCGCCGCTACCGGGCTTGCCGTCGTGTTCGGGTGCTCGAGCAATGTCACCGTCCTGCCCTTCCTGCGCGTGGCGGCGGATTCAGGCGGCGGCGAAGGCGAGCGCCACGTTGGACCCGCCGAAGCCGAAGGAGTTGTTCAGCGCCACCATGGGAGCGCCGTCATGCGATGCCAGCGGCCGCGGTTCGGTCGCGATGTCGATCTGGACGTCGTCATCGGGGTCGTCGAGGTTGATGGTGGGCGGGGCGACCTGCTCGCGCAGGGCCAGGATCGTGGCGATGGACTCCAGTGCGCCCGCCCCGCCGAGCAGGTGGCCGGTCGTCGACTTGGTCGCCGAGACCACCACGCCACCGGCCGCCTCGCCGAGGGCGGCCCTGATCGCCTGTGCCTCGGCGAGATCGCCCACCGTCGTCGAGGTGGCATGCGCGTTGATGTGCACCACCCGCCCGGCGGGCAGCTTCGCATCGGCGAGCGCCCTGGTGATGGCCAGTGCCGCTCCCTTGCCGCCGGGCAGGGGCTGGGCGATGTGGTGCGCATCCGCCGAGTAGCCGGCTCCGGCCGCCACGGCGAGCACGTTCGCGCCCCGGCGGGCCGCGTGCGCGGCGGATTCGAGCACCAGCATGGCCGCGCCCTCGCCGAGCACGAAGCCGTCCCTGCCCTTGTCGAACGGCCTTGACGCCCGCAACGGCTCGTCGTTCCTGGTGGACAGGGCGCGCATGGCGGCGAAGGCCGCGATGTTCAGCGGGATGATGGCGGCCTCGGTGCCGCCGGCCAGCACGATGTCCGCGCGGCCGGACCTGATCATGTCGATGGCGTACGCGATCGACTCCGCGCCGGACGCGCAGGCGCTCACCGTGGTGTGCACTCCCGCCTGCGCGCCGATCTCGATGCTGATCCAGCCGGCCGAGCCGTTGGGCATGAGCATCGGCACCGTGTAAGGCGACAGGCGCTGCCAGCCCCTGCTGTTCAGCATGTCGTAGGCACTGATCGTCGAGGCCACGCCGCCGATGCCGCTGGACACCGCGACGCCGATCCGCTCCGGGTCGGCCTGCGGCGCTCCCGCGTCGGCCCAGGCTTCCCTGGCGGCGACGAGCGCGAGCTGCTCACAACGGTCCAGGCGGCGCGCCAGCACCCGGTCCAGCACGGTCGCCGGATCGACGGCGGCCGGCGCGGCGATGCGCACCGGCAGTTCGCCCGCCCACTCGGTGGTGAGCGGGCGCACACCGCTCTGGCCGGCCAGCAGTGCCTGCCAGGTGCTTGCCACATCGCCGCCGAGCGGTGTGGTCGCACCGAGCCCGGTGACCACGACCGTAGTCTGGTCCGTGCCCGGTGAGGCTGCGCTCGCTGACGTTGGGTCCACTGAGATCAGCTCTCCTCTGGGTAGAACCTGACCGCCGGGCCGGCCCGGCGGTTCAGGCGGAGACGCCGGAACGCTGGACGAAGTGCACGACGTCCTGGACGGTCTTGAGGTTCTTGAGCTCCTCGTCGGGGATCTCCACGCCGAACTTGTCCTGCGCGGCCACGGCGATCTCGACCATGGACAGCGAGTCGATGTCGAGGTCGTCGACGAAGCTCTTGCCCGGCGTCACCTCGTCGGCCGGCACTCCGGCGATCTCGTCGATGATCTCGCCGAGCCCTTCCAGGATTTCCTTTTCAGTCATTGCCATCGGTGTGTTGCCTCCTTGTCGTCGGGTGGGATAGCGCTCCCGGCCGCCGCCGGCCAGATAAAGCACCGTAGGGTATCTTTCCGGCCAGATAAAGCATGTCAGGGCATCGTGATCACTTGCGCTGCGTAGCTCAGCCCGGCACCGAAGCCCAGGAGCAGCACGTGCTCACCCGAGCCGAGCTCGTCCTGCTCGATCATCCGCGACAGCGCCAGGGGGATCGACGCCGACGAGGTGTTGCCCGAGTGCACGATATCGTCGGCCACCCGCTCCCTGGGCACCTGGAGCTGGCGGGCCAGCGTTTCCATGATCCGCAGGTTCGCCTGGTGCGGGACGAACGCGGCCAGCTCCCGCGGGTCCACACCGGCCTTGTCACAGGCAGCCTGCGCGACCGGGTGCAGCTTGGTGGTGGCCCAGCGGAACACCGCCTGGCCCTCCTGGGCGATGAACGAGTCGCGGTCGGCGATCGCGATCGTGCCGGCCAGCTCGCCGGCGCTGCCCCAGGCCACCGGGCCGATCCCGGGCTGCTGCCCCGGCTCGGTCACCGGGCCGACCACGGCGGCGCCCGCGCCGTCGGCGAAGATGATGCAGGTGGACCTGTCGGTCCAGTCCACCCACTGCGACAGCTTCTCCGCACCGATCACCAGGACGTTCCTGGCCGACCCGGCGCGGACGGCGTCGCTGGCACTCGCCAGCGCATAGCAGAATCCGGCGCACGCCGCGTTCAGGTCGTAGGCCGCGGGGGCGGCGATGCCGAGCCGGTGGGCAACGGTGGCCGACACGTTCGGTATCTGGACCTCGTGCGTGCAGGTGGCCACGATCACCAGGTCGATGTCGGCGGGGGACAGGCCGCTCGCGGCGAGGGCCTTGCCCCCCGCGGCGACCGCCATGTCGGGGACGGACTCGTCCGGCCCGGCGATCCGGCGGCTGGCGATGCCCACCCGGGAGCGGATCCACTCGTCACTGGTGTCCACCGTCTTGGCCAGGTCGTCGTTGGTGACCTCGTTGGCCGGCTGGTATCCGCCGAAGGCCAGGATCCTGGCTCCGGCCGCGCCGCTCTCCGATCGCATCAGACCGCCTTCTGCTCGGATACCTGAGGCTGCAGCCGCAGGATGGGCTGGCCGGCGCTGACCGGGTCGCCATCTTCGACCAGCCACTCGATGATCGCCCCCGGGCACGGCGCGGTGACCGGTTTGCGGTCGGCGCGTGCCTCGATGAGGCCGAGTTCGGCCCCGGTGCCGACAACGGCTCCCAGCGCCACCGGCTGGCCCGCCCGGAAGGTGCCAGCCAGCGGGGCGACCAGCAGGCGCCAGTCCGGGCCGTGGCTGTCCGCCCCGGGGTGATGGCCGTCCAGGAAATCGCTGCCGTCCTGATCCGCCGCGCTGCCATAGGATGACTCTCCGGCCAGCAAAGCGCGGCCATGCTCGGCCGCGAGCACCCGGGCCGCGTCCAGCTGATCGGGTGTCTTGAGGCCGAGCAGCGCCACCCCGGGCAGCGCACGCCTGGCCAGGCCGGTCAGCGTCCCGGCGGGCGGCAGCTCGATGAGCGCCGTCACGCCGAGGCTGGCCATCGACCGCATGCACTCGTCCCACCGGACCGGGGCACTGACCTGGTTGACGATGCGGGCGAGCCAGTCGGCCCCCGAGGTGACCGGCGCGCCGTCGGAGTCCGAAAGCACCGTGATGGCTGGGTCGCCGACGGTGATCCCCGCCGCCGCCTCGCGCAGCGCGGCCACGGCGGGCGCCATGTGCCTGGTGTGGAACGCGCCGGCCACCCGCAGTTCCTTCAGCCGTGCCTTCGGCGGCGGGTCACCGGCAAAGGCGGCCAGCTCGGTCAGCGTGCCTGCCGCCACGATCTGGCCGGCCGCGTTCACGTTGGCGGGGGTGAGCCCGTGCGCCTCGATCGAGGCGAGCACCTCTTTCTCGTCCCCGCCGAGCACTGCCGTCATGCCGGTCGGCGTCATGGCGGCCGCGGCCGCCATCGCCTTGCCCCTGACCTGGACGAGCCGCAGTGCGTCGCCGGCGCTGAGCAGGCCGGCGAGTGCGCCCGCGGTCAGCTCGCCAACGCTGTGGCCCGCGGTCGCGTGGGCGTGGCCGGCGGCCTCGGGCAGCCCGCCGAACGCCGCCTCGGCCGCCGCCAGCCCGGCGGCCACCAGGAGTGGCTGAGCGATCGCGGTGTCGGTGATCTCATCGGCGCTGGCGGTGGTGCCATACCGGATGAGGTCGCAGCCGGCCAGCTCGGACCAGGCGGCCAGCCGGCCGGCGACGCCGGGGAGTTCGAGCCAGGGAGCGAGGAATCCCGGAGCCTGGGCACCCTGGCCGGGAGCGACGATGACGAGCATTACTCCACCCTGCCCTGTAGGACACCGCTATATGAATGCGGGATGTGACGAAGTTAACGGGTTATCTGTTGTAGGTTACCGCCAAAACACACGTGTGAGGACGTCGTCAGCCCGGCCGCCCGGCCAGCCTGCCCAGAACGATCGACACCCACAGGGCGAAGGCGCCCCGTCCTTCTGCCGGGGCGTAGCCGGTCAGCTCGGCCACCCGGCGCAGCCGGTACCGGACCGTGTTCGGGTGGACGAAGAGCATCCGGGCGGTGGCCTCCAGCGAGGAGCCCTGCTCCAGGTAGGCGGTCACCGTGTCGAGCAGCGACGGGCCACCGCTGAGCAGGGTCTGGTAGACGCTGCGGACGAGATGCTCCCTGGCCACCTGGTCGCCGTCGATGGCGCGTTCGGGCAGAAGTTCGTCGGCGTACACGGGCCGCGGCGCGTCCGGCCAGGCCGTGGCGGCGCGCAGCCCGGCCAGGGCGGCCTGCGCCGACCTGGTGGCCGACTGCAGATCGGGCACGGCGGTGCTGACGACGATGGGCCCGGCACCGAACCGCCCGGCGAGCTGCCGCGCGGCGGCGAGCGGGTCGGGCGCACCGCCGACCACCACGATCAGCCGGTGCCCGTGCACGCCGGCGAGCAGGTCGACCCGTGCCCGCCGGGCGATGATCCGCAGGTCGTCGATGACCAGTTCGGCCTTGTTGCCGTCGGCCCGGCCGGCGATCACGGCGACCGGGGAGGAGGACCAGCTCAGCGCGGACGCCCAGGATTGCAGCCCCTCCTCGGCCTCGCCGCGTACCAGGGAGTCGACGACGAGTGCCTCCAGCCGCGCGTCCCAGGCACCGCGGGCCTCGGCGGTCCGCGCGTACACCTGGGCGGCGCCGAACGCGATCTCCCTGGTGTAGCGGAGCACCGCCTCGCGCAGGCTGGCCTGCCCGCCGGGCGCGGCGAGCTCCTCCACCCGGGCCTCGACCACGTCGATGATGACCCGGACCATCTCCACCGCCTGCTGCAGGCTGACCGCCCTGGCCAGCTCGCGCGGCGCCGTGCCGAACACCTCACCGGTGACCGCGGGCCTGGTGCGCTCGGGATGCTTCACCCAGTCGACGAACGCGGCGATGCCGGCCTGGGCGACCAGTCCCAGCCAGGACCGGTTCTCCGCGGACATCGCCGCGAACCAGGGCAAACGGGCATCCATCGACGCCATGGCGGCCGTGCCGAGCGCCCCGGTGGCCCGTTCCAGGCGCCGGATGGTCTCGGCTCCGACGCCGCTGCTGGCCTGTGACCGGGTGACCGGCGGCGCGTCATCTGGCGGTGACCCGGTGGCTGCCGGTGCACTGGTGTCCGCCGGTGGGCCGGCCGGGTTGCTGTCGGGGTGCCCGTTGTCCGCGCGGGCCACTTTTGGCCCTTGCGTTCCCTTCACCCGCCCTAGCCTGTCACGCCCGGGGTAAAAACCCCAACTTAGGTAGGAAAAGCGATGCCATCATTCTGTGAGCGGCGGCCTGAGGGTGTCGGAGGGGGTGTCTACAGTGAGCCTTGTGACTACGCAAGCGGAGAAAGCGCGCCACTTCTTCTCGCTCCATCGGCCGGGGGAGCCGCTGCTGCTGCCCAACCCGTGGGATCTGGGGTCGGCCCGGGTGCTCGCCTCGCTCGGCTTCCGTGCGCTGGCGACGACGAGCAGCGGCATGGCCATGTCGATGGGCCGCAACGACGGGTCGGTCAGCAGGGACGAGGCGCTGGAGCACGCGCGCAGCATCGCCGGCGGCACCGGGCTGCCGGTGTCGGCCGACCTGGAGCACGGGTTCGCCGACGACCCGGCCGGCGTCGCGGAGACGGTGCGGCTGGCCATCGAGACCGGGCTGGCCGGCTGCTCCATCGAGGATTCCACCGGCTCACCGGATGATCCCATCTACCGGATCGGCCTGGCCGCCGACCGGGTCACCGCGGCAGCCGAGGCCGCCCATGCCGGTGCGGTGCCGTTCGTGCTCACCGCGCGGTCGGAGAACTACCTGCACGGCAGGCCAGATCTGGCCGACACGATCGCAAGGCTGCAGGCGTTCCAGGAGGCGGGCGCGGACGTGCTCTACGCCCCCGGCCTGACCAGCCTGGCCGACATCCGCCAGGTCGTCGCGTCGGTGGACCGGCCGGTCAACGTCCTGGCCATGCCGGCCGTCCCGCCGGTCACCGAGCTGGCTGCGGCCGGGGTCGCCAGGATTTCGGTCGGCGGCGCGTTCTTCTACGTCGCCTACAGCGCCCTCGCCGACGCCGCCACCGAACTGCGCGACAGCGGCACCTTCGGCTACGGCGCCGCTCGCCTCAACCCCGTCCTGAGCGCCGCGTTCTGAGCTAGGCACGTTCTGCGCCAGGCAACCGCGAAGGCCTTCCGGTACGTGCACGCACCGGAAGGCCTTCGCGGATCTGCGAACTCAGCCGGCCAGCTCCCGGATCCGGCTGTTGGAGGTGTCGGCGATCAGCAGGCTTCCACCCGGCCCGGTGGCCACGCCGTCGGGCTTGGACAGCTCGGCCTTGGGGCCAGCGCCGCCGTCCCCGGAGAACCCGTGGCCACCACGGCCGGCGACGACGTAAGTGTGCCCGGCGGTCATCGCGATGCCGTAGAACGTGCCGCTGGTCTCGGCTATCACCTGGACCTGGGCGCCACCGGTGTCGGCGATGACCAGGTTGCCCGCGCCGTCCACTGCTACAGCAGCAGGCAGGTCGTCATTCGCGACGGCGTAGATATGCCCGGCGGTCATCGCTATGCCGTAGAACTTTCCCGTTGTGTTGGCCACCACCCGCACCTCGTTGTCCGCGGTGTCGGCGATGACCAGGTTGCCCGCGCTGTCCACGGCGACACCGTCCGGCCGCTCCAGCGAGGCCTTGGTGCCAAGGCCGCCGTCCCCAAGGCCGCCGGTGCGGCCGCCCCCCGCGACGTCGTAGATGTCGCCGGCGGTCATCGCGATGCCGTAGTACGTGCCCGGGCGCTCGGCCACCACGCGGACCCGGTTGTTCCCGGTGTCGGCGATCACCAGGTTGCCTGACCCCCTGGCCACGGCCACTCCGTGTGGCACCTTCATCCTGGCGTCGAGGGCCGGGCCGCCGTCCCCGGAGTGCCCGGGGATCCCGCTGCCCGCGAGCCCGTAGATGAACCCGGCGCGCATGCTCTGGCCGTAGAACGTGCCCATCCGCACGGCGACGATCTGCACCTGGTCGTCGTCGCCGACGGTCAGCAGGTTGCCGGATGGGTCCACGGCCACGCCGTCCGGCAGGATCATGTCTGTCTTGGTGCCGGGCACGCCGTTCGAGGGATTCGAGGTACCGCCGTCGCCGGCGATGGTGTAGATGTCTCCCGCTGTCATCGCCCGCCCGAAGAACGTGCCGGTGCTGCCCGCCACGACCCGGATCCGCAGGTTGGCGGTGTCAGCGATCAGCAGGTCGCCGGCGCTGTCGGTGGCCGCGCCGCGCGGCGCGAACACCTGGGCCGCGGTGGCCGGGCCGCCGTCGCCGTTGAACCCCGCGTCGTCGCCGCCGCCGGGCAGCTGTGATGTGCTGCCGGCGATGGTGTAGATGTCCCCGGCGGTCATCGACTTCCCGTAGTAGGTGCCGGTGTTTTCGGCCACCACCCGGATGAGGCTGTTTCCGCTGTCGGAGATGACCACGTTGCCCGCGTCGTCCAGCCCCACGGCATCCGGCTGATCCAGCGTCGCCCGGGTGGCCGGCCCGCCGTTGCCGGTGTGCCCGGAGCCGCCGTTCCCGGCGATGGTGTAGATGTCGCCCGCGGTCATCTGCCGCCCGTAGAAGGTGCCAGAGCGCGCGGCCACGACGCGGACCCGGTTGCTGGCAAAGTCGGCGATCACCAGGTTGCCGTGCGAGTCGAGCCGCAGGCCAGCCGGGTTCAGGCCGGCCTTGGTGGCGGGGCCGCCGTCGCCGGAGAACCCGAAGCTGCCGTTGCCGGCGATGGTGTAGATGTCTCCCGCCGTCATCGCCCGCCCGTAGAACGTGCCTGTGCTGCCCGCCACGACCCGGATCCGGTTGCTACCGGTGTCGGCGATGAGCGCGTTGCCCGTGCTGTCGGCCGCGACGCCACTCGGCTCGTTCAGTTCGGCCTTGGTGGCCGTGCCGCCGTCGCCGGTGTGCCCGGCGGTGCCGTTCCCGGCGATGGTGTAGACGTCCCCGGCGGTCATCGCGATCCCGTAGAACGTCCCCGTGCGTTCGGCCACCACCCGCACCCGCTCGTTGCCGATCTGGATGAAGGCCCGGTTGTCGGGGATCACCAGGTTGCCCGCCGGGTCCACCGCCACGTCTTCGGCGTCGAAGAACTCGGCCTTGGTGGCCGTGCCGCCGTCGCCGGCGAATCCCTCATGGCCGTCGCCCGCCACCCGGTAGATGTGCTTGGCGTTCATCGCCTGGCCGTAGAACGTGCCGGTGGTGTGCGCCACCACCGAGACGGTCGTGCGGGTGGCGATCACCAGGTTGCCCTGCTGGTCGATCGCGGCTCCGCACAGGCCCAGATCCGCCTGCGTCGCCAGCCCGCCAAATCCCGGCGGCCCGGCCTCACCGGTACCCGCGACGGTCGTCAGGAAGCCGGACTGCTCGTTCACGTCCCGCAGCCCGCCCGAGCCGATGTACAGGTCCGGCCCGGCCGCCGCCATCGGGCACCCACCCAAGGGAAACCCGATCGTGGTGGCCTGGGCCGGGCCACCTACCCCGCCAGCCACCGTCGAGATCGTCCCGGCCCTGGCAGCGAACGGCCCGCCGCCCGGCGGCGCCGCACCGGCGGCGGGCTGTGCCGCCCAGGCCAGGCTCAGCGCCGCCGTCACCGCCAGCGGCACCGCTGCCCGCGTTAACACCCTGATCCCGATCCGCGCAGCATCCATCCAGGCCATCCTTTCGGTTGCATGACCCGGCTGCGGCGCGCTGTCCCGCCGCAGCCGGGAAAACGTCTCCTCAACTCTCTCAGACGCGCAACCGCTGCCCCCGGATGTCCGCTCAGGTTCAAAAAGACCCCCGGCACCTGTCAGGGCGCGAGCGCCTCGCTGACCGTGACGTCGAGCTTGTACTTCCTGATCGCCTGCTCGAGCGCTTCCGGCTTGACCTCGCCGCTCCTGACCAGCTCGCCGAGCACGGCCAGGGTGATCGACTCGGCGTCCACGTGGAAGAACCTGCGGGCGGCCGGCCTGGTATCGGAGAAGCCGTATCCGTCGGTGCCCAGCGAGGTGAACGGCATGGGTACCCAGCGGGCGATCTGGTCGGGCACCGCCTTGATCCAGTCGCTCACCGCGACCGCGGGCCCCGGCTCGCCGCTCAGCACCCTGGTGACGTAGGGCACCTGCTGCTCAGCGTCGGGGTGCAGCAGGTTGTGCTCCTCGCAGCGGAGCGCCTCCCTGCGCAGCTCGGTCCAGGAGGTGGCCGACCACACGTCGGCGGCCACTCCCCAGTCCTCGGCCAGCAGCTCCTGCGCCGCGAGCGCCGACCGGACGGCGATGCCAGACGCGAGGATCTGCGCCCGCGGCGGCTGCCCCGCGCCACCGCCGGGGGCGGGAGCCGCGGCGGCGGAAGCCACGGCGGCGGCCCGGTACCGGTACAGGCCGCGCAGGATCGCCTCCCGCAGCGCCTCCCGGCCGCCGGGGAAGTCGCCGGGCTCGGCCGGCTGCGGGTAGGGCTCGTTGTACACGGTCAGGTAGTAGAAGATGTCCTCGCCGGCCAGGTGCCCCTCGCTGCTGCCGTACATCCGGCGCAGCCCGTCGGGGACGATGTAGGCCAGCTCGTAGGCCCAGGCCGCATCGTAGGCCAGGCAGGCCGGGCTGACCGAGGCGAGCAGCAGCGAGTGCCCGTCGTTGTGCTGCAGGCCCTCGCCGGCCAGCGTGGTCCGGCCCGCCGTGGCGCCGAGCAGGAAGCCGCGGCCGAGCTGGTCGCCGAGCGCCCACATCTGGTCGCCGGTGCGCTGGAAGCCGAACATCGAGTAGAACACGTACACCGGGATCATCGGCGTGCCGTGCGTCGCGTAGGCCGTGCCGGTGGCGATTACCGACGCCATCGCGCCCGACTCGCTGATGCCCTCGTGCAGGATCTGGCCCTGGCTGGACTCCTTGTAGGACAGCAGCAGGTTGCGGTCCACCGCCTCGTAGGTCTGGCCGTGCGGCGAGTAGATCTTCGCGGTCGGGAACAGCGAGTCCATGCCGAAGGTGCGCGCCTCGTCCGGGATGATCGGCACGAACCGCTGGCCGATCCCGGGCTCCTTCATCAGGTCCTTGAGCAGCCGGACGAACGCCATCGTGGTGGCCACCGGCTGCTTGCCCGACCCCTTGCGCAGGTCCTCGTAGACCCGCTCGGCGGGCAGCGGCACCGGCCGGGAGCGGACCACGCGCCTGGGCAGGAAGCCGCCGAGGGCGGCCCGCCGCTCGCGCATGTACTGGATCTCGTCGGAGTCCTCGCCCGGGTGGTAGTAGGGCGGCAGCTCGGCCTCGAGGGCCTCGTCCGGGATCGGCAGGTACAGCCGGTCCCGGAACATCTTCAGCTCGGCCACGGTGAGCTTCTTCATCTGGTGCGTGGCGTTGCGCGCCTCGAAGTCGGGGCCGAGCGTCCAGCCCTTGATCGTGTGGGCGAGGATCACCGTCGGCTGGCCCTCGTGCTCGCTGGCCGCCTTGAATGCCGCGTACACCTTGCGGTAGTCGTGCCCGCCGCGGGACAGGGTGCGGAGCTGGTCGTCGGTGAGCGGCTCGGCCATCGCACGCAGCCGCAGGTCGTCGCCGAAGAAGTGCTCGCGGATGTAGGCGCCGGACTCCACGCTGTAGGTCTGGAACTGGCCGTCCGGCGTGGTGTTCATCTTGTTGACCAGGACGCCGTCGGTGTCGTTGGCCAGCAGCTGGTCCCAGTCGCGGCCCCAGATCACCTTGATCACGTTCCAGCCGGCACCGCGGAAGAACGCCTCCAGCTCCTGGATGATCTTGCCATTGCCGCGCACCGGGCCGTCAAGCCGCTGCAGGTTGCAGTTGATCACGAAGGTGAGGTTGTCCAGCTCTTCCCGGGCGGCCATGCCGATCGCGCCGAGCGCCTCGGGCTCGTCCATCTCGCCGTCGCCCAGGAACCCCCACACGTGCGACCGGCTGGTGTCCTTGATCTCCCTGGCCAGCAGGTAGCGGTTGAACCGGGCCTGGTAGATCGCGTTGATCGCGCCGAGGCCCATGGAGACGGTGGGGAACTCCCAGAAGTCGGGCATGAGCCGGGGGTGCGGGTAGGAGGGCAGCCCGCCACCGGGGTGCGACAGCTCCTGGCGGAACCCGTTGAGCTGGTCCTCGCTCAGCCGTCCCTCCAGGTATGCCCGCGCGTAGATACCGGGGGCGGCGTGCCCCTGGAAGAACACCTGGTCGCCGGACTCGCCGTGGTCCTTGCCGCGGAAGAAGTGGTTGAAGCCGACCTCGTAGAGGCTGGCCGCCGAGGCGTAGGTGGCGATGTGCCCGCCGACGCCGAGGCCCGGCCGGTTGGCCCGGGAGACCATGACGGCGGCGTTCCACCGGATGTAGGCGCGGATGCGGCGCTCGATGTACTCGTCGCCGGGGAACCAGGGCTCGCGCTCTGGCGAGATCGTGTTGATGTAGTCGGTGCTGCGCAGGCCGGGCACGCCGACCTGCTGCTCGCGGGCCCGTTCGAGCAGGCTGAGCATGATGTAGCGGGCCCGGGCCCGGCCGCGGGTGCGCACGACCGTGTCAAAGGACTCGACCCATTCGCGGGTCTCATCCGGGTCGATATCGGGGAGCTGGGTGGGTAGCCCGTCGCTGATGATCGAGTAACGCTGGCGTCCGGAGGCCACGCGGTGCCCTCGCCTTCCGTGCTGTCTGGCGGCTGTCGGCCGCCTTGTGTGATCTATGTTGTCCAGACCAATCGTGGTACCTGCGGGCCGCCAGCGCATCTCTACCGTTGGGTAACCTCGCACCGGGGCCCGCCTGCCGCACACCTTTCAGGTGCGGCCTTTCCCATGCCAGACTAGGTGTGCCCGGGAGCGGGTCAGGTCGAGAGAGGGCATGCATGCACGGGTGGGTTGGAAACTGGCTGCCCACGCGGGGGGCCGTAAAACCTTGCGGGTTGCCGCTGTGACCGGATGCTGCGCGAACGGCTCCTGCTGCTGTGCCCGCGAAGACGATCGGTGCGAATGCCCGCACCCGATGGTCTCGGTGATCACCCCGACCTGGGAGCGCAACGAGCTGCTGCTCAACCGCTGCATTCCGTCGGTGCGGGTGCAGGACTACCCGAACGTCGAGCACATCATCGTCTCCGACGGCCCGGATCCCGGGCTGGCCGCGAGCATGGCCAAGCTGCGGCGCTGCGACCACGACGGCTGCCCGCGGTCCGGGCCGTGGTGCCAGCGGCTGCGCTACGACGAGCTGCCCGAGCATGCCAAGGGCGAGCACTGGGGCCACTACGCGCGCACCCGCGCTCTGGAACTGGCCCGCGGCGACTACATCGGCTACCTCGACGACGACGATCTCTACCTGCCCCGGCACTGCAGCATCCTGGTGTCCGCGCTGAACGCCCACCCCGAGGCGGGGTTCGCCTTCAGCCAGATGCAGTGGGCCGACGGCACCTGGACGATCGGCCACGACGAGCCGTGGGAATGCGACATCGGCACACCGATGATCATGCACCGCCGCGAGGTCCTGCGGCACGGTGGCTGGGACCACGCGCACGAGGTGGAAGACTGGCGGCTGGTGGAGCGCTGGCTGGACGCCGGGGTGCAGTGGACGTTCGTGCCCAGGGTGACGGTGATCATCTGGCCGGGTGCCATGGACTACGAGCCGCCCAGGTCCGACGAGCCGGACGATGACGACGAGCCCGCCGCCCAGCAGGCGTGATCGCGAGGACGCTGCATCGTGAAGACCGAGTTGATCCGGCTGCGGACCGGCAGCCGCGAGACCGTCGTCGACATCACCGGGCAGTGCCAGCGGTTCGCGGCCGGTGCGGCGGCCGGCGGTGACGGGCTGCTGAACGTGTTCGTCCCGCACGCCACGGCCGGGCTGGCGATCATGGAGCTGGGCTCGGGCAGCGATCCCGACCTGCTGGCCGCGCTCCGCGAGCTGCTGCCCGCCGACGACCGCTGGCGGCACGCGCATGGGTCGCCCGGCCACGGCCGCAGCCACGTCATGCCCGCCCTCGTCGCGCCGTCGGTCACGCTGCCCGTGCTGGCCGGCCGGGTGGCGCTGGGCACTTGGCAGAGCGTCGCTCTGGTAGACCTCAACGTGGACAACCCGGATCGCGAGGTCCGGTTGTCTTTCCTTGGGTAAACGATGACTTCAGGATTCGCGGCAAATTGCCCCGGCAGTTTTTCCACGCGAGGGCGAATGACACTTGCGCGTGGCGCCGACCCAGTGTGGACTGTCCCATCAAGTAGTGCCGACGAGGCCACGCCCGCCGGCGATTTCGAGGGAGGACGTCATTGAGCGCGACCGCGGGCCAGGCGCAGGATGCGCGCGGCCTGGACGAGCGGCTTGGCATCAAACCGGGCCACGTGGTGCAGGAACTCGGCTACGACGAGGACTGTGACGAGGACCTGCGCGACGCCATCGCCGGTGTGAACGGCGTAGAACTGGTGGACGAGGAGTACGACGACGTCGTCGACGTAGTCTTGCTCTGGTGGCGGGACGGTGACGGTGACCTGGTCGACGCCCTGGTCGACGCCGTGGCCCCGCTGGCGGACGGCGGGTACGTTTGGCTGCTGACCCCGAAGGCGGGCCGGGATGGCCATGTGGAACCGAGCGACATCGGCGAGTCCGCGCCGACAGCGGGCCTGTCCCAGACGTCCAGCCTCAGCGCAGGCCGCGACTGGTCGGGCACCAGGCTGGTCTCTCCGAAGGCCCGTAGATAACAGTCACGACGGGGATTCGTGGGTGTTGCGGCGATAGCCCGCGCCCGTGCGCTGGAAGATAACCAGAAGTTCAGCGGCGCGTGGCACACTTGACTGCGCCCAATGGTGGGAAGCGACTGTGAGGGTTCTTCAAGACCGGCCAGCGAGGGCAGGCGATGTGGGCCTGCCCGAGTGCCGGTGCAGGTGGCACGGCGGCAACCGGATTGGGTGTCTTGAAGAACCCGAACTTCAATAAGACACGGAAGGGAACCCGGTATGGCGGTGGAGATCGGCGATCAGGCGCCGGATTTCGAGCTGAAGGACCAGCACGGCACGCCGGTGCGGCTGTCGTCGTTCCGCGGCTCCAAGAGCGTCGTCCTCGTCTTCTACCAGCTCGCGTTCAGCGGTGTGTGCACCGGCGAGCTGTGTGCGATGCGGGACGAGTTCCCCGAGGTCACCCGGGATGACGTCGAGCTGCTCACGGTCTCGGTGGACTCCACGTACGCCCTGCGCAGCTGGTCGGACCAGGAGAACTTCGGGTTCGGGCTGCTGTCCGACTTCTGGCCGCACGGCGCCGTGGCCAAGCTGTATGGCGTGTTCGAGGAGAACATGGGCATCGCCACCCGCGGCACGTTCATCATCGGCAAGGATGGCGCCGTGCGCTGGAAGGTCGTGAATCCCATCCCGCAGGCCAGGGATATCGCCGAGTACCAGAAGGCGCTCGCCGCCCTCAGCTAGCCCGGCCGGTCCGCGATGCCCTGTTACCGCTGTGGTGCCCGCCAGGTCGACCCCGACCGGGGCGCCAGCCCCTGGAAGCGCGGCGTCCACAGCGACCGCCAGGTGCTCATCTGCCCCACCTGCCAGACCGGCCGCGACTGGGCCAGCGACCTGGACCGCTGCCCAGCCTGCGCCGGCGTGCGGCTGGTCCGGCGGCTTGGTGAGGTGGAATGCAAGGACTGCGGCCAGGTCCGCGAGCCCGCCCCAGCCCCCACCCCTGAGCCCCCACGCGACCCGGGCACCACCGCCCCCGGTCTGGCCGAAGAGGTAGCCCAGGCTCTCGATCGGGTACTGTCCCCCCACCGCGTCCCCCGCTGACTCTGGTTTCCCCGCGTCCGCTCCAGCGCGCCACCATGGCCCAGCGAGGTAGCCCAGGCTCTCGATCGGGTACTGTCCCCCCGCGTCCCCCGCTGACTCTGCTTTTCCCGCGTCCCCCCGGCGTGCCACCGTGGCCCACCCCGGATATTTCTTTTTCATATATACAACGGAAAAACACCGGGGCGGGACCGATCACAGAACCGCTCACAAAGGCGGAAAATACAGGTCCAGCAGGTCGTTGCGGAACTTGCCGGCCGGGTCGTAGTGGCGCATCAGCTCGCGGAAGTCGTCGGCCCGCTCGTACAGGCCGTGCACGACGGCGGGGCTGGTGCTGAAGAGCTTGCCCCAGTGCGGCCTGGCGCGCAGCGGTGCCAGCCGCTCCTCGACCAGGGCCAGCACGGGTTCGACGGCGGGCCAGTCGTTGATCCAGGTGAAGTGGACCCCGACGGTGTCCCGCCGGTAGGCCGGGCTCAGCCACAGGTCATCGGCCGCGACCGTGCGGATCTCCGAGATCTGCAGGACGGCGGCCAGTTCGGCGGCGATGGGGCCGAGGGCATCGAAGGCGCCGGCGGCGTGTTCGCGGGGGAGCAGGTACTCCGACTGCAGCTCGTTCCCGGCGCTGGGAGTGAATTCCAGCCGGAAGTGCGGCAGCCGCTCGTGCCAGGGGCCCGGGGCGCCCAGTTGCGTCGTGCAGTTGGCAGGCGGCTTGCCGGGCAGGGGATGGCGCGGCCCGTCCGCCGGGCGGCCGCCTGCCCAGCGCGGTGCGGGGGCGTCCGTGCGCCGCTTGAACCAGATCCGGCCCGTCAGGGGGCTGCGCCAGTCGGTGAACACGCTCACGCTGTAGGCGCTGGCGAAGATCTCGCCGAACTGGTCGCGTACCTGGCCGAGCGGGACGTCCTCGTAGACGTACTGCGCGATGCCGAAGGCTGGCACGGTGGCGAGCGTCAGCCGGGTGACGATGCCGAGAGCTCCAAGGGCGACCACGGCACCCGGGCTGGCGGCCCGGTCTACGGTCACCAGGTCGCCGTCCGCGGTGACCATCTCCATGGCCCGGACCGCTGTCGCGAGGCTGCCGTTGGCGTTGCCGGAGCCGTGCGTGCCGGTAGCGCAGGCGCCGGCCACCGAGATGTGCGGCAGCGACGCCAGGTTGGCCAGCGCGCGCCCGGCCTTGTGCAGCTCGGCTGCCAGCTCGCCATAGCGCAGGCCCGCGCTGACCGTGACGGTGCCGCGCTCGCTGTCGGCCTCGATGAGCGGCGGCAGGCCCGCCACCGAGACGAGATCGCCCCGGGTGTCCGCGACCGGGCTGAACGAATGGGCCGTGCCGAGCGCCCTGGCGCGGCCGCTGCGGGCCACGATGCGCTGGAGCCCGGCCAGGGAGGACGGCTGGTGGATGCGTTCGGCGGCGAACGTGACATTGCCGGCCCAGTTGGCCCGCTGCCCGCTCATGCTGGCTCCTTTGCGGTCCGGTGACGCCGGCCAGGATCTGGTCGAGGTGTCAGCGCAGCCACGCCCGGATAGTAGCTTTCTCGGGTTCGCGTCACCAGCCGCACCGCAGTTGAGCGATGAGCAGGTGCCTCCCGGCGGGTTTTGATCATGAACCGGAGTCCGGGCCGGGGGCGAATGGGTGACATGGCCACCGAGCAGAGACGGATGCGGATTGTGACGAGACCCCGATGGCTGATGGTGACCGCGGGCGGGGCGGTGGCCACGGTGCTGGCGGTAGCTGGATGCGGCGGCGGCTCGCGGCTCGCGGCGGGCCCATGATCTGGGCGCTATCGGTGTGGTGGCTCGGCGAAGGGCTTGGCGGGCTGCTGAGCGGAACGGCCAGCCCGGTCACCGGGGCGCCCGGCGCGGTCATCCTCTACGCGCTGATCGCCGCGGCGGTCTGGCCCCGCTCCTGGGCTCCGCAGGCCGGCAGCGTCACGGCGGCGAGCCCTCTCGGGCAACGGTGGAGCCTGGTGGTCTGGCTGGTGCTGTGGGGCGGCCTCGCGTATCTCATTGTGCAGCAGACCGTCCGCGCACCCCGCGCCCTGCACGACGCGATCGCCGCGAACGCGGCGGGCGAACCAGGCTGGCTCGCCGCCGTCGACCGGGGGGCCGCGGCGGCCATCGGATCGCACGGCCTGGCCGTGTGCTCCGTCCTCGCGGTGGTCTTTGCGCTGATCGCAGCCGGGATATTCCATCCAGCCACGGTCCGGCCGACACTGCTGCTGGCCGTCGCCTTCGGACTGATCTGCTGGGTCGCCGGGGAAAACTTCGGCCAGATCCTCACCGGGCGGGCCACCGACCCCAGCACCGGGCCGCTGCTCGTGCTGCTCGCCGCCTGCTACTGGCCGTGGAGGCCACCGTCCTCTCGCCGGTGCTGATGACCGGCCTGCTCATCTGGGGATCGGGCAAACGGCTGACCTGGGCGCCGTGCTCATGCAGCAAGGTCACCGCCGAGGGTTCACACCTTTCTCCATCTGGCCTCGCACAAGCCGTAGACGCCGAAAACGATGAGCCCGAGAGCCGCGAGGATCAGGAGAACCTCGCCGAACGGCTGATTGCGCAGCGTGAGCAGCGCCTTGTCGACGCCGCCTGCCTTCGATGGCTGGTACGTGACGGCGGCATCGATCACCAGGATGCCGACGAGTGCGAACACCACACCGCGGGCAGTTGTCCCGATCATGCCGAGCCACTCGACGATACGGCGCTTCCGTCGGCTCATTTGTGCGGTCTGCAGGTGCTTCATGAACGTGCGGCGTACACCCTGGACGAGGAGAGCCAGGCCGGCGATCACCACGATCAAGCCGACGATGCCCACCAGCCACCTGCCGCCGCTGTGGTGCATGACCTTAGCCGACAGGTCCTGCTGCTTACGGGTCTCGTTACCCTGGGTGCCGGAGATGACCTGGAACGTCAGGAAGGCAAGCCCGGCATAGACGATGGCCCGGCCCAGGGACTTCAGCCGGGGACCGGCGCCGTTGCCTTCGCCGGCGACGCCGAAGGCGGCTTCGCTGAGGCGCCAGAGCGCATAGGCGGCGAATCCGGTGCCCAGCAGCCAGAGCGAGACCAGGCCGTAGGGCTTGCCGGCGAGCAACTGCAGCGCGCCCTCCTGGTCGGCCTGCTGCGAGCTCTGGCCGAGCGCAACCAGGATCGCGACCCAGCCGACCAGGATGTATATGATTCCGCGAGCGGTGAGGCCTGCCCTGGCGAGCACCCGCGCGGCAGCGCTGCCGGAGGCGCGTCTCGCGCTCGCTGACATCCGCCTCGACGGTGACGATATCGATGGCATCCTGATGGTTACCTCTCGCTCGAAGCAATCTGTTATTCGCCCGGGGCCTTCGCCTGTGCAAAGCAAGGGAAGCTAATGACCCTTGCGCCGGAAGCCGCTGCCCCGCATTCATATAAGGACAGTCGTCTCTACCCAGGCTCAAAAGGGTTATCCACGCTCACCCATGTCAATGTCCGCTGTCGTTTACGCGGATTTCTGAGTTCCTGCGGCGCGGGATCTTCCCGATCACAGCAGGTGTTTGCCGTCCGCGCGCGGGGGCAGCAGGCATGTCACTACAACGGGGAGGACTCACCCGGGTCGTCTCGATGGAGGCTTCGGGGTCCCGCTAGCAGAAAGAGGTCTCCATGTATATCGGCATCGGAACCATCGTCCTGATCGTCATTATCGTGCTTCTCATCATGTTGGTGCGGCGGCACTGACGCTGGTGGAGCGGCACCGCCGCGGGACGCCGCGCGGCAGCCGGCGGCCAGTGTGCTGCTGCCGTTAGCTGGACCAGGCGGTGCGCTTCATGCCACCGGGTCATCACGGTCGGCCCCGGGCGCCGGGACGTGGCCGGAGGAGGGGGCCGGGCCGCTGCCGCGCTCAGGCTGGCCGGTGCCGGGGTCCTCAGGTTCTTCCTCCCGGGCGGCTGCGCGGCCCATCATCTCCGACAGCGCCCGCCGGGCGGCCTTCAGCCCGCCGCCCGGCGGCACCTTGAGCGAGACGTAGGCGGCCGCACCCGCGGGAATGGGCAGCCAGAAGTTCACCAGCCGCCAGGCCAGCACGCCGAGGGTCGCGACACTGCGGGTGACGCCGAAGCTGACCAGCAGCAGCGGGGCGGTGCTGTCGATGACGCCCAGGCCGGCCGGGCTGACCGGCAGCACGCCCAGCACGTTCGCGATCCCGTAGGCGGCGAACAACTCGGCCGGGTTCACGAAGCTGCCGAACGCCGCCACGAAACACCACAAGGCCGCGGCGTCGAGCAGCCAGTTCAGCGACGCCCAGGCCAGGCCCGCCGTCATGACCTCCCGGTCGCGGGCCAGCTCCATGATCGAGGTCCCGATCCGCACGAACAGGCGCTCGAGCCGGTCGCCGTCCAGCCCGGGGATCTTGCGGCCGATGGCGTGCACGATCCTGCTCGCCCTGCCCTCGCCCCGGGTGAGCCCGAACGCCAGGGTGCCCACCAGGGCCAGCGCGACCGCACCGGTGATGGCGACCGACACGTAGATCGGGTGGAAGCCGGCCAGTGGTATCGAGATCACCAGGGACAGCCAGAGCAGGACGTTCAGCACGACGGTGGACCCCATGCCCTTGGTCGCCATCATCACCCCGGCGTCCGTGCCATCCACACCCTCCGCGGTGAACAGCCGGTACCCGATGCCCGCACTGCCCACCGTGCCCGCCGGGATCACGTGCGCCACCGCCGCCGCTGCCAGATCGATCCGGAACAGCCGGGACAGCGCGGGCCGGCCGCCCGGCGGCAGCAGCGCACGGGTCAGCAGCGCGTAGCAGAACAGCGATACCGCCTCCAGCGCCAGCCCGGCCAGCATCCAGGCCACATTCACCCGCGCCAGCAGGTACAGGTTCTTGCTGGCGCCCACCAGTTCCGGGATGACCAGGTACTCGATGATCAGGAGCAGGACGAATATGACCAGGCCACGCCGCAGCGGAACCCGGACCAGCCACCGCAGGCCGCGCCGCGCCGGCTGGCCCGGCTGGCCGGTCATCCGGTCGGGGCCCACCCATCACTACTGCCCCGGCAAGAAGACGCCATGCCCGCCGCATCGGGTGCACATCGGTGAGGGGTATCCACACGAGTGCGGCACCCACTGCATGTTGTGCTCCGCCGGCGGGTTCTGGGACTGATGGCTGCGGCGCCTTGGCCTGCCTGTGAAGATGGGGCTGGTGGTCCGCCGCTGAAGAACAGCCAGCCGAGGCTGGGCGGGGTCCGGTCGCCAAGTGGGCGATGACGGCGATGCCGATCTGCGTGCCGTGCGGGTTGGCGTAGTTCAGCGGACCTTTGCGGTGGCGCGCTGGAAGCCGCCGTCCCATGGCCCAGGGCTGGTGTGCGGCACCACGGACTGGCCAGCAGCTTCCTCAACATCCGGGTCTCGGACATCCACGCTGTGTATGCGGAGTGGAGCGCGCGGGGCGCTGAGTTCCTCACGCCGCCGAAACAGCACGAGACCGAGATCCGCTGCTACCTGCGAGACCCCGACGGGCACCTGATCGAGGTAGGCCAGACCACCCTGCCGGGCGGCTGGCGCCAGTTCCTGAATCCGTGACGGCTCTTGAGAACCGTCCAGATTTTGGCGGTAGTTGGCGGTCTAGCACCGAGATGCTTCCCAGCTCACGGCGCCGGCAGGTGCGGCCGGCGCGACGGAGACGCCCGCAAACCCTTATGCTGTCTGCGGTTATGCGTGGCAGCACGTGGGCCACGATGCAGGGCGCATAGCTCAGGGGTAGAGCACTCGCCTTACAAGCGAGAGGTCCCTGGTTCGAAACCAGGTGCGCCCACCAGTTTCCCCAGGTCAACGCTCTGGCGCAGCAGTTGCGTCGGCGGCCCTGACGCGCAAAGGGAGCGGTCCGCAACACGGCTCCATTTCCTTCTGGCTGGAATCAGTGCAGTTCAGCGCGTTGCTTCAGCCGGTCAGGAATCAAGCGACATGCTCACCTCGAGATCGAGCAGGACGAGCGCCCGTTCAAGGAGCGTCCGGCCAGGCCTGACTCTGCGTCGCGGCCCGGAAGTCCTCGGCGGTCTGCCAGCGGACGACGTTCATGCGGTGGAAAATTGGCGCCCAGGCCAGCGCTCGTGTCCACATAGCCCGGCTACGCCCTGAGGATGATCTTTGCGGTCAGAGCGTCGTCCCCAGGGACGATTATCACCGGCGGGGACGAGGCGGGCGGGCCTGGGTCCGTAGTCTTTCGGCATGGTTATGGAACAGGCGATGCACCGGACGTGGGAGCGGCCAGGCGGGCCTCTCGCCGTATCGACAGCCGGGCTCACCAAACGCTTCGGCCACCGCACCGTTGTAGACGATGTGGCGCTGGCCATCCCCCCGGGGTCGGTCTGCGGTTTCGTGGGCC
>DASXMU010000313.1:0-2441 GCA_036495485.1 Streptosporangiaceae bacterium
CGGAACTGCGGGACACATGAAACGCGACACCCCGAAATAGGGCACTCGAATATGTTCCGGCCGGTAGCCGATCAGCACGCTCCGAAGACGGCGGCGCACAAACCACCCGGGCCGGCGGCTGGGCTTCAGCAGCCCATCTCGTAGGCGCGTGCGATGGTCTCGATGACCGGCGCCGCCGAGTCCGGGCCGGGCCGTGGCCCGGGCAGGCAGACCCGGTCGCGGCCGGCTGCCTTGGCCTGGTACAGCGCACCGTCGGCGGACGCGAGCAGGCCCCGGACGTCCCCGCCGTGCAGGCCGAGCACGGCGGCCCCGATCGACACGGTGACGGCGATCTCGATGTCGCCGACGGCGGTGAGCATCGCGCTCACGTTCTCCCGGAGCCGCTCGGCCACCTTGGCGGCTTCCGCGGCATCCGCACCGGGCAGCAGAACGACGAACTCCTCCCCACCGAACCTGCCGACCACATCCGACCCACGCACCAGCTGCCGGAGCGCATCGGCCAGGGCTGCCAGCACCTGATCGCCGACCAGATGCCCGTGCGTATCGTTCACCCCCTTGAAGTGGTCGATGTCAACGAGGAGCACGGCCAGCGACTCCCCGGTCCGGAGCACCCTGCCGATCTCGGTGTCGGCCTCGCGTTGCCAGGCCACCGAGTTCAGCAGGCCCGTCTTCGCGTCGGTGCGCGCGGCCGCCCGGAGCTGCTGGTGCAGCAGGCTGCGCTGCAGCAGGATGACCGGCGGCAGCGTCATGAACAGCAGCAGCGGGCTCAGCGCACAGGCGATCGTGACCAGTATGCCGACGCAGATCTCGGTAACGTCGAGTATCAGCTTCTCGGCGTCCCAGAGCACATCGAGCCACCGGATCAGCGGCTCGGACGTGTGCGCCGCGATCGCCACCAGTGCCGCGTTCAGCACACTGAACAGCCCGGCGCAGCTCACGGCGATCAGCACGGTACCCGGATGGGTGAACCAGACCTGCGGACCAGCCGAGGCGGACCACGCGACATGGCTGCGCACCGAACCAGCGGGCAGCCCGAACCGGCCGAACAGGATGGACGCCGCCGCTGCCGCCAGGCCCAGTGCCGCTGCGCTGAACACCCGCCGGTAGGCGGTGGTCCGGCGCACCCGGAGCTGGAGCACCACATTGAGCGGGACCGGTGCGACCAGCGCATACACCGGCGGCAGCAGCAACGCGATGGGCAGCCACCAGGCCGACAGCAGGTCACGGGACACCCCGGCCGGCATGCCAAGCCGCCTGGTCGCCTCGATGCACAGCCCGCCACAGACGAGCAGCGCCGCGAACAGCAGCAGCTCGCCGGTCCGCAGCCGCGTCCTGGCCAGCTCCCAGCCGGTCAGCGCCAGGTAGCCGGCGAGCACCACCACGACGTAACCGACCAGTGGCGCAGGCTGGCTCAGCAGTGGCCACTGCAACGGCCACCGGACCAGCCGGGCCAGCCGCCCCAGGCCACGTCCCTGGTCGCGCTGCATCGCTGCCTGCTGGACTGCCATGCCTCCCGCTCGTGACCACGCCACCGGGGCCCCGCCCTGGCCATCTCGAACGCATCACGCTCGGTGCCGCCAGGACGAGATCTAACTAACTACTCTCGGTAACACAATAGATGCGGCGCGTGCACCGAGCCCCGGAAACCGCTATGTTGATCCCGGCGCGGATCGGGCTGCTGGCTGGGTCAGGTGATCCACCGGCACGGCCAGGCGATTCACCGGCACGCGCATCACCCCTGCCGATGCGATCACCCCGCATCGGCGGGACGAAGGAGAGCGGGGGGAACCAGGGTGCAAGGCATTATCTGGACCTGACGTCCGCGCGTCCGCTGTGGAACGTGAGCGCCGTCCAGGCTTGACAGGCGGGCTGCCCAGGTCTGACACCGGGCCCTACGTCCGGGTCAGACACCAGGCCTGTGCCCAGGTCCAGACAACCGGGCTGGTGCCCAGGGCCAGACACCGGACCTGTGTCCGGGTCAGAGACCAGGCGTGGACCCAAGCCAGATACCAGGCGGGTGCCCAGGGCCATGCACGAAGCCTGTGCCCAGGTCCAGACACGAAGCGTGTACCCAGGTCCAGACACGAGGCCTGTGCCCAGGGCCGGACACGAAGCCTGTGCTCAGGTCAGAACGGCGCGCTCACTGCTGCCGGTTCGGCCGTCGTCGCCGCCGCGAGTGCGTCTACCGCATCCTGGTCGAACATGTCGCTGCCTGCGCCCGCATCGCCTACCAGCTCCTGCCCGGCATGTGCTTGGTCCAGCGAGCCCGCACCGGTCAGGTCGTCGCCGGGGAGCCCATCAGTGGTGCCCTCGCCCTTCGACAGGTCACCCAGGTGGCGCTGGGTCGCTTCGTCACCCGACGACCGCAGCGTCCGCTGGAAGTGGGTGACGCCACGGGAGAGGTCGTGGCCGATGGCATCCGCTTCGATGTCCACGGTGAT
>DASXMU010000314.1:0-4438 GCA_036495485.1 Streptosporangiaceae bacterium
GAGCTCCTTGGAATCTTGAACGCGGCCAATGCTCTACCCGTCAATAAAGTGGAGGGCACGCCTGAAGTCATCCTGGTCGTGGGAGTCAACGGCACCGGCAAGACGACGACAATCGGCAAGCTCTCGCAAGTCTTTCGCTCCCAGGGGAAAAACGTGCTGCTGTGTGCGGCGGATACGTTTCGTGCGGCCGCGATCGAGCAACTGGAAATCTGGGGACAGCGCACTGGAACCGAGGTAATCAAAACCAAAGCGGGAGGCGATCCAGCCGCGGTGCTGTTCGATGCCCTCCAGGCCGCGGTCGCCCGCAAAACTGATTACGTGGTGGTCGATACCGCCGGGCGACTCCACACCAAGGCCAGCCTGATGTCTGAACTCGAGAAGATGCGCCGCACCGCGCAGAGGATTATCCCGGGAGCCCCGCATGAAACGTTGCTGGTCATGGACGCGACGACGGGACAGAACGGATTGCAGCAGGCGCGGCTTTTCACCCAGTCGGCGGGAGTCACCGGAATCGTGCTGACCAAGCTCGACGGCACTGCCAAGGGCGGCATCGTCATCGCGGTCCAGCGCGAGCTCGGCGTCCCGGTCAAGCTGGTCGGCCTGGGCGAGGGGCCCGACGACCTGGCCCCGTTCGAGCCCGGGACGTTCGTGGACGCGATCCTCGGTTAGAGGTTGTAGACGCGGCGGGCGTTGGCCGAGCCGATCAGGAACGCCACCCGCTCGGCGTCCGCGGTCGCCCAGGCGCCGCTGGCCACGAAGCCGTTGAGTACCTGGCGCAGGTCGCGGCGGAAGCCCACGGCGCCGAGGTAGTGCAGCTCGGCGAGGCCGAAGGCGTCGGATGAGTAGAGCATCTTGTGGAACGGGGTGAGTTCCAGCGCCTCGGCGAGCACGGCCGCCGACCGCGCGCCGACGTGGTTGAGCCCCTCACCGACGTCCAGGTACACGTGCGGGAACACGTTCGCCAGGTAGCCCGCCTGGCGGTGGTAGGGGTAGCAGTGCAGCAGCATGATCGACGCGCCGGAGCCCCGGGTGGCGGCCAGGAAGTCATGCAGCAGTGACGGGTCGGCGCTGTACAGCCGCACGTCCGGGTCGCCGAACCCGGTGTGGAACTGCACGGGCAGGCCAAGGTCCACCCCGGCCCAGATGATGTGCCGCAGCAGCACCGGGTCGTCCAGGCGCGCGGTCTGGGATTCGCTGATCGCCCGCAGCCAGGCGCCGGCCGCGAAGGTCACCTCGACGGCGTCCGGGCGCTGCGGCTCCAGGTCGAGCCCGAACCGGTAGGCGGCGATGGTCTTCAGGCCGACGGCGGCGCCCTCTTTGGCCGTGCCGGATACGGCGGCTTCCAGCGCCTCGGCAAACCTGGTGGCGAAGGCGGCCGCCTCGATGCCGCTGACCGCCACCTGTTCGGCCACCGACTCCAGCCGCACGATCCGGCGCGCTTGGGTGCCGCCGAGCGCCGACAGGTCCGCCGGATCGGTGATGCGATCCGCCTGGTAGCCGGTGTCGACCAGCCACGCGTCCACCTGGGCCGCCACCAGCAGCCGCCGGCTGGCCTCGAGCGCACCGATCTCGCTGCGCCGCCGCAGGTAGTCCCCGGCGTCCGCGGAGGGTTCGAGCCCGAGCACCGGCGCACACCGGCGGCGCACGGCAAAGCCGAGCTGGCTGTCGAACATGGAGGTGCCGGGCGGCGCCTGCCACGGGGACTCGGTGAGCAGTGCCCCGAAACCCGCGGAGTCGAGATCCTGCGTCACAACGCCATGACAGTGGTGGTCGATCAGCGCCAGCGTCATACAGATCACGCTAGCCGCCGAAACATCCCTTTAACACCTGGCGCTCGCGTTTCACCGGGCCGAAACATCCGGGCTCCGTGCGTGAAACTCCCGGGGCGCAGGGTCGGGGGCAAGAGCGGGCAAGCGCCGGAGAGGTGGTCGCGTGAAGCTCATCACGGCCGTTATCAAGCCGTTCAAGCTGGACGACGTGAAGGCCGCGCTGCACGCGTTCGGCGTGCACGGCATGACCGTGACCGAGGCGACCGGCTACGGCAGGCAGCGTGGGCACACCGAGGTCTACCGCGGCGCGGAGTACCACATCGACCTGGTGCCCAAGGTGCGGCTGGAGGTGCTGTGCGATGACGCCGACGCCGACGACCTGGTCGGGGTGGTCGTCAAGGCAGCCCAGTCGGGCCGGATCGGTGACGGCAAGGTCTGGGTCGTCCCGGTCGATACCGTGGTCAGGGTCCGCACCGGGGAACGCGGCCCCGACGCGATCTGACCTGGCTGTTCTTGGACGGCGCTGTGAACCCCGTGACATCGTTCGCCGCGGACCGGGCCCGCCGGGCCGCCGAGGCGGACCGCTGGCTGGCGAGCCTCCTTGGCGCTCAGCCCGGCGTCGCGCTGGTCGCGGTGGGCGGGTACGGGCGCAGGGAACTGCTGCCCGGCAGCGACCTGGACATCCTGCTGCTGCACGACGGCATCGACGGGATCGCGGGGATCGCCGACCGGATCTGGTACCCGGTCTGGGACTCCGGCACCCGCCTCGACCATTCGGTGCGCACGCTGGCGCAAGCGCGGCAGGCGGCGGCTGACGATCTGCGGGTCGCTCTCGGCCTGCTGCACGGTCGCCACGTCGCCGGCGACCCGGCGCTGTCCCGCCGGCTGCGCGAGGGGATGCTGCACGACTGGCGGGCTTGCGCTGGTGTGCGCCTGGCTGAGCTTCGGGGGTTTTCGGCCG
Organism: Streptosporangiaceae bacterium; assembly: GCA_036495485.1. Lineage (GTDB taxonomy): Bacteria > Actinomycetota > Actinomycetes > Streptosporangiales > Streptosporangiaceae > PALSA-505. Next base: position 2,731 of record DASXMU010000314.1, read on the forward strand.
AACGGTGGCGGGGATCCGGCGAGCTGGCCTACCTGCTCGAACCCGGCCTGAAGGACGCCAAGGGCGGGCTCCGCGACGTGCACGCGATCCAGGCCGTGGCGGCCGCCTGGGTGGCCCCGGCGCCAGGGCCGCGGGTGCGGGCGGCCTATGAGATCATCCTGGACATCAGGCACGCGCTGCACGAGGTCACAGGGCGGCCGTCCGACCGCCTGGTGTTCCAGGAACAGGACGAGGTGGCCAAGGTATCCGGCCTGCTCGACGGCGACGCCCTGCTGCGGGTGCTGGCCGGCGCGGCCAGGACCGTGGCCTACGCCGTGGATCACACGTTCCGCCAGGCGGACAGGGCGCCCTCGCGGCCCGGGCGGCGCAAGCCGCCGCCGCGGCGGCCGCTGGCCGATGGCGTGGTGGAACAGGATGGCGAGGTGGTGCTGGCTCGCGTCGCCGACCCGCAGGACGACCCCGTGCTGGTGCTGCGGGCCGCTGCTGCCGCCGCGCAGGCCGGGCTGCCGCTCGCGCCGCGCACCCTGGACCGGCTGGCCGCCGCCCCACCGCTTCGGGTGCCCTGGCCTGCGGAGGCGCGGGATGCTCTCATCGCCCTGCTCGGCGCCGGGCAGGCGGCGGTCGGCGTCTGGGAGGCGCTCGACCAGGAGGGCCTGATCAACGCCCTGATGCCGGACTGGGAGCGGGTGCGCAACCGGCCCCAGCGCAACCCGCTGCACAAGCACACGGTGGACCGGCACCTGGTGGAGACCGCGGCCAGGGCGGCCGCGCTCACCCGCGAGGTGGCCCGCCCCGACCTGCTGCTGCTGGCCGCGTTCCTGCACGACATTGGCAAGGGCTGGCCGGGCGACCACAGCCTCAGCGGCGAGGTGGTGGCCCGCGATGTGGCCCGCCGGGCCGGGTTCAGCGTGGCCGACGCCAAACTGGTCGCCGCGGCCGTCCGGCATCATCTGCTGCTGCCACAGACGGCGGTCCGCAGGGACCTGGACGACCCGGTGACGGTGGCGCAGGTCGCCGGCGTCATCGGCGGCCGGGTGCTGCTCGAGCTGCTGCACGCGCTGGCGATCGCGGACGGGCAGGCGACCGGGCCCGCTGCCTGGAGCGAGTGGAAAGCGGGGCTGGTCGCGGAGCTGGCCAGGCGGGTGTCGGCCGAGCTGTCCGGGGAGCCGCCGGTTTTGCCAGTGCTGCCTGCTGGCCTGCTGGACCTTGTGGCGGCTGGGGTGCCTGAGGCGCTGGTCAGCGGCGGGGAGGTGACCGTGGTCGCGCCGGACCGGCCGGGGCTGTTGTGGCAGGCGGCCGGGGTGCTGGCCTCGCACCGGCTGGTCGTGCGGTCGGCGAACGTGTTCACCCGGGACGGCATGGCGGTGACCGTGCTGCGGGTGGCACCGGAGTTCGGGGATCCGCCGGATGCTGGCGTGGTCGCGGGGGATCTGCGGCAGATGCTGGCCGGGCGGCTGGACGTGACCGAGCGGCTGCGGCGGCGTTCTGCTCCGGCTGCCGGGCGTCTTCGTGGCGGGCCGGGCGTGCCTGGGGTGCTGGGGGTGCCGGGTGTGCCGGCGCCTAAGGTGACGCTGGTGGACGATGCGTCGCGGACCGCGACGGTCGTGGAGATCCGGGCGCACGACGAGCCTGGGCTGCTGTGGCGGATGGGGCGCGCGCTCGGTGAGTGCGGCCTGGACGTGCGGGCCGCCCGGGTGGAAACTCTGGG
>DASXMU010000315.1:0-2898 GCA_036495485.1 Streptosporangiaceae bacterium
GCCGCCCGGTGCCGGGCGCCGAGCCCGGCCAGCGCGTCCAGGAACCTGTCCGGCCACCGTTCATGTCACCGGGAATGCGCCACCGTCCAGCGCGCCGCGGCCGGGGTCATGCCGCTGATACCGTCGCCGGGTGCGCGCGCATCTGGTGCTGTGGGACATCGACTACACCTTGATCGACGGAGGTGGCCTCAGCAGGCAGCTCTACGGCGCGGTGTTCGCCGGGCTGTTCGGCCGCGAACTGACCGAGGTCGCCCCGATGGCCGGTCGGACCGACCGCGCGATCATCCTGGACACCCTGGCCCAGGCCGGGATAGGTGACCCCGGCAGCCACGTCGGGCCGTTTATCGACGGGCTGGCCAGCCAGGCGCCGCAGTTCGCCGAGCGCGTCCGCAGGCATGGCCGGGTGCTGCCCGGCGCCGCCGCCGCACTGGCGGCGCTGGCCGCACCCGATGGGCAGTCCCGCGGCCAGGTAGTCCAGTCCGTGCTCACCGGCAACATCAGGGCGCTGGCCGAGGCCAAGCTCGGCGCGCTCGGCCTCACCACCCACCTCGACCTGGACGCCGGCGCCTACGGTGACGCGTACGAGGACCGGGCCGCCCTCGTCCACCTGGCCCGCCGCGCCGCCAGCAGGGTGCATGGAACGGACTTCGGTGGCCAGGCGACCGTGATCATCGGTGACACGCCGCACGACGTGCGGGCCGCACTGGTCACCGGTGCCCGCGCCGTCGCCGTCGCGACCGGCAGCTTTACCCCAGCCCAGCTCGCCGCCGCCGGGCCGCACGTGCTGCTGCCCGATCTCACTGGCACCGACCGGGTGATCGCCGCCATCCTCGGGTGATCCTTCCTTCAGTTCTCCGGTTTTTCTTTTTTATATGGAAAGAAAGAAAATCACCGAACGGCACGAGGCGGGCCAGCGGCCAGGCTCAGCCTTCGCGGGTTAGCGGCAGAGCTTGCGGTGCCAGGCCATGGCGGAGGTGTCGGTGAGCGAGGCGATCTGATCGACCACGACGCGGCGCCGCTCCTGGCCGGACCCGGCCTCCGCCCAGGCCGGGCGCAGCACCGGGTCCAGCGTTCCCGGCGCGCCGAGCTGGATGGCGGCGGCGAGCTCGGCGACGAGGTCGCGCTCGGCTGCCTGGGCCGCGGCGGCCCCAGCCCGGTTCATCACGTAGAACGCGGTCACGCCCTTGAGCAGTGCGCATTCCAGCCGCTCGGCGCGCGGCACGACGAGGCTGGCGCCGTACCTGGTGAGCCTTGTGTCCCCGTTGGCCGAGGCGAGCGTCGCCGCCTGCGCGGCCTGGCAGAACCTGCCGATCAGCTCGCTGGTCAGGTTCTTCAGCGCGGATAGCGACCGTGGGCCGCCGTCGTATTCGGCCGGCCAGCAGTCCAGGGCCAGCAGCCTGCCGAACACCTCGGCCAGCTCGCCGAGCGTCACCGAACCCGGGTCGCAGTAGGTGGCCGCGGTGAGCTTGGCCACCTCCTGCCGCTGGGCCAGGTCGCGCAGCGCCGGCAGGGTGATCAGCCCGGCCTGCAGCCCGTCCTCCAGGTCGTGGACGGAGTAGGCGACGTCGTCGGCCCAGTCCATGACCTGTGCCTCCAGGCAACGCCGCCCGGGCGGCGCACCGTCGCGGATCCACTCGAAGGCCGCAACGTCCTGCCCGTAGGCGCCGAACTTGCCGCTGCCAGGCGCGGGCAGGCAGCCAGGCTGCGGTTGATCTGCCACGTCCTGCCCGCCGGCGCCGAACTTGCCAGTGCCAGCCGCGGGCAGGCAGCCACGCTCCGATTGATCTGCCACGTCCTGGCCGCCGGCGCCGAACTTGCCAGTGTCGGCCGGGTCCTGGCCGGCCAGCCACGGGTATTTCAGCGTGGCGTCCAGGGTGGCCCGGGTCAGGTTGAGACCTGCGCCGGGCACCTTGGTCTCCAGCCGGGTGAGCAGGCGCAGGCTCTGCGCGTTTCCCTCGAACCCGCCGCAGTCGGCCGCGAGGACGGCGAGGGCCGCTTCCCCGTTGTGGCCGAACGGCGGGTGGCCGAGGTCGTGCGCCAGGCAGGCCGCGTCCACCAGGTCGGCGTCGCAGCCGATCGTGCCGGCCAGCTCACGCCCGATCTGGGCGCATTCCAGCGAGTGGGTGAGCCTGGTACGCGGGAAGTCGGCCTCGCCGGGCGGCACGACCTGGGTCTTGGCGGCCAGCCTGCGCAGCGCGGAGCTGTGCAGCACCCGGGCGCGGTCCCGCTCGAACGTGCCCCGGCCGCTGCGCTTGGGTGGCTCGGCCACCCACCGCGCCATCGCCGCGGTGTCGTAGCCGGAGCCTGTGGTCACCTGCTGCGCGCCGACCGCCTCCCCTGCCGCCGCCCGACTTCGGGCGGCCGGTCCACTACCTGCTCACCCACTGATGGATGACGTTACCTCTACCTGCTGTCACTGCCGCTGCTCTCACCGGCGAGCACGACGGCGCGGCCTGCCTCCAGCCTGGCGACCGGGACACGGAACGGCGAGCAGGAGACGTAGTCGAGCCCGGTCTTGTGGAAGAAGTGCACCGAGTCCGGGTCGCCGCCGTGCTCACCGCAGACACCGATCTTCAGGCCAGGGCGTGCCGCCCGGCCCTCCTCGACGGCGATGGCGACCAGCCGGCCCACGCCGTCGGCGTCGATCGTCTCGAACGGCGACACGCCGAAGATGCCCAGCTCGATGTAGCGGCTGAAGAACGCGCCCTCCACGTCGTCGCGGGAGAACCCCCAGCCCATCTGGGTCAGGTCGTTGGTGCCGAACGAGAAGAACTCGGCCGCCTTGGCGATCTCGCCCGCGGTGAGCGCCGCCCGCGGCACCTCGATCATGGTGCCGATCAGCGTATGCACGTTCGTGCCGGTTTCCGCGGCCACCTCGGCGACCACCTTCTCGGCTTC
>DASXMU010000316.1:0-12659 GCA_036495485.1 Streptosporangiaceae bacterium
CGGCTGCTGTGGATCTATGCCAGCAAGCTCACCAGCGACGCCCTCACCTTCGACCCTGGGCTCCTGCCCACCTGGACGACCGCGCCGGGTCGCAACCGGCACGGCGAGAACTCCACGCCCCGCATCCCCGAGCAGGTAATCGCCCCGCTGCTGACCTGGGCGCTGACCTGGATCACCGAGCTGGCCGACGACGTCTTGGCCGCGTTCGAGGAATGGCGGGAACTGTACGCCAACACCCAGCTCAACCGCAGACGCCGCAACGCGCCCGCCAACAGCGACATCGCCGCCAAGTTGGCGGAGCTGATCCAGCGCTACCGCGCTGAACGCCGGCCGCTGCCTGGCCTGGACGGCAGGCCGGTGCGCGCGCACCTGGCCCGCGAGATTGGCTGCACCCCCGGTGCCTTCCGCGCACAGCGCTGCCAGGAACTCCTCGCCGGAGCGGCAGCCGAACTCGGGGTCGCCGACACCGCCTACCTGCGCACCAAGATCACCGGACGGGTGGGCGGCCAGCCGTGGACCGGCCCGATCCCCTACGATGCAGCCGAGCACCTCACCCGGCTGCTGCAAACAGCCGCCTGGGTGACGATCGCCTACCTGTCCGGGATGAGAGACAGCGAAGTCAAGCACCTAAGACCCGGCTGCCTGAGCGTGAGCCGCGCTGAGGACAGCTCCATCTATCGCCGCAAGCTCACCAGCCTGGCCTTCAAAGGCGAGGACAACCCTGCGGGCGTGTCCGCGACCTGGATCGTCGGCGAGCCCGTCGAACGGGCCATCCAGATCCTGGAACACCTGCAGGCCGGCCGGGACACCTACCTGTTCGCTCGGATCCCCGGGTCCCGGCACGACTTGCGATCGCACGCCACCGGCGCCAAGAGCACCCAGCAGACCAATGACGACCTGGCCGCCTTCACCGACTGGGTCAACGCCTTCTGCCACCAGCACGGCCGGCCCGACGGCATTCCACTTGTCAACGGGCAGCGGTGGCGGCTATCCACCAGGCAATTCCGCAGGACTCTCGCGTGGTTCATCGCCCGGCAGCCCGGCGGCGTCATCGCCGGATCGATTGCCTATCGTCATCACCGCGTCCAGATGTTCGAAGGCTACGCCGGGACCTCAGCATCAGGATTCCGCGCCGAAGTCGAGGCCGAAGACGCCATCGCCCGCGGCGAGCAACTATGCGACCTCATCACCAGCCACAGCTACCACGAACTGACCAGTCCCGCAGCCGCCGAAGCCGAAAGCCGACTCAGCGACCTCGAACGCCACGTGAGATTTGACGGCAAGGTCATCACCGACGCCAGGCGGCTCAAGCGGATATGGACCGCTATGACCCGCGGATCTACCCCGGCCAGTACGTCACCTGCATCTACAACCCCGACCGGGCGCTCTGCCGCCGCACTGGCGACGCGGGCGGGCCGTCCCTGCCGAACTGCCAGCCGCTGGCATGCCGCAACGTGGCGCTGGACAGCACAAATATCGCCTCCTTCACCACCCACCGTGCCCACCTTGAACAAGCGCTGCAGGACGGCAGCCTGATTGCCCCTTATGTGCGCCACCGGCTCGAACAACAGCTCAGCGAAATGACCTCTTTCCTGGCCAAGTATGACCGGCCGCAGCCGGAGGATGCATGAGGCGGCCCCTGCCCTCTGACGACCAGGTCAAATCCGTCATGGCATGTGTTCTCACCCAAGCCGCCGAGAATGGCTGCAAGGCGACCGTGACCGCTGTTGAGCAGGCGCTGAGTATCCCGCACGCCACCTTCGACCGCCACTACCGGCACCTGATCAATGACTTTCCGCCAGCGGGCACACGACCAATCCAGCACAGCGAAGCGAACCAGGGCAGTTATCAGTGGCAAAGACCCTGACCAGGTCATGCAGCGGCTCCGCCGTGAGAACGAAGACCTCCGGCGCCTCGTCAAGATCTACGCCGAATCCATCCGCCAGCTCACCCTGGACCATCTCGAACTCGAAACCAGGCTCCACGCCGCTGCCGACATTGCCGTTCTGCCCAGCTACCAAAGCCGTTGAGTATGCTCGGCTTTGCCGCCGTCCCGCTGGGAATACCGAGGCCTGGACGATCGCTGGGCGGTATGTAGTGTGACCGGCACGAGTTCTAGCCTCAGATGGCAGGCAGCGAGTCCTCGTTACTGGTAGTGCCGCCGGCTGGCCGTTCGTCTCCGCAGTATGTGGCCCATCCGCGGCCCAAGCGCCCGACGCAGCAGCCACACCATGATTGCGATTACTTGCCAGAGGCAGGTCGTTCGCCTGCGTCCGTAACCATCCCCGTTGATTATGCTGGGCTCATCTTGCTTTCGGGCAGACGTCTCCTCTATAGGTGGATCGGTCTTCTCTTCAAGTAGCCTGCCGGATGTTCGGTAGCTGGGATAGCCGTAGGAGAGAATGACACCGAGCAGGATGAAGAAAACGAACAACCCTATAACCAGGACGTTTAGTTCTGGCGCCGATAGAAGGAAAGTGGGGCTGTTTTGGACTCGAACACCAACAATCATGGAAATCACGCTGGCTACGAGCACTGTGGTGGGCCCGACGCTCCGAAACTTACGGATACGGCTTCGCAATGCTGGTATCTGAAATTTAGGAATCAGTACAACGGTAAGGAGGATTGGCAAGATTACAGTAAGAGCTGAAATATAGCCGGGGAGGCCCAGCTTTGCGCACGATTCGGCCGTGTTTCCAGGGCGGGCTAATTCAGTGTCTAAGGTGCCGTTAGAAAGGAATGCGAAGGCTATGAATGGACCTCCAACAATAGTGATCGCACGTGCACTCCAGACGGCGGCTCTGTCGGCGCCGGCGTCATCCAAGAGCAAGGTAAGACCGTGGAATAGCATGATGACTGCAAGTGCGAAAGGGACTCCGTCAATTAGTTCCGAGGAAGCCGTCGCCCCTCTCGCTAGATTTGAATTAATTCCCGCGAGAACAGAATAAGATATCGTCGCCAGGATCAGTGAGATGAATGCTACGAATAAGGTCAGTAGAACTCCGTTCTCCCGGCCACGTGGCTGGCTAGCGCGCTCTTCGACCTGCGTAGGAGTCATGAGTACAACCAGGGCGGCTAGTGCGAACCCAGCCAAGACGCCTGCCGTCTGGGAGTAATAGCCAGAGATGGTTGAGATATCAAATATTTGTGGGCATTGAAAATTGTGCATCTCTCGATCCTTGCGGAGTAGTATTCGGCGATTTGACATCGGCATTCACTCGAGCATTGCCGCCTCGGTGCCTGGCGCTCTATTCCCTGGGAGTAATTATGCACGAGGAACTTCGACTTCTCCCCGGGACCGTCTGACAGGTGCCGAGGTATTACCCGGTGAGAGGATGCCCGGCGCGTGGAAGCCAGTCCGGCCAGTCGGTGCGCACAGCGGTCATCGGGATGCGTGACGGCGGGACTGGCTGCCTGCGGGTTCGTCGGTCCGACCAGCGGCAATACCTCGCCTGCAGGCTTCCGGCGGGATGGCGGGTTGGCTGCGCCCTCAGGCCGACCAGCAACCCGCCTCCCCGCCTGGGAACCGGCAAGAACCCTGAACTGTTCAGGGGAGCGAACGGACAACGGACAGGGTTCAACACCCCGGATAACGCCGCCTTCAACGCCCATCCCGCCGACGCCGAAGGTGCCGCGCTGGCTGGGGAGTACTACGACCGCCAGCTCAGGTCCCTGTCCTTCCCCGGAAACTCACCGTGTTGCGGCAGGTCGTGTTGTGTTCACAGTCGTGCCGTGTGGCCCAGATCGTCGTCGAGGCCGTCGGCCGAGCGAACGTCCTGCGAGCGTCAGCCGGACACAGGGAGGTCGCACCGATAACGGACAAGATCTCGCAGCGGCCGGTGTCACCGCTTGACCCGCCCGGGAGGTTCGCCGGGGGTGAGGTGGTGGCTGCGGCCCGGTGCCCCGTGGACGTATCCACCTATCCCCGGCGGCACGTGATCGTGGTCAAGCACGCTGGCGGGCGGCAGACGTTCTCAGTCCACGAGGCGGCCCGCAACCATGTTGAATGGGTGGGCGGCCAGGGATGTTACAACCTTGGTTACGCCGCTGCCATCCGGCTCATGGCCGAGAAGGTGGTTGGGCGGGCATGACGACTGCGGTGCACGCTTTTACATGGTCGGAGGCGGTCCGCGGGGATCCGTGGCGGGCTCATTAGGAGAGCACGCGCCGCCGGAAATTGCGCAGCCCGATCGTCAGGAACACGACGCCGAAGCCGATCATCACCGGGTAGATCACGTAGAGGTGCATGTGCGGTGCCGTGGTGAATGCGGCCCGCATTCCCTCGTTCACGTAGATGAGCGGGTTGATCAGCACGACCGTCTGCAGCCAGTGCCACCCGCCCAGGGTCACCGGGGAGAGCTTCGTCCACGAATAGTACGTGCCGCCGAGGAACGTGATCGGCAGAATGATGAAGGCGAACATGAGGCCGATGTTCCTGGGCTCGAAGCTGGTGCCGAGGACCAAGCCGAGGCCGGCCATCGCGATGCACGCGAGCGGCACGAGCGTCACGATGATCCACCAGTGCAGCGTCAGGTGGGCGGTCACCCCCGGCGCGTGCACGACCGAGGCGATCGGCAGCACGATGATCGCCGAGATGAGGCCCTGCGCCGCGCCCGACAGCACCTTGGCGATGGCCACCAGCCAGATGGGGCAGGGCGCCTGCACCCGGTCCTCTATCTCCCGGGTGAAGCCGAACTCCTGGGCCATGGCCATGGCGATGGACTGCACGCCCTGGAACATGACCGAGATCCCCACCACCCCGGGTACGAGGATGGTCGCGAAGGCCGACTCCGAGGCGGTGCCGTGGCCGCCGCCGATGCCCTGACCGATCTTCGGGAAGACAAAGAGGAAAACGAAACAGAGCAGGAACGGCTGGATGAGGGTCCGCAGCACGAACATACGCAGCTGCTTGCGCAGCACCACGAGGTCACGCAGCATCAGGGCGCCCAGCGCGGTCCAGCTCGCGGCGGCCACCGAGCGGGTCGGGCCGCCGCCTATCCGCCGGGCGGGGACCTGTGCGGTCGTCGAGGTCGTCATTCCTCCCGCAGCTCCCTACCTGTCAGGTTGATGAACACTGTCTCCAGGCTGGGCTCGGCGATCGACACGTCCAGCAGGTCGAATCCCCCGTGCTCTGCAGCGAGCACGATGCGGGGGGCTAGCCGGTCGCCGCCCTGCACGTGCAGTTCGAGCCTGCCGTCCGCAGCCCGCGTCCGGGCGACACCCGCCACCTCGGCGGCCAGCAGTTCGCCGAGCCGGCCAGGGTCTCCTGTGGTCCGCACGGTGACGATGGTGTCGGCGCCGATCGACCGCTTGAGCGCAGCCGGAGTGTCCAGGGCGAGGACCCGGCCGTGGTCCATGATGGCGACCCGGTCGCAGAGCTGATCGGCTTCTTCCATGTAGTGGGTGGTGAGCAGGATGGTCTGGCCATCGCGATGCAGCTCGCCGAGCAGATCCCACAAGGCCAGCCGGCTCTGCGGGTCCAGTCCCGCCGTCGGCTCGTCAAGGAACAGCACGGAGGGCCGGTGGAAGATCGCCCGTGCCACCATGAGCCGCTGGGCCATGCCGCCCGACAGCGCGTACACCGACGCTTTCGCCCATTTGGATAGCTGGAACTGCGCGAGCATGTCGTCGGCAGTCTGCCGGGACGCCCTAGCTCCCATGCCGAACAGCCGCCCATGGAAGTAGAGGTTCTCCCAGACGGTGAGCTGCCGGTCAAGGGTGTTCTGCTGCGAGACGATCCCGCTCAGCTGCTTGGCCAGCGCCGGGTGCGCCGCGACGTCCACCCCGGCGAGGAACGCCCGCCCGGACGTCGGGACCACCCGGGTGGTGAGCATGCCCGCGGTCGTCGTCTTGCCCGCGCCGTTCGGCCCGAGCAGTCCGAAGATCTCCCCCGCCTGGACGTCGAGGTTGAGTTTGTCCACCGCGACGAGGTCCGTCCCCCGGTAGACCTTGGTCAGATCCTCGGTGTGGATAACCCCGCTTCCCTGGGCCGCGGTCAGGTCAGCGGGGCTCGTCGACGCGTGTGCACTGGTCATCGAACTGCAGCCTAATGGCCCGGCGCAGGATTCAGGGAGCCACCCGTCCTCTGCCGATGAACGGATACGGTTGCCGCCCGTATGCTGATGCGCCATTCAGCCCAGTACCGACGCGGCGCAGGACGACTGGCCGGTGCCTCACGACAGCTTCGGCAGAGGGCTGTTCCGCCTGCTGGTCAGAGATCATGGGTACGCCGACCAGCGGACCAGCTGAGACGTACCGGAGAAGGTCCCGGCGGTGGCATAGACGTCGATCATGGGCATGGCGGTTCTCCTTCGGCAGCTCAGGGGCGATGAGCGTGGAGGGTCAGGGGGTTGCGGATGCCGGAACTCTGGTCACCTGACGCAGGAGGTCAAGCACCTCGGTGTCGAGTCGCTGGGGGACCTCCGAGGCGGCCGCATCATGATTAGGAGCGATCGCGCTGGCCACCGTGTCACAAGCGACACGGGTTTGTTCAAATGCCATGCGGATTACCTCTCTGCTCTTCAGCCCGGGAACTCCGGCCGTTGCGCAAGGGCGCGTTCTACTGGGGGTCGCCGAGGAATGCCCTGATTTTCGACGGTGAACTGCGTGCCGGGCGGAGGCACGCCGGGTTAGCCGGTGAGGGCCTTGGTGATGAAGCTGGCCACCCGCACCGGGTTGGCGATGAACGCGGTGTGCGACCCGCCGATCGATTCGGCGACGGCGCCCATGCGTTCGGCCATGAATCGCTCCGCGTCGGGCGGGATGGCGTTATCGTGCTCGGACACCAGGAACCAGGAGGGCTTGGTCTTCCACCCAGCCGCGGTGGCGTTTTCGGTCAGCGCGGCGAGCGAGAGCGGACGCTGGGTGGCGAACATGACGTCGGCGAGGTCGACTGGGACGTCGGCGCAGAATGTCTCCCGGAACTGTTCTTTGGCGATGTACAGATCCGGCCCGTGCGGGGCGCCGGGCGCGTCGTACGGCGTCGGCCCGGAGGTGGAGGCGAGCATGGACGGCGGGAACGGGGCCTGCACGCTGGCGCAGCTCTCGCCCACGTCGAGGCCGAACGCGGCGAGGTAGACCAGCCCGGTCACGTTGTCCAGCCCGGCTGATGCCTGCGTGATGACCGCCCCGCCATAGGAGTGCCCGGCCAGGAGCACCGGACCGTCGATTGCTTTCACCACGGCGCTGAGGGCGGCGGCATCGGAGGCGAGGCTGCGCAGCGGGTTCGGAGGCGCGATCACCGCATGGCCACTGCTCTCGAGCTCGCGGATGACTGCGGCGAAGCCTGACCCATCGGCGAAAGCACCATGGACGAAGACGACGGTTGGCTCACTCATTGGATTCTCCTGCTTCGGAGTGCACGGAACGGGACGCTGAGAGCGTAGGGACCGGCCCATGGATGGCGCGTCCCGGAAAATCCGTAGTCTTCTGTGTGTGCGTGCAAACCGTAGGTCCCGCCGGTGAGCAGGCTGTTTCGCCGGGCGCAGGAATGCGCGGCACTGGACGCTGCCGTGGCCAGGGCACGCAGGGGTGAAGGCGGATCGCTCATCGCGACCGGCGGTCCGGGGGTTGGGAAGTCTGCGCTGCTGGACTACGTGGCGAGCTCGGCTGGCGAGGCGGAGACGATCCGCATCGAAGGGCTGGAGTCGGAGGTGGAGATCGGGCTGGCCGGGCTGCACCGGCTGCTGCTGTTCCACCCGGAGTACCGCTCGGTGCTGCCGCCCGCGCAGCGTCGCGCCCTCGACGCGAGCCTGGGGCTCGCCGACCGCGCTGAGGCTGCGCCGTTCCTGCTCGGCCTGGCCGTGCTGACCGTGCTGAATGACTTGTCGAGGTCGGGACTGCTTGTCTGCCTCGTCGATGACGCCCACTGGCTGGACCCCGAATCCGCCCAGGTACTCGCGTTCGTAGCGCGCAGGCTGCAAAACGAGCAGATCTTGGTGGTGTTCGCGGCCCGTGACCAGCGCGAGGCCAATGCCTTCAGCGGCATCCCCGAACTGGCCGTCCAGGCCCTCGGCCTCGACGACGCGGTAGAGGTCTTGCTCAGCGCCGCGGGTGAGATCCCGTTGGACCGGCAGATCGCGCGGGACATCGCGGCCCGGGCGGAGGCAAACCCGCTCGCCCTGATCGAGGTCGGCCGCGAGCTCGCGGCCCGGCGCACCCCGCCGTCGGCGCTGCTCGATGAACCGCTCCCGGTCGGGTACCGGCTTCGCCGGCACTATGAGGCGCAGATCCGCCGCGTCCCGGCGGAAACGCGCCAGTTGCTCCTGCTGGCAGCCGCCGACATAGGGTCGGCACCCGGCACGCTGTGGCGGGCGACCGAGCTCGCTGGCCTCGGCCCCGATGCTGCCGGGCCCGCCGAGCGCGGCCGCCTGATCGACCTGTCGCCTGACCTGCGTTTCCGGCACCCCGTCATCCGGGCAGCGGTCTACGACGGCGCCTCTGAGCAGGCGCGGAGACAGGCACACGGAGTGCTGGCCGCCGCCGCGCGTGCGCTCGACGACCAGCAGGCCGCGGCGTGGCACTTGGCCGCAGCTACCTTCGCTCCCGCCGAGGACGTCGCCGCCGAACTGGAAGCCGCCGCGGCCGTGGCACACAACCGCGGCTCCTTGCTCAACGAATCCGTGTTCCTCGCGCGGGCCGCCGAGCTCAGCCCGCCGGGGCCGCAGGCGACACAGCGCCGCCTGCGCGCGGCCGAGGCGGCGCTGCTGGGACGCCCTCAAAGGCTGTGCCATCGCCAGCGGAACCGACTGGGCCCTCGGGCTGCTTGCCCGCTCCACGGCGCTGATGGCCCCGCCCGATCAAGCCGGCGGGCTCTACCAGGAAGCCCTCGACACCCTCAGCCACACCACCGCGACAGCTGACCTGGCGCGCGCACACCTTCTGTTCGGCGAATGGCTGCGTCGGCACCAACGCCCAGCAGATGCCCGGGATCAGCTGCAAACCGCACTCGGCCTATTCACCTCAATGGGCGCCATCCCGTTCGCTCGCCGCGCCCGCAACGAGCTCCGGGCCGCCGGCGCAAGCCCCGACGCACTGCAGGCCCGGAACTCACCGCTGACCGCACGCGAATCCCAGATCGCATCCATGGCCGCCGCCGGCTACACGAACCAGGAAATCGCCGACCGGCTGTTCATCACCGCCCACACTGTCGAATACCACCTGAAGAAAGTCTTCCGCAAACTCGGCATCGCCTCCCGCCGGCAACTACGCGACCACCTCAGCAGCGAGCTCGGCTGAACCGCACCACCCGTCGAGGGCGATGAACCGGTTTCGTTTCACTGGCGCCAGGCAGGTGGCGGCCTTGGCGACCTGCTCATCGATCCCCGGACAGATCAAATCACCCGGGATTGAAGTGGGGATGCCCGTTGCGGGCCAATCGCGGGGCGGTATCCGCATCTCGCGCTTGACGATGCGAGCCAGGCTGTCCAGGTCAGCTGCGGCGACGTTGGCGATGGACCGCTTGAGTAGTACAGCTGCGGCCGGGCTCAGGGATGGTCTCCGAACGGGCCTAGCGTGCCGTAGTCGACCCGCAGGGCCTCGAACATGACGTAGGCGTTGTCAGCGGTGAAGACGTCGGCGGCGGCCAGCTTGCCGAGGTACTTGGCGGTGACCGGGCCGGCGACCTCCGCCGCGGCGGCGTCGAGGTATGCCTTGAAGATCGCCCAGGAGTTGTTCCCGTACTTGGCGAAGAACGGCGCCGGGTCCAGGCTGGCCATGGTGGCGCGGGCGCCGGCCAGCAGGTCCGCGACGTAGGCGATCTGCAGGTCGCCGTCTGCGCGGCGGCCGAGCCGCCCCAGGTGACCGGCGACGAGCGTCTGCCACTGGTAGCCCATTGCGGCGTGCTGCGCGGTGACCCAGTCTGGGATGTCCTGGGAGACGGCGAGGTTCTTGAACGGTACCCAGCCGGGGAAGATGACGTCCACGACCATCAGGGTCTGGTGGTCCGGGGCGTAGATGAAGATGTTGTCTGGAGTGTGGTTGGGCCCGTGGTAGTCAAGGAACAGCCGCTCTCCGCCCACCTCCAGGACGTGATGGTCGTCGAAGGTGACGGTCGGCGCCGGCCGGTTCGGGTCATCATCTCGCAGCAGCAGGCGGCGGCACTCGCTGTGGCCGATGCGCACCACGTCGGCGCCGAGCAGGGAGGATGCTCCGATGTGGTCGGCGTGGGAGTGCGAGTACACCAGGTGGGTGACGTTCGCGGGCCTGCCGTTCGCCTGGGTGACGGTGGCGATGGCGCGTAGCAGGTTATGCCCGATGGTGGGCGGTGCGTCGACGAGGACCACGCCGTTCCGGGTGGTCAGGAACATGGCCTGGTAGACCGAGTCGGTCACCCAGTACAGGTTGCCGTTGATGTTGCCGACGAAGTAGCCGTCTGCGTTGAGCGCGGGCCCGAGGGCGCCGGGTGGTATCGGCGCGTAGTCGGGAAGCCCTGGTGTCGCCGCCCGGGCGGTTCCAGCCAGCGGACCGCCGCCGATCAGGGCTGCGGCGGCGGGTACTGCGGCGGCTGTTCCCGCGACCGCGAGGAAGCGGCGGCGGCTCGTGGCGTCACGCTGGGGCCCTGAAGGTGCGGTCATGGTGGCTCCTTGGTCGGTGCTGTATGCGGGCGGATCCAGGCGTGACGCGGAGTGGTCGGCTGCCGCGGTAGCGCTCGTGCTGCGGCAGGCGTGCCGCGTGCCATCGCCGCAGTCTCCGACCGTCCCGATGTCAGTGCCTGCGCAAGCAACCATATTTCGAGCTATTTGATTCGTCAACTACTTTGCCAATCTCGCTCTGGTTGACCGGCTCGTCAGAGTCCAGCAGACCTTAGTCGCCGGGTGTTGCCCGGGCCAAGACAGTAGATCGCATGCGCAAGCAACTAGAATTCCTGATATGCAGGACAAGCCGCTGGAACCGCTTGACCCCACGGAGGAGGCCGCGTGGCGCGACCTCGCCAAGTTCTTCCTCATCGCGCCCCGCCGGCTCGATGAGGATCTCCAGCGCGGCGCGGACATCTCGCTCAGTGAGTACACGACCTTGATGAGCCTGTCGGAAGCCCCCGATCGCCGGCTCCGGATGACGGAGCTCGCGAACCGCGTGTACCTGTCCGGAAGCCGGACCACGCGTCTCGTCGATGAGCTCACCGTCAGCGGGCTGATCCGCAAGACGCGCAGCCCAGCCGATGCCAGGGGGATCGATGTATCGCTCACCGCGACCGGCCTGGCCCGCCTGCAGGCCGCGTATCCAGTTCACCTCGCCAGCGTGCGCGACCGCGTTCTCGATCACGTGGGCCGGGATGCCCTGCCGTGCTTCGGTGAAGTGCTCGCGGCGATCGCCCGGGCGCTGGGGTAACTGCGCACGCTGTGGTCCAGGATCGGTGCGCAGGTGGGTAGGTGATTTCGCCTCAAGCCCTGAGCATGGAGGGCGCGAGCAGACCCTGTGGGGTGACAGAAGTTTGCCTGGCCTGTGAGCTGCAGTGATGACCAGGGTCAGTCATAGGGCATCATGATCATCTGTGTGAGTCGGCCGATTCTGCCGATGGGCGGATGGCGGGGCCGCGAGGGCCAGCTCAGCCTGGTGTCTCAGCGATGATCGGGCACTGGATCGTCACCGGCGAGTGGGCCTGGGATACTTATCCGGTGACGTCCGGCGAGTATGCTGACCCGCTCGAACGGTGTGCCCCGCAGCACGTGCGCATCGTGCATCTGACGGCGCCAGTGTTCCGCGCCCTGAGCAGCGGGGACCTGGCGGCTGCGAACACGGTGAGCCCGGTGCCGCTGTCGGCGTACCTGGCCGGTCCTGAGTGCACAGCGGTGTGGCACAGGCGCAGCAAGCAGGCGGCGGAAGACCCCGCCAGTGCGGCATGGGTCACCGGTGTCATCTGGGATGAACGGCGCCAGGTGGCCGTCGGCCGGGCTGGCTACCACGGCCCGCCCGATCCCTCGGGGATGGTTGAGATCGGTTACGCGGTCGACCCAGCGTACCGGCGGCGCGGCTACGCGCGGGCCGCACTGGAGGCCCTGCTCCACCGCGCCGCTCACGAACCGCAGGTGCGCACGGTGCGGGTGACCATCAGCCCTGACAACGTCGCCTCCTACCAGCTGACATCGCAGTACGGATTCACCGAGGTCGGTGAGCAGTGGGACGACGAGGACGGCCTGGAGATCATCTACGAGATCGATGCCAAGCCCCGGTAGGCGAAACGAACGTCCGCACATGCCGCATACCGAGCGTGGCCGGAGGCCGGCGCAGCCGTCGGAGAGCCAGTCCCGAAGAACCAAGGATGGTGACGGTGTGAGTGCCGAGAACTGCATCCGTGCAGGTGAGGTGCATGACGTCCACCAGTCCCAGGTTCGGGCTTCGAGTGGGACAGCCATGGAGGAGAATCTCAGCGCTCCGCAGGAACCTTGCGGAAGGCAAAGACGTGTTCACGATTCGTGGTAGACGCGGTCGATGCCGACTAGCTCGATGTCGGGGCGGGTGACGGCTTCGTCGGTGAGGGCGCCTGCTGCTGGCCCCCATCCTCGTACTGTGCCAAACTTCACAGCACTCCAGGACAAGCTCATCGAGATCTTCGGCCTCAACCGCTACGCCCCCAAGCGCTGACACTGACATGGGTAATACACTCACCCATCCTCCGCACACCCGCTAACCAGCGGGAACGAACCGAAGATCAACTTATC
>DASXMU010000317.1:0-12220 GCA_036495485.1 Streptosporangiaceae bacterium
GGTGAGGATCAGCTCGGGTGTCACCACGGCGTTCTGGCTCTACGGTGCCTTCGTCCTGGTGATGATCGTGCTGTGCGCACGGATGCTGACCATGCCCAGCGCAGCCGTTGCCGCGGCGGGCGCCGCACCGTCGCCGCTGGCCGCCAGGCCGCTCGCCTTCCCCGGCTCCGGCCCGCATACCTTCCGCGCCGACGGGCCGTACGCCTACACCGCGGGCGGATCGCAGACCGGTGAGCCGAGCGACGCGCAGGAGGCGGGACCCTCGCCGGCCGACCTGACCGGCGAGCTCACCGGCACCGCGTCCGGCGGGCAGCCGGTCACCCCGCACGACGAACTGACCGGCACCGCTTCAGGCGGGCAGCCGGTTGCCCCGCACGACGAACTGACCGGCACCGCTTCAGGCGAGCAGCCCGTAACTCCGCCCGACGGACTGCCTGCCCAGGGGAACTCATCAGGCTGAGCTTCCGCGGTGCGGGCTCCCCGCAAACCACAACAGGGCCTGCCGGGTGCATACCCGGCAGGCCCTTCGGCTGCTGTGGCTGAGGTTAGCCAGCCTGCCCCGCCGTGGTGGACAGGACCGGCGCGGCCACGGCCGGCGCCGCCTCGGTGACGACCGCGGTGCGTCCGGCCCGCCGCCTCGGGATGACGATGGCGGCGGCCGCGGCCGCGGCGACGACCCCGGCACCGGCCCACACCGCCGCGTCCAGCCCGTGGCCGAACGACACCGGCGAGGCGTAGCTGCCGGCGTGGGAGAAGACCGAGGCCAGGATCGCTATCCCGAAGACGCCGCCCAGCTCGCGGATCGCGCTGTTGGCGCCGGAGGCGATCCCCTCCTGCTCGGGGCGCACCGAGCCGAGCACGGTGTTGGCCACCGGCACGAAGAACAGCGCCATGCCGGTACCCGAGATCACGAACGGCATGATCAGGCTGGTGTAGGCGGTGCCCGGTGCGATCAGGAAGGCCAGCCAGGCCAGGCCCGCGGCCTGCAGCACCAGGCCGGTGATGATCAGCGGACGGCCGCCCAGGCGGTCCGACAGCGGCCCGGCGATCGGCGCCACGATCAGCGGCATCCCAGTCCACGGCAGCGTGCGCAGGCCGGCGCTCAGCGGTGAGAAGTGGTCAGCAACCTGCAGGAACTGGGCCAGCAGGAAGATCGAGCCGAACATGCCCGCCGAGAACAGGAACGAGGCGACGTTGGTGGCGGTGAAGCCCCTGCTGGCGAACAGCCGCAGCGGCAGCATCGGCGCGGGCGCCCGCAGCTCCCAGGCGGCGAACGCGGCCAGCAGGATGGCGCCGACGACGATCGGGCCGAGCACCTGACCGCTCGTCCAGCCATGCTCGTTGCCGCGGATCAGTCCGAACACCACACCGAGCAGTCCCACGCTGACCAGGCCGACACCCGGCAGGTCGAGCGGAGCGTGTGCGGTGGCGCCACGGGGCAGCAGGCGGGCGGCGACCGGGACCATGACCACGCCGATCGGCACGTTGAGCCAGAAGATCCACTGCCAGGACGCGCCCTCGGTCACGGCCCCGCCGACGACCGGGCCGACCGCCACGGCGAGGCCGCTCATCGCGCCCCAGAAGCCGAGCGCCGCGCCTCGCTTGCTGGCTGGTACCGCGGAGCTGAGGATCGTCAGGCTCAGCGGGAGAACGAGCGCTCCGCCCGCGCCCTGGACCGCCCGGGCGGCGACGAGCAGCCCGGCGCTCGGCGCCAGCGCCGCGGCGGCCGAGGCCAGCGTGAAGATCGCCAGGCCGGTGGCGAATATCCGCCGCCTGCCGAACCGCTCGCCGAGCGTCGCCCCGGTCAGCAGCAGCACCGCGAAGGTGAGCGTGTAGGCGTTGACCGTCCATTCCAGGCTGCTGAGCGAGGCGTGCAGATGCTCCTTGATGGACGGCAGGGCCATCGTCACGACCAGGTTGTCGAGCGAGACCATAAAAACGGCGACCGAGCTGACGAGCACCGTCAAGATCATCGTCCGCCGGCTGATGGGTGCTGGTGACTGCACCGCAGGCTCCTTTCGTTGGTTGGCTTGTCCTGCCGCACCGCTTGCCGCGCGGCCCGCCGCATGCCGGTTCCGGTTCGGGTTCCGGCTCCGATCCCGGCTCCGGTTCCGGTTCCGGTCAAGTAGTGAGTAGTCACTTACTTTGTGAGGCAAAAAAAATTTCGCATCCATAACATTTACCTGCCAGACTTTCCGTCTGTGCCGGGGACCCCGCCCAGCTTCTCGCCGGTCCGCACCGACTCCTCGCCCATGATCTGCTGCGCCCAGCTCTCGCCGAGGCCCGGCAGGTCGAGCGCGACCGCCACGTTCCAGAGCATGCCCATCGCGAAGAAGATCCGCATCGAGTCGGCATCCGCGCCGCTGAGCCGTTCGGCGGTCCGCCACAGGTGGCCGTAGCAGCCCTGCACCGCCTCCTGCACCTCATGATCCTCGGAGGCCGCGTAGCCGTGCAGTTGGCAGAGAAGCAGATTACGATCGGCCAGCAGGTCATGGTAGGCCCCGGCCATCGCGTCCAGCGCCTCGTGCCCCTCGAGCCCCTCGGCCGCCTGCACGAACCGGCTCTCCACCCGCCCGAACGCCCGCCGCAACGACGCGATGAACAGGTCCTTCTTGCGCGGGAAGAGCCGGAACAGGTAAGGCTGCGAGATCCCGGCCCTGGCCGCGATGACCTCGGTCGAGGTCCCGGCCAGCCCGCCCTTCGCGAACTCCACGAGCCCGGCATCGAGCACAGACTCCCTGCGCTCCGCCGCACTCATCCGCGTCGTTCCCATGCCCACTAAGTTAGTGACGACTCACTACCTTGTCAAGAGTCCCGGCAACGCGGGCCAGCGCTCGCACCGGGGGTACCCTGCGGCGTTCGGATTCATCTTCCTAATGATCGTTTTCTGATGGCTGGCCCTGCGTGTACTCCGGTACGGAAACTGCGGCGTCCTGCGTTCTCAGGATCTGTTCCCTGCGGCAGTGACAGACCAGACGGCCAGTACAGCCCGGAACGGCATGGCCGGAAGGTAACCGATGAGTCTTGACTGGAAATTCAGCGTCCTTGCGGGAAAAGACAACCCACCACCGCGACCAGGGTTATGTTGCGGTGGTCGAGGTTGCCGAGGTTATCGCGGAGGTTGACGGCGATGCCCGGGCATGCATACATAGGGTCAGTGTCCTCGGGCTCGCTGACCAGGGCAAACTTCGGCGCGATCGTACTGTTCGGGTCTTATGTCGCGTCCCAGTTCCTGATCACCCAGTATTTGCAGATTCTCCTCGCTCAACGTCCAGGCAACCGCCGGGTCGCCGACGAGGAACAGGGCCTGGAGTCCGGCATCCTCGAAACGATCAGCGGTTAGAACCTTCCCTCATGGAGGCACGGCGGGTGCGGACGTGTGTGCCAGCGACCGCACCCGCCGTACTCGTCCCCGCTGCTCCCCTACCGGGCCGGGCCGGGCGTGAGCTGGGCCCGGAGTGGGGAAGGGATGGAGTGTGAGTCCGGAGGGGCAGAGCGTGCGGGTGCGGGTGGATGACCGCGTGCTCACGGTGACCAACCTGGGGAAGGTGCTGTACCCGGAGGCTGGGTTCACCAAGGGGCAGGTGATCGACTACTACCTGCGGGTCGCGCCGGTGATGCTGCCGCACATCGCCGGGCGGCCGGTCACCCTGAAGCGCTACCCGAACGGGGTGTCCGGGGAGTACTTCTACGAGAAGCACGCGCCGGCGCACCGGCCGGACTGGGTGCCCACCGCCACGGTGGAGGCGCCGAGCTCGGGCAAGGCCAGCAAGCGGGTGGTCTACGTGGTGGCCGGCGACCTGCCGACGCTGATCTGGCTGGCCAACCTGGCCTGCCTGGAGATTCACACGCCGATGTGGCGGGTGCCGCACGTGGGCGAGCCGGACCGGCTGATGTTCGACCTGGATCCCGGGCCGCCGGCCACGCTGGCCGAGTGCTGCCAGGTCGCGCTGCTGCTGCGCCCGCTGCTCGAGGAACGGGGGCTGCGGCCGCTGGCCAAGACCTCGGGCGGCAAGGGCATGCAGCTCACCGCCAGACTTTCCGGGCACACCTCGCAGCAGGCGAGCGACCTTGCCCGCAGCCTTGCCGAGCAACTGGCACGGGAGCATCCGAAACTGGTCGTCTCCCGGATGACCAGGGTGCTGCGGCCGGGCAAGGTGCTGATCGACTGGAGCCAGAACAACGCGAAGAAGAACACGGTGGCGCCCTACTCGCTGCGGGCCAGCGAGCAGCCGGTCGTCTCGACGCCGGTGAGCTGGGACGAGGTGAGCGCCTGCCGGCGCCCGGCAGACCTGATCTTCACCAGCGACACCGTCCTGGACCGGGTCACCGGCCAGGGAGATCTGTTTGGCCCACTGCTCGACGGCGAATGATCCCTTGCGGCCACCATCACACGACGACACACTGACAGTGGCGGACATCGCCAGGGGGAGAGGCCGAGACAGAGCATGAGTGACCAGCCCCAGGCCGGGCCCACGCCCACGCCCGCGCCCAGCCCCAGCACCGACAACGCCGCTGGGCCGGACACCGCGGCCACGCCGCCGCCCAGCACCGCCGCCGCGCCGCCACCCACCACGGCAGCGCCGCCACCCACCACCACGCCACCTACCACCACGGCCGCGCCACCGCCGGGCACCACGTCTGAGACGACCCGGCCAAGGAAGACCGAAGAGCGGGACACCGCGAGCGTCAAGCTCACCCGGCTGGCTGCGCGGGGGATCGGGAAAGCGGTCAAGACCGCGCGGGACACCATCGACGCGACGCGCGGCAACGACACGGTGAGCCGGACGCTCGACGGCGTCAAGGAGCAGGTGGCGGAAAACCCGCGGACAGCAGAGAAGATCGCCCGGCGGGCCGCCTTCACGGCGATGAGCGCAGCCGCTGCGGCGTCCCCAGCACCCATCGGCAAGATGCAGCTCAAGCGGGCCACGCCCATCGTGGTGAACCAGGTCGGCAAGGCCGTCAAACGGATCGCGAAGCAGAGCACGGAGGAGGAACCGGGCCAGACCAGCCCGGCGAAGCTGGCCGAGCGGCTCGCCGCCCGGCCACGGCCCAACCCCGCCGAACTGTACCGGGACGGGACGGACACGCTGGAGCTGCGGCACCCGCTGCCCCAGGAGCTGGCCTCGATCCCGTGGAAGCCGCTCGGCAGGAAGGACCGGTTCTGCCTGCTCGTCGCCGCGTGGGCGTACCGGGAGGCCGACGGCGTCGAGAGCCTCAAGGAGGACCAGTTCGGCCAGGCCACCGCGATCTTCCAGGAGTGCCTGGTCAGGGCCGAGTACCTGCGCACACCCGAGCTGATGGTCCGCAGCTATGAAGACCTCGCCCACGTGGCGACCGCGAAGGGCGACGAAAAAGCCGCCCGGAGCCTCCGGCTAGCAGCCGCCCAGACCAAGGACGACGCCGGCATGAAGCCCGAGGACGAGGCGAAGGCAGACAGCCCGGCACGGCAAACTGACGCAGGGACCCGGGCCGATGATCCCGCGGCCTCCAGCCGGCCTGACCCTATGACGTAGCCGACGCGGACGTTGAGCGGCCCGATGCCCCACGCGGAGCTGTGGACCGTGCCCGGCCAGCGGCACGATGCGGACCCGGAGGTGCTGGGCCAGGTTGCTGCCGGAGTTCCCCGCTGCCTGACAATCCGCTGAGAATCGGACTCTGGGCCTGCCAGGCGCGGCCTGGTATTCGCTACCATGCCGGTCAGATTTCTATCGGGAGGTTCGGTGGCCGTCGGCTCAACGTCTGGCCGGGACCGGGGTGCCGCGGAACCGCAGGGAGCGGATAGCGCCGGTGCCCCGGCCCGGCCGTTGCGGGCGGATAGCGCGGATCCCGCCGGCGTCTCTCTCCCACCACTGCCGCAGACACCCGGCGGCTGGGCGACCATCCTCGCCGACCCGCCGTGGCGGTTCACCAACCGGACGGGCAAGGTCGCGCCCGAGCACCGGCGCCTGGACCGGTACGACACCATGACGCACGACGGCATCTGCGCGCTGCCCGTGGCCGAGGTGGCCGCCCCGAACTCCCATCTGTACCTGTGGGTGCCCAACGCGCTGCTGCCCGAGGGCCTGCGGGTCATGGAGGCGTGGGGATACCGCTACGTGTCCAACCTCGTCTGGGCGAAGCGGCGCAAGGACGGCGGCCCGGACGGCCGGGGGGTGGGCTTCTATTTCCGCAATGTGACCGAACTCATCCTGTTCGGCGTCCGCGGCACGATGCGGACGTTGCCGCCAGGCCGGCGGCAGGTCAATATGATCGAGGCACGCAAACGTGAGCATTCCCGCAAACCGGACGAAACATATGACATCATCGAGGCTTGCAGCCCCGCTCCTTACCTCGAACTGTTCGCCCGCTACCCACGTATGGGCTGGTCAGCGTGGGGCGATGAGGCAGCGGCCGAGGTAATCCCGCGCGGCAGGCAGTTTCCGGCATATGGCCGGCGTATGGGACTACTAGCGTCAGCAGAGGCTGGAGAGGCAAGATTCAACGATGACCAAGGTGCCGCGTCTCCCCCGGGGCAAGCGCCTGCGGGACCAAGAGCGATCCGACGTCGCAACCGAGTTGCTCCGCCGCTACAACAGCGGCAAGAGCATCAGGAACATCTGCGGCGAGACCGGCTACAGCATCGGGAGGGTGAGGCGGCTACTTGAGGAGGCTGGCGTCGAATTCCGGCGAAGAGGCGGAGCAACCCGGGGGAAAGCCGTCAGGCAGTAACACCGGCAGATGGCGTACCCGGGATCGGCGGAGTTAGCCGATTACGCAGATCAGCTAAGATGTTAACGATAACAACGAGACCCATCCGGATCCCTGCCGGGCAACCTCGGGCTGCCCGGGCCGGGCTGCGAGTGAGCCTCACCGGTCCACCGCGCACGGCGCCAAGCCGTTAACCCGGGGGTGAGTACCACGCCCAGGGCCACCAGTACGCCACCGGGCCGGCCGCCGGTGATGGCCGACGTCGCCAAGCTGGCTGGCGTCTCACATCAGACGGTTTCGCGTGTGCTCAACGACCACCCGAACGTGCGGCCGCAGACCAGGGACCGGGTGCTCGCCGTCATCCGGCAGCTCGACTACCGGCCGAACGCCGCGGCCCGCACCCTGGTCACGCGGCGCACCCGCACGCTCGGGGTGATCAGCTTCGACACCACGCTGTACGGACCGGCGTCGATGCTGTACGGGATCGAGCGGGCGGCCAGCGGTTCGTACTTCGTGACGATCGCCAGCGTGCCCGCGTTCGACCGGCGCTCGGTGCTCGGCGCGGTGGACAGGCTCCTCGGCCAGGCGGTCGAGGGGATCATCGTGATCGCGCCGCACACCACGGCGGTGGCGGCACTGCGCCACGTACCCGCCAACCTGCCGCTGGTCGCGGTCGGCTGCGGCACGCACGCCTCGCTGGCCTCGGTCGCGATCGACAACGCGGCCGGCGCGGCGCTGGCCACCCGTTATCTGCTCGACCTCGGCCACCGGACCGTGCACCACCTGGCCGGGCCGCGGTCCTTCCTGGACGCCGAGGAGCGGATCGACGGCTGGAGGCAGGCGCTGCGGACGGCGCAGGCGCCGGAGCCGGAGATGCTGGCCGGGGACTGGTCGTCGGCTTCTGGCTACCAGATCGGCCACCAGTTCGCCTCGATGCCCGAGGTCACCGCCGTGTTCTGCGCCAACGACCAGATGGCGCTCGGCCTGCTGCGGGCGCTGTCCGAACTGGGCCGCCGGGTGCCCGAGGACATCAGCGTGGTCGGCTTCGACGACATGCCCGAATCCGCCTATTTCCTGCCGCCACTGACCACCGTTCGCCAGGACTTCGGCGAACTCGGGCGGCGCGCACTGGATAGGCTGCTGAGCCGGATCACCGGCTCTGAGGGCGACCCGGCTGGGCCCTGGGTGCCCGTGGCGCCCGAGCTCGTGGTGAGATCCAGCGCGGCCAGGCCGCGCACCTGATGCTGGAACGCCAGTCAGCCTGAACCGGAGAGCAGGGAAGGAGCAGATCGGCAGATGTCGGGTGTTAGCGCTAACAATCCGGCCAACAAGGCCGCACACCAGCTCGCCGGGCAGGACAGCTACGTGGTCGGGGTGGACTTCGGCACGCTGTCGGCCCGCGCATTGGTCGTCCGGGTATGCGACGGCACACCGGCCGGCACCGCGATCCACGAATACGCCCACCAGGTCATGGACTCCGAGCTGGCGGCCACCGGTGAAGCGCTCCCGCCGGACTGGGCGCTGCAGGATCCCCAGGACTACCGTGACGCGCTGGGCGCCGCAGTCCCGGCCGCGATCGCCGCCGCCGGGATCAGGCCCGGGCAGGTCATCGGCATCGCCACCGACTTCACCGCGAGCACCGTGCTGCCGGTGCTGCGGAACGGCACCCCGCTGTGCCAGCTCGGCGACCTGACCAGCGAGAAGCACGCCTACGTCAAGCTCTGGAAGCACCACGCGGCCCAGTCGCACGCAGACCGGATCAACGAGCTGGCCCGCGAGCGCGGCGAGCCGTGGCTGGCCAGGTACGGCGGGAAGATCTCCGCCGAGTGGCAGTTCGCCAAGGCGCTCCAGCTCCTGGACGAGGCGCCGCACGTCTACCAGCGGGCGCAGCGCTGGATCGAGGCGGCCGACTGGATCATCTGGCAGCTCACCGGCGCCGAGATCAGAAACGCCTGCACGGCTGGCTACAAGGGCATCCGGCAGGACGGCAGGTACCCGTCCGCGCAGTTCCTGGCCGCGCTCGACCCGCGGTTCGAGACCTTCGCCGCCGACCTGCTGGAGCACCCGATCTCGGCTCTGGGCAGCCGGGCCGGGACGCTCACCGGCGCGGCCGCCAGCCTGACCGGGCTGCCAGCAGGCATCGCGGTCGCCACCGGCAATGTGGACGCGCACGTCACCGCCCCGGCGGCCTGCGGCATCGGGCCAGGGCAGATGGTCGCCATCACCGGCACCTCGACTTGCCACGTGATGAACTCCGCCGCGCTGGCCGAGGTGCCCGGCATGTGCGGCGTGGTGGACGGCGGGATCGTGGCCGGGCTGTGGGGTTACGAGGCCGGGCAGAGCGGCGTGGGCGACATCTTCGCGGCGTTCACCAGCCACAGTGTGCCTGGCAGCTACGTCGGCGAGGCGGCGCGGCAGGGGGTGTCCGTGCACGACGTGCTGTCCCGGGAGGCGGCCAGGCTCCCGGCTGGCGGCTCCGGGCTGATCGCGCTGGACTGGCACAGCGGCAACCGGTCGGTCCTGGTCGACCACCACCTGTCCGGCGCGATCGTGGGCCTGACGCTGGCCAGCACCGCGCCTGAGATCTACCGGGCGCTGGTCGAGGCGACGGCGTTCGGCACCCGGGTGATCATCGACGCCTTCACCGCGGCTGGGGTGCCGGTGGACGAGCTGATCATGGCCGGTGGGCTGCTCAAGAACGACCTGTTCATGCAGGTCTACGCGGACGTGACCCGGCGCAGCCTGAGCGCGATCGGCACCGGTCAGGGACCGGCGCTCGGCTCGGCCATCCACGCCGCGGTAGCGGCCGGGGCCTACGCGGACGTCCCCGCCGCCGCGGCGGCCATGGGCAGCGTGCGCCGCGATGTGTACCGGCCCGATCCGGCCAGTGCGGACGTCTACGACGAGCTCTATGCGGAGTACGTCAGGCTGCACGACTAC
This sequence comes from Streptosporangiaceae bacterium, assembly GCA_036495485.1. Taxonomy (GTDB): domain Bacteria; phylum Actinomycetota; class Actinomycetes; order Streptosporangiales; family Streptosporangiaceae; genus PALSA-505. Next base: position 9,631 of record DASXMU010000317.1, read on the forward strand.
TTCGGCCGGGGCGGCAACGAGGTCATGCACCGGCTGCGCGACCTGCGTGATCGTGTCCGGTCCGGCGAACCGCAGAAAGGCTGGAACCAATGATTCTTCCTTACGCCGCTTCGCGGGGAGGACGGTCCCTGCGCTCATTGCCATCCGCCGCCCTGCTGCATCCGCTGTGTGCCTGCCCTCGCCCGCAGGCCAAGGCAGTCGATGTGACATCACCAGGCACCAGACCCCAGCAATGCCACATCGGCCGGGTTGCCCGGGGGTGGGGCGGAGTTGCCCGGGGGTGGGAGGGAGAGGTCGCTCCGGGGCGCGGGGGAGCTGGTGGGTGGGCGCTGTGAGCGGCGGCGTCGCGGACGGGCTGGAGAAGCTGCGGCGGGACGTCTGCGCGCTGCATGCGGAGCTGCCGCGCAACGGGCTGGTCGCGTGGACGTCGGGGAACCTGTCCGCCAGGGTGCCCGGGGCCGACCTGATCGTGATCAAGCCGAGCGGGATCTCCTACGACGAGCTGACACCCGAGTCGATGGTCGTGTGCGACCTCGATGGACGGCGGGTGAGCGGGTCGCTCAGCCCGTCCAGCGACACCGCCGCGCACGCCTACATCTACCGGCACATGCCCGGGATCGGCGGGGTGGTGCACACCCACTCCGCCTACGCGACCGCGTGGGCGGCCCGCGGCGAGCCGATCCCCTGCGTGCTGACCGCGATCGCCGACGAGTTCGGCGGCGAGATACCCATCGGGCCGTTCGCCCTCATTGGCGGCGACGAGATCGGCAAGGCCGTCGTCGCCGCGCTGACCGGGCACCGCTCCCCCGCGGTGCTGATGCGCAGCCACGGCGTGTTCACCATCGGGCCAACCCCGCGCGCGGCCGTGCAAGCCGCGGTGATGTGCGAGGACGCGGCCCGTACCGTGCATCTCGCCCGTGCCTACGGCGACCCGCAGCCGCTCAGCCAGGACCAGATCGACGCGCTGCACCAGCGCTACACCACCGAGTACGGCCAGCGCTGACCGATGGCCCCGCCCCGTCCCCGTCTTGTTCGGGTCACCCCCGTCCCCATCCCGTTCGGATCGCCCCACCCCCGTCCCCGTCTCGCTCAGATCGCCCCACCCCATCCCCGTCTCATCCGGATGGCCTCGCCCCCGTCCCCGTCTCGTTCGGAGATATTTCATTATGAAAAGAAATGAAAAGCCCAGAATCGGGATCCTGGGAATAATGCAGGACCTTTACGACGACATGATCCCCGGCATCGCGCAACGGCAGGCTGGATACGCCGCCGAGATCGCCGCGCACCTGGCGGGGGTGGCCGAGTTCATCCCTGGCGAACCGGTGAAGTACCGGGAGGACGCCGAGCGGGTGATGGGCGAGTTCGAACGGTCCGGGCTCGACGGTGTGCTGGTGGTCATGCTCACCTACGGCCCGGCGATGCGGGTGGCCCGGCTGCTGTCGGAGTCCCGGCTGCCGGTCTGCCTGGCCAACATCCAGCCCGAGCCCACGGTCACACCCGCCTGGGACATGGCCGACATGACCTATAACCAGGGTGTGCACGGCGCCCAGGACACGGCGAACGCGATGGTCCGGGCCGGGCGGGCGTTCCACGTGCTGACCGACGACTGGAAAGCCGACTCGTTCCGCGACGGGATCGCCCGGTGGGCGCGGGCCGCGGCGGCGGTCACCCGGTGGCGGTCGCTGAAGGTCGCCATCTTCGGCTACGCCATGAACGACATGGGCGACATCAGGGTGGACGAGTCGGCGCTGATCAGGTCGCTCGGCCCGGAGATCCTCGCGGTCGCCCAGGGCGACCTGTACCGGGCGATGGGCCACGTCACGGTCGGCGAGGTGGCGGACGTCGTCGCGTTCGAGGACGAGGAGTTCGAGATCGACCCGCGGCTGTCCCAGGAGGAGCGCGAGGATCACGCCCGGATGCAGGTGGCGATCCAGCGGATCCTGGACGAGCGCGGGTTCGGCGCGTACACGGCGCACTTCGACGCGATCGGTGAGGACGGGCGGTTCTCCCGGCTGCCGCTGGCCGCGGCGTCCACGCTGATGGCCTACGGCTACGGCTATGCGGCCGAGGGCGACGTGCTGACCGCCTGCCTGGTGTCGGCCGGGCACCTTCTCATCGGGGACGCGCATTTCACCGAGATGTACGCGATGGACTTCCCGTCCGACTCGGTGCTGATGAGCCACATGGGCGAGGGCAACTGGCGGATCGCCCGGCGGGACCGGCCGGTGCGGCTGATCAAGCGACCGCTGGGGATCGGGCGGCTGGAGGACCCGCCGACGTTCCTGTTCCAGTACCAGCCCGGGCCCGCCACGCTGGCGACGCTGGTGTCCCTGGAGGGCGAGCGCTTCAGGCTGGTGGTGGCGGAGGGCGAGAACCTGGATACTGCCGAGCTGCCGGCCCTGGAGATGCCGTACGGCCAGTTCCGGCCGGCGTCCGGGCTGAAGGCCTGCCTGAATGGCTGGCTGCGGGCCGGCGGGCCACATCATGAGGTGATGAACCTCGGCCACCACGCGGCCGACTGGCGGGTGTTCTGCGAGCTGACCGGCATCGAGTTCGTGCAAGTCTGACGCTGGCAGCCAGCTAGCCCGGC
>DASXMU010000318.1:0-37301 GCA_036495485.1 Streptosporangiaceae bacterium
ACTAACCCGGATACGGAGGAACCCGCGAGCGTCCGGGTTACCGATGACGGGGCGATCCTCTGGGAACGCGATTATGTGCCGGAGGCAGCCACCATCACCCCAGACCCAGAATACCCGGCAGAGATCATCGATCCCGGGAAAGTCGCGGACTCCATCGTGGCGATGGTTTCGCAGGCAATTTCACCGTCTACTGATGTAGTGATTGACTCACCATAAAGATGGGCCGGGAAATCATACTTTCCAGAGCAGGCGGCCACGGGCCGCTACGTGTGCTGCGCACCCAGGCAGATCTCGACGACGTCGAACCGGGAGACGTGGCTCTGGTGCCCGACGCAGGCCCGGCGTGGGGATGGCTGGCGCTGGTCGGCGTTCCCTCCTCATCGAGCACGGCGGGCTGCTCGGTCACGCCCAGCGCTGGCCCGCGAGTGCGGAACCGGATACGTGATCGCTGGGCCTGGATTCGCTGGCTTGGTCACCGAAGGAGGAATCGTTAAGGTGTCAGGAGATACAGGAGAGGTGACCTGGTGAGCCCCGGAGCCGCCTAGGCCCTGGTACCGCGCGAAAGCCCCGGCCGAGGTGGTCCGAGATGCACTGGCGATGGCGTCCCGAAAGCGCCGTGAGGGCTGTGACCCCTGTGTTGAGGCGTACCTGAACCTCGCACGCAAGAACGGGGCGACGGATGAGCAGATCGCCGAAGCTCTCCGAACCGACGAATCTCAGACCTCAGCTACGTGAATGCCGACTGGGCATTGACGAAGGAGAACCATGACATCGCCAGGCAGGAAGCGCGTTCTCAGCGGCATCACCGCGACTGGGCGCCTGCACATCGGCAACTACATAGGCGCGATCAGCCTGTGGGCGGAAAACCAGAGTCAGTACGAGAACTTCCTATTTGTTGCTGACCTGCACGCGCTTACCATTCCCGAGGCTGTTGCCGGCACCAACCTGCGCGCCCGCGTAGAGGAAATCTTCGCGCTCTACATCGCCTGCGGGATCGACCCAGAGAGGTCGACACTGTTCGTGCAGTCCGATGTGCATGAACACGCCGAGCTGGGCTGGCTCATGACATGCGCGACCCCGGTCTCATGGCTGGAACGCTCAACCCAGTTCAAGACCAAGGGCAAGATCGCGGACGTGGACGCCGGCGTCGGGGCCGGGCTGCTGTGCTACCCGGCCCTGCAAGCTGGCGACATCCTCCTCTACGACGCCGACTACGTGCCAGTCGGTGAGGACCAGAAGCAGCACGTCGAGATGAGCCGCGACATCGCCAAGCGGTTCAACTCCCTGTTCGGAAACACCTTCAAGGTTCCTGACGTGTTCATACGCAAGTCGGGGGGCCGGATCATGGGCCTAGACGACCCGACAGCAAAGATGAGCAAGAGCCTGGCTGAGCGGCAGCCGGGCCATGCCATCGGGCTGCTCGACCCGCCGGGCCAGGCGCGTAAGGCCATCATGCGTGCGGTCACCGACTCCCAGCCGGCCGTCGACTTCGCCGCCGGGCTCGCCCCCGGCGTGGACAACCTGCTGACCATCTTGGAATGCCTGACCGGGACCACCCGGGGGCAGAGCCAGGAGCGCTTCGACGGCGTCCAGTACGGCAGGCTCAAGAACGCCGTCGCGGACGTGGTGGTCGACCGGCTGACCGGCATCCAGGGCCGCTATCACGAGATAGCCGACGACCGGGCACAGCTAGTGAAGCTGCTCAGCCACGGTGCTGACCGGGCATCTGCCATCGCCGCCGGGAAGCTGGCCCAGGCGTATCGCGCCTGCGGACTCCGGTCATGATCCCCGTCGTCTCCGATGAGGCGATTACCAGGCCATACGTGTTGGCATTCACAGAGCAGGGCTACGCGCACCTGCGCGGCATCTACAGCGCCGCCCAAGTTCCAGCCGATGACCGACGCCGCTGGGCCGCTGCGCGTGGTCCCAAGCTCGCACCGCACGGCGAGACTGTTGTCCGGCGACGAGCTGCGTACCCCGCTGCCCGACGAGGCACTCATACGCACCGAGCCTGGAGACGTCGTGGCGATCCACCACAACCTGCTGCACTCCGGCACCAGCAACACCAGTGACCGCGATCGGCGCTTCTTCGGCTTCATCTACAACCTGTCGAGCCTGCGCTCGGAAGACAACTTCGCTGGCCCCAATTGCCGCGCCCTTCTCAACTCCGCCCGGCGCACCAACGACCGTCGCCTCCTGCGGTTGCTCGGCGAAGACCCGCTGATCTTCCCACGGCAGAACAGCGGCTTCACCACCGAGCACGAAAGCGACTGGCAGCGCTGGCACGACGAAGACACCACGTTCGCCAAGGAGGCCGCAGCGGCTGCGTCTACATCGCGCCGGGTCCGGGCCGCCCTGGCCCTACCGGAGCACCACACAGATACCTCAGCCGTCTAGCCGGACCGCATCCGGCCACCCGTCCGGAGATAGCGTTCCGGCATGAACGATTTCGCGGAGTTGCTCGTCAGCCAGCTGAGTGCGGATGTCCGCGCGCTGCCCGAACGGGTGCGGGCGCGGATGTCCCCGGAGGGTCAGGTCGCGCGGGCAGGCACTATCGCCGAGCTCAGGGCGATCGCCAAGCGGCGGGTACCCCGCGTGGCCTTCGACTACGTCGACGGCGGGGCTGGTGACGAGCTGACCCTTCGGCGCAACAACGCCGAGCTTCGCGCCACCGAGCTGCGCCCCAGAGTTCTCGTCGACGTCTCAGCCGTCGACACGGCCACCACCGTGCTCGGCCAGCCGGTCGCGCTGCCGCTGCTGAGCGCCCCGATGGGGCTGACCGGCCTGATGCACCCGGCCGCCGAGGTCGCGATAGCCCGGGTGATGCACGAGGCTGGGTCGGTCAGCGTGCTCGCGGCCATGGCGTCCTGCCCGATCGAGGAGGTGGCCGCGGCGGCGGCCGGGCCGCTGTGGTTCCAGATGTACATCTGGCGCGACCGTGGGCTGGTGGCCGACATGCTGCGGCGCGCCCAGGCAGCCGGCATGTCCGTCCTGGTGCTGACCCTCGACGTGCCGTGTTCGAGCAACCGCGACCGGGACCGCCGCAACGGCTTCAGCATCCCGCCCAGGGTGACCCTCCGCGCGCTGGCCGGCGGCGCGCTGCACCCAGGCTGGTCGGCCAGCTTCGTCCGGAACCCGCGGATCCGCTGGGGGAACATGCCCGGCGAGGGCGGGCTGACCGCCACGACGCTGAGCTCCCAGACCAACCGGCAGTTCGACCCGTCCGCGACCTGGGACGACATCGGCTGGTTCCGGGAGCGCTGGAACGGGCGGCTGGTGGTCAAGGGGATCTTGCACCCCGGGGATGCCCGCCAGGCCGTGCGCCTGGGCGCCGAGGCGGTCATCGTGTCCAATCACGGCGGGCGCCAGCTCGACGGCGCACCGGCGGCCATCAGGGCGCTGCCCACGGTCGCCGACGCCGTCGCGGGCGACGCCGAGGTCTACTTCGACAGCGGCGTCCGGCGCGGTGCCGACATCGTCAAGGCGCTGGCCCTCGGGGCACGTGCTTGCCTGGCCGGGCGCGCGCTCGCCTACGGGCTCGGCGCGGCCGGGGAGGCGGGCGCACGCCGCGCCGTGCAGATCCTGCGCCGTGAGCTGCGCGTCGTGCTGGCGCTGACTGGCTGCCCCTCGGTCCAGGACCTCGACCGCACCTGGGTGCGGCCCCCGGGCGGCTCGTGGACTGTGATCCCTGATGCTGCTGGGAATGGTGCCGGAGTTGCCACCACACCGGACGCGGCAGATGAGCAATCTCCAGGGGGTTTGGGCGATTGACCCGGTAGCCCGACCGATTAATCTATAGGCGGCCAGGCCGGCCAATTGTCCATGACCGAACCCCGGACAGCCAGGACGACAGATCCCGGCGAGCCCGGACGACAGCCTTCCAGGGGACGAGTAGCTCCGATGAGTGCGCAGACGAACCAGGAAAGTCACAGCTTCCAGGCCGAGGTGGTCCAGATCCTGGACCTGATGGTCAACTCGCTCTACAGCAACAAAGAGATATTCCTGCGCGAGCTGATCTCCAACGCCTCCGACGCGATCGACCGGCTGCGGTTGGAGCAGCTCTCCCAGCCCGGCCTGCCCGACGACGGGGACGGCGACGACGCCCCGCTGCAGATGCGGGTCAGCTTCGACGCTGACGCCGGCACGATCACCGTCAGCGACAACGGCATCGGCATGAGCCGGCAAGAGGTGATCGACAACATCGGCACGATCGCCAAGTCCGGCACCCGCGAGTTCCTGCACGCGCTGACCGGCGACCAGCGCAAGGACGCCACGCTGATCGGCCAGTTCGGGGTCGGCTTCTACTCCTCGTTCATCGTGTCCGAGCGCGTGGTGCTGACCACCCGCCGCTACGGCCTGCCCGCCAGCGAGGGCGTCCGCTGGGAGTCCGACGGCAAGGGCGAGTACACGCTCGAGACGATCGAGCGCCCGGAGCGGGGCACCACGGTCATGCTCCAGCTCCGCGAGGGCGAAGACGAGCTGCTGAACGGCTGGCGGCTGCGCTCGATCATCCAGAAGTACTCCGACCACATCAGCCTGCCGATCCGGATGCCCGGCGAGAAGACGCCAACCATCGACGCCGACGCCGACGCCGACGACAAGGATGCCGAGACGCCGCCCGAGGACGTCACCGTCAACCAGGGCTCGGCGCTGTGGGCCCGGCCGAAGAACGAGCTCACCGAGACCGACTACAACGACTTCTACAAGCACATCAGCAGCGACTTCGGCGACCCGCTCGGTTACCTGCACAGCAAGATCGAGGGGACCTATGAGTACACGATGCTGCTGTTCGTCCCGGCCCGCGCTCCGTACGACCTGTGGGTACCGGAGTCCCGGCACGGCATAAGGCTGCACGTCCGCCGGGTATTCATCCTCGAGGACACCGGCCAGCTCATGCCGACCTACCTGCGGTTCATCCGTGGCGTGATCGACTCCGCCGACCTGCCGCTGAACGTCTCCAGGGAGATACTGCAAAGCAGCCGGGTGGTCGACAACATCAAGACCAACGCGGTCAAGAAGACGCTCAGGATGCTCGCGGACATGGCGGAGAAGGAGCCGGAGAAGTACGCGACGTTCTGGAAGGAGTTCGGCACCGCGCTGAAGGAAGGCGTGGCCGACGACTATTCCAACCGCGACGAGATCGCCAAGCTGCTGCGGTTCACCTCGACCAAGTCCGGCTCGGACGACGAGGACGTCTCGTTCGCCGACTACGTGGGCCGGATGAAGGAGGGCCAGGACAAGATCTACTATCTGGTCGCGCCCACCCTCGCCGCCGCGAAGACCAGCCCGCACCTGGAGGCGTTCCGTGCCAAGGGCCTGGAGGTGCTGCTCCTCGGGCACCCGGTGGACAACTGGGTGGTCAGCAGCCTGCAGGAGTTCGACGGCAAGCGGCTCCAGTCGGTCGCCCAGGGTTCCTCCGACCTCGCCGACCTGGAGGACGAGGCCGAACACGCGGCCAAGGAGAAGGCGAGCACCGAGTACGCCGGCCTGCTGGGCAAGCTGAAGGCCCATCTGTCCGGCCAGGCCTGGGACGTGCGGGTGACCAACCGCCTCACCACCTCACCGGCCTGCATCGTGGCCAACGAGGCGGACATCGACGTGAACCTGGCCCGCCGGATGCGCGGATCGGGCGTGCCCAGCCAGCCCGTGCTCGAAATCAACCCGGACCACCCCCTGGTGAAGCGGCTCAACGAGCACCAGGACGACCCGCGCCTCAGCGACTGGGCGCACGTCCTGTACAACCAGGCGGTCCTCACGCTTGGCGCACGCGTCGACGACCCGGCCACGTTCGTCGACCACCTCAACTCCCTGCTGGTGGACCTGACCGGCGTGACGCCGCTGGCGCCCGAGACGGCAGCGGCACCTGAGACGGCAGAAGCCCCCGAGTCAGCAGAGCCCGCCGAGCCCGTGGCCGAGGCCCCCGAGCCCGTAGCCGAGGCCCCCGAGCCCGTGGCAAAGCCCGCCGAGCCCGTAGCCGAGGCCTCCGAAGCGGCACCCGAGACCTCCGAACCCGCCGAGGAGACCACCACCCCGGAGGCTGATGCGGACCCCGGTTCGAACTGAGCTGACCAAAATGTCAGGGGGTGGAGGTAGGTTGACGGCGTGCTGGAGTCGTTCCACCCTGCCGTCCGTACCTGGTTCGAGCGCCGGTTCCCCGATGGGCCGACCGCTCCCCAGGCCGGTGGCTGGTGCGAGATCGCGGCTGGCAATCACACGCTGATCGCCGCGCCGACCGGCTCAGGTAAGACGCTCGCTGCCTTCCTGGTCTGTATCGACCGCCTCTGCCGCGAGGCGGCGCGGGCCGACGCCGGGCCAGCCGGCCCCAGCCAGCTCACCCTCGACGGCCTGCCCGCCCCCGCGCCGAAGGGGCCGAAGGAGAAGGCCCCGCCGGCCGGCCCCCAGGTCGTGTACGTCTCCCCGCTCAAGGCGCTGGCCGTCGACATCCAGCAGAACCTGGACGCGCCGCTGCGGGAGATCGGCGAGGTCGCCACCGAGCTGGGCCTTCCCGTCCCCAGCATCCGGGTGGCGGTCAGGACCGGCGACACAGCCGCGGCCCAGCGCGCCGCGATGCTGCGGCACCCGCCCGACTTCCTCGTCACCACCCCGGAGTCGCTGTACCTGATGGTGACCTCGGAGCGCAGCCGGGAGATGCTGCGCTCCGTCCGTACGGTCATCGTGGACGAGATCCACGCCGTGGCCGGCAACAAACGGGGATCGCACCTGTCAGTGACGCTGGAGCGGCTCGACCACCTGACCGACGGCCGCCTCCAGCGGGTCGGGCTGTCCGCCACCCAGCGCCCGATCGAGATCATCGCCCGGCTCCTGGTCGGCAGCGGCCCCGAGCGGTCAGCCCCGGACGGGTCGCCGCTTTGCGCGATCGTGGACTCCGGCCACCGGCGCGAGCTCGACCTCGCCCTCCAGCTCCCCGACGACGAGCTGGAAGCCGTCGCGTCGTCCGACCAGATGGCCCAGATCCTCGATCTCATCGCGGCGCAGGTGCAGCAACGGCGGACCACGCTGGTGTTCGTGAACACCCGGCGGATGTCCGAGCGGGTGGCCCATCAGCTCGGCGAGCGACTGGGTGAGGACCAAGTCGCCGCGCACCACGGCAGCCTGTCGGCCGACCGGCGGCAACGGGTCGAGGCCCGGCTGCGGGCCGGTGACCTGCGGGCGCTGGTGGCCACAGCCTCACTGGAGCTGGGCATCGACGTCGGCCCGGTCGAGCTCGTCTGCCAGATCGGCTCGCCGCGCAGCTTCGCCACGTTCCTGCAGCGGGTGGGCCGGTCCAACCACACCCTCAGCGGGATACCCACCGGCCGGCTCTACCCGACCACCAGGGACGAGCTGGTCGAGTGCGCCGCCCTGCTGCACGGGGTCAAGGCAGGCAGGCTGGACGCGATCCTGGTCCCCGCCCGGCCGCTGGACATCGTGGCCCAGCAGGTGGTGGCCGAGTGCGCGGCGCAGGACTGGTCCGAGGACGGCCTGTTCGAGCTGATCACCGGCGCGGCGCCTTATGCCGGCCTGCCCCGCGAGGACTTCGACGAGGTCATCGAGCTGATGTCCGAGGGCATCCGCACCGGCCGCGGCCGCCGGGCCGCCTACCTGCACCGCGACCAGGTGAACGGGCAGCTCAAGGCCAGGCGCGGGGCCCGGCTGGCGGCGCTCACCTCCGGCGGGGCCATCCCCGAGCTGGGCGACTACCGGGTGCTGGCCGAGCCGGACGAGACCCCGGTCGGCACGGTGAACGAGGACTGGGCCATCGAGAGCCAGGCCGGCGACGTGTTCCTGCTCGGCACCACGTCCTGGCGCATCCGCAAGGTGGAGCCGGGCGTCGTCCGGGTGGTGGACGCCCATGGCGCGCCTCCCTCCGCCCCGTTCTGGCTGGGCGAGTCGCCGGGCCGCACCGTCGAGCTCTCCGACGAGGTCTCCAAGCTCCGCCAGAAGATCGCCGAACGGCTGGCGCCAGCCCACCGCGCTGAAGGCGCGGACAATCAGGCCGAGACCACTCGCTGGCTCCAGTCGGAGAGTGGCATCGGCCCGGTCGCGGCCGAGACCATCGTGCGCTACCTGGCGACCGGCCTGGCCGAGCTGGGCACGCTGCCGACCATGGACACGATCGTGCTGGAGCGGTTCTTCGACCCCAGCGGCGGCATGCAGCTCGTCGGGCACGTGCCCTACGGGGCCAGGCTGAACCGCGCGCTCGGCCTGGCTCTGCGCAAACGGTTCTGTGTGACGTTCGACTTCGAGCTGCAGGCCGCGGCGAGCGACGACGCGATCCTGCTCTCGCTCGGGCCGCAGCACAGCTTCCCGCTGGAGCGGGTGCCCAAGTTCCTCGCCTCCAAGACCGTGGAGACCGTGGTCAGGCAGGCGGTGCTCACCTCACCGATGTTCCAGGCGCGCTGGCGGTGGAACCTCAACACCTCGCTGACCGTGCTGCGGATGCGCGGCGGCAAGAAGAACCCGCCGGCCATCCAGCGGATGGAGGCCGACGACCTGATGGCCGCGGTGTTCCCCACGCTGGCCGCCTGCCAGGAGAACGTCGCCCCCGGCCCGATCGAGATCCCCGACCACCCGCTGGTCCGCCAGACGCTCGCGGACTGCCTGCACGAGGCGATGGACATCGACGGCCTCAGGGAGCTGGTGACCAAGATCGAGTCGGGCACGGTCAATGTCGTCGTGCGGGACACCACCGAGCCTTCGGTGCTGGCCCACGAGATCCTGAACGGCCGGCCCTTCACCTACCTGGACGACGCCCCGCTCGAAGAGCGCCGCAGCAGGCAGATAACGCTGCGCCGCGGCCTGCCGGTGGAGGCGCGCGACCTGGCCAGCCTCGACCCCAGCGCGATCGCGCTGGTGCGTGACCAGGTCAGCCCCGTTGTACGCGACGTCGATGAGCTGCACGACCTGCTGATGACCGTTCTCGGCCACCGTCCCGAGGCGCAGTGGGAGCCCTTGTTCACCCAGCTCGTGTCGGCCGGCCGGGCGGTCACCCTGCACGCGCCGGGCGGCGGCCTGTGGTGTGCGGTCGAGCGCAGGCCCAGTCTGGAGGCACTGTTCCCGGGAGCGAGGGTGACCCCCGACCACCCCTCCCCGGTCACCGCCGGGGAGATCGAGCCCGACGAGGTGGCCGCCACCATGCTCCGTGGCCACCTGGAGTACCTCGGGCCGTCCACGGTGGCCGACCTGTCGCACGCGACCTGCCTGGGCGGCTCGGACGTGCTGCGCGCCCTGGTGCGGCTCGAGACCGAGGGCTTCGCGCTGCAGGGGCACTTCACCGCCACCGGCAGCCCGGACGAGTACTGTGCCCGCCGGGTGCTAGCCAGGATCCACGCCTACACCAGGGAGCGCAAGCGCCGGGAGATCGAGCCGGTCAACGCGCGGGACTTCATGCGTTTCCTGCTCCGCTGGCAGCACGTCGCGCCTGGCAGCAGGCTGGAGGGCCGGTTCGGCGTGCTGCCTGCGGTCGAGCAGTTGCAGGGTTTCGAGCTGGCCGCCGGTGCCTGGGAGTCCATCCTGGCCGCCAGGGTTGAGGGCTACCGCACCGAGTGGCTGGACGAGACCTGCCTGTCCGGCGCGGTCGCCTGGGGGAGGCTGTCGATCCGCAGCACCGACCCCGATGCCGTGCCCCGGCGCGGCGGGCTGACCCCGTCCCGTGCGACCCCGATCACCCTGGTGGTCCGCGACGACCTGCCCTGGCTGCTCACCGCGGCGCGCGGCGACCGGCAGCCGGCCCAGCCTGGCCCCGGACGCACCCGCGACGTGCTCGACGCGCTGGCCGAACGGGGGGCACTGTTCCAGCCGGACATCGCCGCGCTGACCGGGCGGCTGCCCGGTGAGGTGGAAGAGGCGCTGTGGGATGGGGTGGCCCGCGGCCTGGTCACGGCCGACGGCTTCAGGGCGATCCGGTCGCTGCTCGGCCGCCGTGCGGCCAGCGCCGCGCGGGGCCGCAGGCTGCGCCGGGCCGGACGCGGCCTGGCCACGGGGTCGGCTGGCCGCTGGTCGCTGCTGCCCGGCGCCCTGGCCGCCGAGGACCCCGACGAGCTGGCCGAGGCGGTCGCCGAGCAGCTGGTGGCCCGCTGGGGGGTCATCTTCCGGGATCTGATGACCAGGGAGAACATCGCGGTGAGCTGGCGGGACCTGCTCTGGGCGATGCGGCGGATGGAAGCGCGGGGCACGCTGCGCGGCGGCAGGTTCGTCAACGGGTTCAGCGGCGAGCAGTTCGCGCTGCCCGAGGCGGTCGATGCGCTCCGCTCGGTGCGGAAGATCAAGCCTTCCGGGGAGCGGGTCACGGTCTCCGGAGCCGACCCGCTGAACCTCGCCGGAATCGTGCTCCCCGGCCCCCGGGTACCCGCGCTTCCTACCAATTCGGTCACCTACATCGACGGCATCGTCGCTCCGGCGGGAGACATCACGCCTCCCGGGCTGAGCGCCTGACAGAAACGGGTTCCATGGCCGGAGCTTCAGCCGTGCTGGTGCGACCCCTCCACTGGCAGCAGCCGCAGCCCCGCGGCGACCAGGGTGAAGCCGACCCGGCTGCGCAGCCGGGGCAGGTGCCCCCGGGCCCGGGTGCGGCCGCCGGCCACGTCCTGCCGCGATGACCGGCCCTGGCACCGGGCGACCTGGCCCTGGACGGTCCGCATCTGGTAGCTGACGTGCTCGTGGTTAACACCGAACGTCATGATCTCTGTCTCCTTGTTTCTCAGCCGGCCGGGGTGCGGCCCGGCAGCCTGGTGTCATTCGCTGGAAGGTCGCCGGTCGCGACGGCCGGGGTCTTCCCCGGAGGGAGTGCCGTCGGTGGCCGCGCTGGGGGGTTCGATCGGGTAGCCGAACGTGAGGACTTCGATCGGCAGCGAGCCGGGTGGGCGCTGGGATGGGTCGGTCAGGCGCTTCTCGTCGAGCCGGGACACGATCGTGGCGTGCAGCGTGTCGTTCAGCTCGCGCAGTTCGTCCGGGGTCAGGTAGAAGATGTACTCGCTGTCGGAGACGGCGTCCTGCCAGACTCGCGGGTAGGACCCCCTGGTCCCCATCCAGGTCTCGTACCTGGCGAGCTGGCGCTCACGGAACAGGCGGAGCAGGGCGCTCGCCGCGATGTCGGTATCCGGGTCGTCGTGCGTGGACGAGGTACGGAAACCGATGGAGGCCATCCGCCACGGCCGGGCGCGGCCCTTGCCGCCGCCGGCCTCTTCCACCCAGCCGTATTTCGCTAGCTGGCGGAGGTGGAACGAGCAGGTGGTGGGCGACTCACCGATGCGCTCCCCGACCTCCGTAGCGGTCATCGCGCCGCCGATGGTCAGCTGCTCGAGCAGGGCGATCCGCACGGGATGGGACAGGGCGCGCATGGTCCGGGCATCGGTGAGGTGCCGCAGCGGCAGCCGCTCGTCCGGGTCGGCATCGGCCGGGCCGGGCTCACCTTGGGTCACGTCGTCAAGAGCCATATCTCGATAATGAAGTCTCGACAAGTATCTGTCAAGAGAACTCTCTCGACACTTCCCTTGCGACAGGATGCCGCCGGGGCCGGGGTGTGGCGCGACTTCTCCTGGCAGACCGGCCAGGCACAGCAGCCGGACCCGGCGTCACTGCACACCCTGGTGCAGCATCTGGGTACGGACTCGGAGGCGATCGTCAGGCTCACCGCCGAAAAGAACGCCAACGGCATGTTTACCGGCCCAGGGTCCGATTACATCAACGGGGTCTTCTCGCGCAGCCAGGTCGTGCTGCCCGCAGGGCTGACGCTCCATATCAAATAACCAGGCAGGCGGCTGGCTTGTGCCCCGAACCCCGCCAGCCGCCTGCCACCCTTCCCCGCACCCGCGCTCAGCCGTGCCGAACGTAAGAGCGCCCGGCAACAGGGCGCCGTGAGCCCGGAAGTCCTGTTGACTGCCCAGGTGCAAAGCTCCCCGGACGGCTGCGCGGTCACCGCGCCGCCGCACGCCCGCCGGTCCGGGCCGGTCAGCGGGGGGCGTGGTCCGCACCCGATGGGGTGCGGTCGTGACGGCCCAGGAGCCGCGCAGCTCGCTGCGGGGTTATATCCACGAAGTCCTCGGCGCTGGCCGCGGCCGCCAGGGTGCTGCTGAGCTGGGTTTCCCCGGCGGCGTCGGCGGCCTGCGCCGCCTGCCGCAGCACGTCGGTGTGGCCGGTGCCGGTCAGCCGCCAGGCATCCGGGACGCTCCCCCACAGTTCGAGCACCCTGACCAGCATGGCGAGGCGCTCTGCGCTGCCCAGCGCACGGCCGGCCTCGGCCGCGGCCTGCCAGGCGCTGCCGAGCGCACGGGCCGGGTCGTGGGCGTGCTGCCAGTGCTCCGCCCGCTCGATGGCCGCGCTCCCCGCCGGGACCAGGGACGGGTCCGCCTGCAGGACGGTGGCGAACCGGCGGTGCAGCGCGGTGTGCTCGCAGGGCAGCAGATCCTGGTGCAGCGCCTCCCCGATCAGCGCGTGCCGGAAGACGCAGTCGCGCACGGCCGCGGGATCCTGGCACACGCTGAGCACACCGGCGGCTTCGGCGGGCCGCAGGGTGGCGGCCAGCTCGTCGCTGTCAAGCCCGGTGACGGCCGCGAGCAGCGCGCGGCTGGTCCGCTGACCGCCGACGCTCGCCGCCTGCAGCACGTCCTGGGTCTGCTCGGGGAGCCGGCGGATCGCGGCGAGCATGAGGTCGCGCGGGGTGGCCGCCGGCGCACGGTCGCCGCGCAGCAGCTCCTCGGTGAACAGGGGGTTGCCCCTGGCCCGCCGGCGGATCCGCTCGATGAACGAGGGCACCGGCTGGCCGCCCAGGATGCGGGCCGTCAGCTCGGTGGACTCGTCGCGGCTGAGCCCGTCCAGCTCGGTGCGCTGCACCCAGCCGAGCTTGCCGAGACCGGCCAGCAGCGACCCGAGCGGATGGCTGCGGTGCAGCTCGTCTGACCGGTAGGTGACGACGATCATCACGCCGTGCATGCCCCGCTGGTTGTCGATCAGGAAGGAGATCAGGTTCCTGGTGGACTCGTCGGCCCAGTGCGCGTCCTCGATGACCAGCACGACCGGCCGCTGGCTGCCGAGCTGCTCGAGCAGCGAGAGCATCTGGACGAACAGCCGCGCTCTGGCTTCGCGTGGCGCCACCTCTCCGCTGCGGTCACCCGGGTCGCCCAGCTCGGGCAGCAGCCTGGTCAGCTCGCTGCCGGGCGGACAGACCAGCCTGGCCGCCGCCGGGTCGCGGACCAGGAGCCTGAGGACGGCGGTGAACGGCGCGTAGGGCAGGCCCACCGCGCCGAGTTCGGGGCAGCGCCCGATCAGCACCCGCGCCGCCGGGCCTGCCGCCATGGCGAACTCACGAACCAGCCGCGACTTGCCGATCCCCGCGTCGCCGCCGATGAGCAGGGCGGCCGGGCTTCCGCCGTGCACCCGGGCGAGCCCGCCGGCCAGCCAGGCCAGCTCCGCACGCCGGCCGACGAACACCGGGCTGGTCACCCGCGTGGGTTCGCCCGGTGGCACGGCCCCGGTGCCACCGGGCGGCACGGCTGCGTTGCCGGCCGACCGTCTCCTGCCTGCCACGGCAACCATGTCAGCAAGCGGCCGGCTGACGATCCCGCCGGGCTTTCGACCCGCGGGGCCGTCCCCGGCCCCGCTTGCTAGCCACGACCGTGCCGCGCATGACCAGCTCGCCGCCCCAGACTCCCCACGGCTCGCCGCGGTCGAGCGCGCCGGCCAGGCATGCCTCCATCGCGGGGCAGCCCAGGCAGAGCTGCTTGGCGCGGGCGATGTCGGCCGGCGACTCGGCGAAGAACAGGTCCGGGTCGGTAAAACAGGGAAACTCGGCACCGCTGGGAGCGGGCGCCAGGGTCTGCATCATGACCATGCGGCACCTGCCTCAGCGCGCGGACGGAGCGGTCACACCGTTGCGGCGGGCCCGGCGCGGCATCCGGATCCGCCGCGCTGCCGCCGCCTGTCGGTGCAGGTCCCGGTTGTGCGCCTGCACCAGACTCTGGATCACACTCGGGTTCATGGCTTCTCCCCTCGTTGTGGGCTGCCTCTGCACCCACACCTTGAGGTTCGCCGTAAGACCCCCCGCCCCGCATCGGGCAGATGCCTTATCTGCTGCCCTGCCCCCGTCTTAGGCCCTAAGGCGGGCTGAAGCCGCCCCGGCGGGAACCCCCGCCGGGGCGGCCTTGACCGATGCCGGTCCTACCCGGTGACGGTGACCGTCGCACCGTCCTGGCGCTGCGCCTGGCCGCCGAGGCCGACCGTGGCGTACAGCACCGGGCTCTCGGCCGGTGCCCAGGACGGAACCGTGACGTTGAACGTGACGACCGGCGCCTCATCGGGGGCGACCGTCGCGAACACCGGGGAGCCGACCGGGGTCACCGTCCAGCCCTGCGGCGCCCGCAGCGAGAACTTCACGTTGTGCAGCGTCTCGTCGCCGGAGGCGGTCAGCTTCACCTGGACGGCGATCTGCTTCCCGGCACCGGTCCGCGCCGGAGCGGTGACCACGGCCTGGCGGGCGCCCGGGGTCGCGGTCATGGTGTACGACCCCTGCAGCGGCAGGTTGGCCGTGGCGGAGGAGTCACCGACGGAGACCTGGTAGGTGCCCGCGGTCTGGTTCCAGCCACCGGCCGGCTGGTCCCACCACCAGGTGTCCCGCGGTGTGACATCGAACGTCACCTGGGTGGACTGCCCCGGACCGAGGGTGACCCGCTGGAACCCCACGAGCTGGCGCGGCGGTTCGCCCGCCCCGGCCGGGTCGCCCAGGTAGAGCTGGGCGACGTCGCTGCCCGCCACGCTGCCGGTGTTGGTGACCGTCGCCGTGACGTGCTCCGTGGAGACCCCGCTGACCCGGGCCGCAGACAGGTGCAGGCCGCTGTAGGCGAAGGTCGTGTACGACAGGCCATAGCCGAACGGGAACAGCGGCTGGGCGCTGTTGGCGTCATACCAGCGGTACCCGACGTCGAGCCCCTCGGAGTACTGCACCTTGCCGTTCACCCCGGGGAAGCGGGACTTCGCCGACGTGGGCATCTGCGACAGGCTCGCCGGGAACGTGACCGGCAGGTGGCCGCTCGGATCGACGCTGCCGAACAGCACACTGGCCAGCGCGGTGCCGCTGGTCTGGCCCGGGTACCAGGCGTCCAGCACGGCGGCCGCCTGGTTCAGCCACGGCATGGCGATCGGGGCCCCGGCGTTGACCACGACCACGGTGTGCGGGTTGGCCGCCGCGACGGCCGAGATCAGCTCGTCCTGGGCGGAGGGCAGGCTGAGGCTGAGCCGGTCGGCCGACTCGGTCTCGGTGTCGTCGCTGACCACGACCACGGCGGTCGAGGCCTTCTTGGCCGCGGTCACGGCCTGGGCGATCCCCGGCGCGAGATCGGACGGCGTGCCCCAAAGGAGCGCGTCGGAGTCGCCGCTGACCACCAGCCGGTAGCTCTGCCCGGCCTTCAGGTTCACCGCGACGGAGTAGGTGTGCACCGGCGGCGTGCTCGGCACGTCGAGCAGCGTCTTGCCGTCCAGCTTGAGGTAGGTGGGGGTGAAGCAGCCGCAGTCGTTGGTGAGCGCGAGCACGTAGGTGCCGGTCTCCGGCGCGGTCAGCGTCCCGGTATAGCTGCCGCCGAACGGGGTGGGCGCGTAGGCCGGGACCAGGCTGCTGGACGGGATCGCCGGCAGCGCGGTGTCGGCCGGCAGGCCCTGGGTGTAGCTGACCGTCGTACCGCTGCCCGCGGCGGCCGTGATGCCCTGCAGCGGGCTGGTTTCCGAGCCCGCGGTCACGAAGGCGCTGCCGCCGCCGGTGTAGCTGGGCGAGGCCGAGGCCGCGGGGCCGATCACCGCGACGCTGCCGCCGTTGCTGGCCGGCAGGGGCAGCACCGAACTGCCGTTCTTGAGCAGCGTGGTGCCGTCCTCGGCGACCGTGTTACCCAGCGCCACGTGGGCCGGGGTGGTGACCGGCGTGCTGGTGGAACCGGTGCGCGGGTTGCTCAGCAGGTTGAACCGGAACATCTCGGTCAGGATCCGGTCCACCATCGTGTTCAGCACCGCGATCGAGATCGTGCCGTCCCGCACCGCCTGCAGCAGCGGCTGGCCGAAGTTGGAGTTGAACGGCTGCTCCATGTCCGTGCCGTCCGCCGCCGCCGTCGTGTCGTGGATGGCGCCGAAGTCCGAGGTCATGAACCCCTGGAAGCCCCACTGATCGCGGAGCACGGTGTTCTCGATGTTGGGGTCCTGGCAGGCGAAGCTGCCGTGGATCGAGGAGTAGGCGCACATCACCGAGGCCGCACCGGCCTGCTGGATCGCGGACTGGAAGCCCGGCATGTAGATCTCGTGCAGTGTCCGGTCGCTGATGATCTCGTCGTCCAGCGAGGTGTTGCGGTTCGTCTCCTGGTTGTAGGCGTCATAGTGCTTGACCTGGTCCAGCACACGCTGGCTCTGCACGCCGCCGATGTCACTGGTGGCGAGGGCCGAGTTGAGGAACGGGTCCTCGGTGTAGGCCTCGAACGACCGCCCCCAGCGCGGGTCCCGGTCGATGTTGATCGTGGGCCCGAGGTCGACGCTCGCTCCCTTGCCCGCCTCCTCGGCCCCGACGACCCGGCCGTACTGGTTGGCGAGCGACGGATCCCAGGTGGCGGCCAGGGACACGGCGGACGGGAGCTGAGTCACGTTGGTCAGGCCGTCACCCACGCCGACCGGGCCGTCCTCCAGGCCCATGGCCGGGATGCAGAGCTTGGGCTGGGCCGCCATGAAGAAGACATAGGCCTGAGTCGTGCCCTGCCCTTCCACCATGGTGATCTTGTCTGGGGTGGTCATGTGGCTCATCACCTCGGCGACCCGCCGGGCGACGGACTGGTGCGTGTTGAGCCAGGGGCACTGCGCCGCGGTGCGGCTAGCCCGGACCGACGGGGTCTGCGCGCCCGCTTGCGCCGCGGGGAGGGCGAGCGCGGCCGCGGTGATGACCGCCGCCACGGCCGCTCCGGAGAGGACGTACTTCTTCACGGGGGACCGCCTTTCCAGCAATTTCATCGCCTGCCCCCATTCCCCACAGGTCACATGTAATCCACCGCATTCATTAACATTCCGTAGATATCCGCAGGTAGATCGGCCTAGCGGCAACGTAAGGTAGCAAAACGGTCAAATTTCTTTTTTATAAAGAAAATTCGCGAATTAGACTCGGCGGGAAGACAACGGCTCCCACCTGGCCAGTGGTGTCGATGGCACATGGACACCACCGGGTGGCGGTCGACGGCACATCGACTGGTGTCGATGGCACATGGACACCACCGGGTGGCGGTCGACGGCACATCGACGCCACCGGGCTCGGGCGTCTACCTGGGATGCTGCGGGAAGCGGCCGACAATGCGTCCACTGTCACGCGAACAGTGATTGGCTCTCCCCATGAGCCGAGCCGCCGCCGGATGGCCTGCCGACATCGCCAGCCTGCCCTACGGTGCCCACCTCACCGGTCACGAGGGCGGGCTGGTGGACGGCGGGGACTACGACACCGTCCACTTCGATCAGGTCAGCTTCGAGAACGAGAACGCGTCCAGCGCGCGGTTCCTCGAGTGCGCGTTCACCCGGGTGTCACTGCAGGGCGGCCGGTTCCGCCGGTCCAGGTTCAGCGACGTGTGGCTGAAGGACGTGCGGATGACACTGCCCGACCTGGCCGAGACGGAGTGGAAGGACGCCACGTTCCTGGGCGGCCTGGTGTCCGGGGTCCAGGCGTTCAGCGCCCGGCTGACCCGGGTCGTCTTCGCCGGCTGCAAGCTCGACTCGGTGAACTTCCGCGACTGCGACCTGACCGACGTGACGTTCACCGACTGCCTGCTCAGTGACGTGGACTTCGGTGGCGCCAGGCTCACCAGGACGGTGTTTGCCGGCTCCCGGCTGACCGGCGTGGACTTCAGCAAGACCAGCCTGGACCGGGTGGACCTGCGCGGCTCGGAACTCGGCCTGATCGTCGGCCCCGGCCCCCTGCGCGGCGCCATCATCAGCTCCGGCCAGCTCGCCACCATCGCCCCCGTCCTGGCCGACGCCCTGGGCATCGTGGTAGACGACGGCTAGGCCGCTCCCGGCTCCCGGCAGCCACCGCCGATTTCTTAGCTGGCGAGTGAGACATCTGACCGGGCGCCAGCGCTTACCCTCCGGGCACGGCACTAGGCCAGCCGCCAGCCGCCCTACCCGCTCGCCTCAGCCAGCGTCCTGCGGGAAACAACATCAACTGGCCCGCGTTCTGGCGGCTACGCTGTAGCTGCGAGAGCGATGCAAGGATGTCGAGCCTAGTGGGAGGGTACCGATGCGAGCGGCCCGTCGCCGACGGCCACGCAAGGAAGAGCGGCTTGAGCCAGGGTCGCATATCGACCTCGCTGCAATGGCCGAGAAGGTAACGTATATAATTAGTTCCGAGCATAAGGATTATCTAACTAACGCTGGTCCTGGGAATCTAAGAAGCGATGCGTCCGCTTGCCCTAGAGACTTGAATTTCGATGAGGTTCTCGAATGGCTCAGATTGGCAGTCCGGGAGGGAACTGTGAGCGCCGCTCTAGACGGAGATTTCCCTCGCTATGCCTGGCGGCGAGTTGGAAGTCAAGTATATGAGGCGCGCCTCAGCAATTCTGGGCTCGGCCAGTATAAAGGGTATCCAATTGAAGACTATGAAGCACCTAGCTGGCTGCAATGAATGCAACTTTCGACGTTCGCATTGAATGGCTAGAAGCACCTGGGGTCGTTACACCTGAACTTGCCGCAACGTGGGCAAGATATGAAATTTGGGTTGGCGGCAGATGTGTAACGCAAGCGGAGACTGCTGATGGAACGCTCCGGCGCTCAGTTTACGGATCACTGTATCCGCTCGCGCAATGGATAGCATCGAATTGGTGGGTACTTAACTTTCACATTCGCCCTTCGGCTAGTGAGACTCGTTATTGGACGTGGCCGAATGTCCGAAGTTACGCCTGGCTAGCTCAACACAACCTGCGGGGCGCTGGCGATGGTATGGCGTGGCCTAATCTAACGCTGGTAGCGGAAGGCGCCGTCAGCCGCATAGCGTGGGCGTCAGATCACGATCGCAGCCTGGCAGTTATACGTTTCGCATCCAGTGGACACGAAATAGTTCGGGCCGACGAGATGCAGAACAGTCTTGCGAGGGTCGTTAACCACGTCCTTGAGCGGCTAGCAGAGGAAGGACTACCTAAGACAGCGCTGGCCGAGGAGTGGGCAGCAATCGCGCGGGCCGACACTGAAGAGCAAGCTTTCTGCCAAACGGTGGCGCGGATGGGTTTGGATCCATACGCGGTAAGCGACAAGATAGCGGACGAGGTAGTTGACATAGCTGCCAATCTGCCGGGCCAGATTGTTGAAGACTTCTTTGACAGTGCCGAAGTAACAAATCTCGCAGGCGCAGCGGAATGGACTCGCCGGGCGATGTCAGTGGCTGACCGGGCTACAGCTAAAGCAGCGAAGACGCTTCAGTCATTCCATAGAGCCATATCGCTCCCCGAGGGAAGCTATGACAACACTGCAGATACAGACACTCCATGGTCAGTTGGGTATGCGATGGCACGCAATGTCAGGCATGCGCTGGAAGTTAAAGACACCGAGCAATTCGACGTATCTCCTTGGGTGGGACTTGGCGATGTCAGTGCGCCGCCAAGCGGGATCCAGGGATTCGTGACGGTCAAGGACGATCGTTGTGGACTTGTACTTGGCAGCCAGCGTCAGGGAACTCGCTTTGGCAGAGCTAGAGCTCTAGGACGCGCACTTGCGCGCCCAAGGGAGCAGCTTTTTGTGCTGTCAGCAGCCCGTGGGCAAGACGAGAAGGTGGCTGGTGCCTTCGCTGCTGAGCTACTTGCACCCGCTGATGGGATCCGCGAATCGCTGGATCTCATTGGCAGCGGCAGTGATAGTGCGCTCGAAGCTATAGCGCGGCACTTCAAAGTTTCTCCATTGCTGGTCCGCCACCAGTACGACAATCAGATAGCCACTACGTCGCACACCATCTGGTAGATACCGCCTCAAGCACCGCGTCAGCCGCAGCCAGCAGGCCGAAAAACAATCACAGCCTGTACTGGGTCCGGCACCGGTGCTCCGCATACTCGGCTGGGCTGTCACTCCTTACCTGGCCGGCACCTGGGATGCCTTTCAGCTCTTTCTTGGGTGGCCGGGGTAGGTGCCGAAGTACCAGTTGTTGCCCTCCGGGTCGAGGACGGCGAAGTCGCGGGAGCCGTAGTCGGTCTCGTGCAGCTCCCTGACCACGGTGGCGCCCGCCGCGGTGGCCCGGGCGAACAGCGCGTCCGGCTCGCCGGTGACCACGTAGGCGCTGAAGCCGCCCGGCTGCACCGGCCCGGAGTCCCCGGTGTCAGGGCGCTTGGCCGAGCCGAGCATGATCCCGCCGCCGGGCGGCCAGGACAGCTCGGCGTGATGGACGATGTCGCCGTCGGCGTAGACGGCGGTCTCCTCGAAGCCGAACGCGACATACCAGGCCACGAACGGCCGCAGCGCCGGCGCGGGCGTCCCCCGCACGGACTCCTGGACCTGCCCGGCATCGCCGCAGCTCACAATGTGATTATCGCAGATATGACGGATAACGGCAGTCTGCCCTGATGACCGGAGAACCAAATGGCAGGCTGGCGGTGGTGTCCGGCGGGGGCAGCGGCATCGGCCGGGCCGCGTTAGGGCAGGAAGAACTCGGTCAGCACTGGGGCCAGGATCTCGGGTGGGATCTGGTGGAAGGTGCCGTCCAGGCTGCGGTGGGTCGCGTTGGGCAGGGCATCGGCGGTGGCCACGGAGGCGTTGCGCAGCCAGGGGGCGCTGCCGGTGCTGTCCAGGACGAGGGTTGGCAGGGTGATCGCGGCAAGGCGGGCCAGCGGGATGGTCCCGTCGCCGACCAGGTAGCCGTCGTGGACGGCGGAGGGGGCCAGTGCCTCCAGCGCCGGCCAGTGCGGGGCGTTGCGCATCTGGGCGACCACGCCGGGGGACAGGCCGACGCCCTGGGTCATGAAGTACTCGACCGCCTCGCCGTTGCGGCCGGTGCTGGTGAGCTCGGTCATCCGGTCCAGGTAGTCCGGCGGCGCCGCTGGGCTGCCTGGCGGGCGGAACGGCGGCTCGAACATGGCCAGCCCGGTGATGGGCAGGCCGGCCGCGGCGGCCTCGAAGCACAGGATGGAGCCGGAGGAGTGGCCGCAGACACCGGCCCGGCCGCCTGCCCCGGCGATCAGGGCGGCGATGTCCTCGACCTCGCGGGCGATCGCGTAGGGCAGCGTGTTCCCGCTGGCACCGCGGCCCCGGCGGTCGAAGGTGATCGCGGTCAAGTGCGGGGCGAGCGCCGTCGCCAGCGAAGCGGACGAGCGCGCGTCGTTGAAGGCGCCGCCCACCAGGATGACCGGCGGGCCATCCCCCGACCGCTGGTAGGCGATGGGCGTGCCATCCGCCGAGGTGACCTTGTCCAACGGGAGCCCCTTCGTGTTATCCGCGATGGATGAACCGGCGCCGTCAGGGTGCCAGGCGACCCGGCCGGGATGCCAGCCGGGTCGCCTGAGCGGTGCCGTCAGCCACCATTGTCAGGCAGCCTCGGAGCAGACGGTGGCCAGTTCGCGATCCGGCAGGCTCTCGGTGATCACCGGCTGCAGCCGGCGCTCGGGACGCAGCACCACGGCCCCGACCACGATCGCGGCCAGCACCGCGCCGAACGCGATCCAGAAGGCCAGGCGGTAGCCGTCGGTCAGGGCGGCAGCCGCCGGAGAACCATGGGCGATCAGGGAGCCGCTGCGCGAGGCCGACACGGTCGCCAGCACGGCGAGCCCGAGGGCGCCGCCGACCTGGCCGGTGGTGTTCAGCAGGCCGGAGGCCAGCCCGGCGTCGGCTTGGGTGGCGCCGGACATGCCGAGCGTCATCAGGGCGGGGAAGCAGGTGCCGGCACCGGCGCCGATCAGCATCGCGGCCGGGAAGATGCCGGTCAGGTAGCTCCCGCCGGCCTGGATCTGGGTGAAGATGACCAGCCCGGCCGCGATCATCGCCAGCCCGGCGAACACCAGGCGCCGGGTGCCGAAGCGGCCGATCAGCCGGTCGGTGTAGCGCACCGACAGCGTGCCCATGACGACCGTGACCGGCAGGAAGGCCAGGCCGATGCGCAGCGGGTCGTAGCCGAGGATCTGGCGCAGGTAGAGCGAGCCCAGGAAGAACAGGCCGAACATGCCCGCAGTGCCCAGCATCTGGACCAGGTTCGCCCCGGTCAGGTTGCGGGAGCGCAGGATTCGCAGCGGCATGAGCGGCTGGCGGGCGGACGCCTGCCTGGCCACGAAGCCCGCGAGCAGTGCGATCGAGACGCCGCCGAGCAGCAGGGTCCTGCCCGCCAGCCAGCCGAGCTGAGCGGCCGGGTCGACGATCGTGTAGACGCTCAGCATCATCGCCCCGGTGATCAGCAGGGCACCGGGCACGTCCGCGCGGCCGCCACCGTGAGCCGGGGCGTCCGGCTTGATGACCCGGCGGGTGAGCACCATGGTGGCCACGCCGATCGGCAGGTTGACGAAGAAGATCCAGTGCCAGTTCAGGAGCTGGGTGAGCACGCCACCGGCCAGCAGGCCGACCGCGCCGCCCGCCGAGGCGACGAAGGCGTAGACGCCGATCGCCTTGGCCTGCTCGCGGGGCTCGGTGAACATCGTGACGATCATGCCGAGGATGACCGCCGAGGTCATCGCGCCGCCCGCGCCCTGCAGGAACCGGGCGCCGATCAGCATCGCCTGGCTGGTGGCCAGCCCGCAGACAAGCGAGGCGGCGGTGAAGACGACCAGGCCGGCCAGGAAGAGCCGGCGGCGGCCCAGCAGGTCGCCGAGCCGGCCGGCCAGCAGGAGCAGGCCGCCGAAGGCGATCAGGTAGGCATTGACCACCCAGGCCAGGCTGGACTGGGAGAAGTGCAGGGCGCTCTGGATGGACGGCAGCGCCACGTTCACCACGGTCATGTCGAGTACGGAACAACAGTCAATGTGTAGGATGGCGATCATGGCAGAGCAGGCAGGCATCTGGCAGCGGGTGAGCACGGGTGGCCAGGACGAAGCGTCACAGCTACCGGACCTGATCAAGTGGTGTGACTCGCACAGCTACGAGTACGACCTAGACGAACGGTACGTCTTGCACGGGAAGTCGGCCAGCAAGGGCAGGCAAGACGCCTACCTTGATCGGGTTATCCGTGACATGGAAGATGGCAAGATCACGGTACTGGTGGTCTGGCAGTCCTCCCGGATTGAGCGGCGCGGTGCCTACAGCGTGTTTGACCTCGCGCGGCGCGTGCGTGAGGCTGGCGGCCGGATCGAGTACGTCAAAGACGCCTACCTGAACGACGCCAACGAAATGTCAGACGTGATGCTCGCGCTGGCCGCGACCAAAGACCGGCAGAAGTCACGGGACATCTCCGAGCAGGTCACTGCCAAGCAAGCCGCGCTGCGTGCCGCTGGCTCGGTGGTCGGCCGTGCGCCATGGGGATACCGGATCGTGTGCCGTGACTTTCCCGGATGCACAGGGCTGAGATGCGGTCACGTCAAGGTACTTACTCCAACTGACATCGGCCGGAAGTATATCCCGCTAATCTTCGAGCGCGTCATAGCTGGCGATAGCCTGCGTACCATAGCCGCGTGGCTCACAGCGGAAGGCGTGCCGACAAACAGCGGTAACGCCGTATGGCATGAGGGATTTATCGGTAACCGACTGATCAAAAACCGCACTTACATGGGCCAGCGGCCGAACGCTGGCCTGCTCGAAACCGAAGCGCTTGTGTCGCCCACTACGTGGCAGCAGGCGAACGCTTCGCTTGCCTCGCGCATCCGCCCGGGCCGGGGGACTGTAGTACACGTCAAGCCGCTCGTGTCATCTATCTGTGGTGCCTGTTATGGCGAAATCCGCGATGGTTGCCCTTCGGGCAAGTCGCCAATGTACCGCGTGTCTATTCAGTACGCCGATGGCAAGCGTGCTTTCTACCGCTGCACCGGGCACGGGCCGCAGCGGAAGGGATGCGGTGCGCCGATGCTCGCGGTTGACGTGCTTGACGCCATGGTGACGGACGTGATGCTGGACGACGGCGAAAAGCACGAAGAACGAGTGTTTGCCGCCGGCGATGATAAGTCAGACGAGATAATGCGGCTACGCGAGATTGGTGCAGTAGCTATGCGGAAGGGTGACTATAACGCTGCTACGGATGCCATGCGGAAAGCTACCCAGATCGAGGATGCCAACAAGGACCGTGTACAGCCGGGCTGGACGTGGCAATACGTCGGCCCGTGCGCCGATGTGGCGGACGAGGTGCTGCTAGAAAATCACGAGCTGTGCGGTCACCAGACGGAAGGCGATTACTACGCCAGCCTGAGCGGCGATGAACGGCGCGAGTACCTTCGCCAATTCGAGATCAGAGCGGAACGCACGAGCGATCTGGGGCCGGTCGTCGATATTAGGCGGCGGGACATTAGCGATCCTTGGTTGCCGGTTTCTGGCTAGTCAAGCAAACAAAGAACCCCCGGCGGATGGCAGTCCGCCGGGGGTTTGCTATGTCCAGTGCTGCCACACTGGAAAACTCTATTCGGTTGTCTAGCCGTCAGCCAGCGCCGCACGCTCTGAGCACGCCGTAGAGCGCTCACAGCACCATAGGGCATATTCTCTAGCCGTCTCGGCACAAGGGCTCTCCGCGCGGTTGAGCGGCGGAGAGCCGGCGTTCAGCCGGTAAGCGCCATGACCGGGATTGACTGGAGGTCGTAGCCAGGCTGCAAGCCACGGACGCGCGGAGCGTTAGGCTCACTCCCGTCTAGGTACGGGTCTCCCGTCCGCTCTGTGAGCGTCTCAGGAGCGGGAGCAACCGTTATGTAGTCGGTGGCCGGGGCGAGTGGGTAGTTAGACGCCATATCAACTCCAGATCATTCCGCTAAGCCTGTAAAAAGTTTAAGGGTGGCTCACGCGCGGGCTGAATCTGAGATACGACCAGATCCCATAGCAGCCCAAATCCGCGTACCTCTCGGAAAGTACGGTCACTTGCAGCTCTACGCGCATACCGAGGATCAGCCGTTTCCAGTCGCCAAGGTAGACGCTGGTCAGGCTGGTACCCGTTCCCTGCGTTTCGTTGGTCAGGAGCGTTGTGGAGTCCAGCCACGGGATATCAGCGATATCCGGCGTCTTGCGCATCGGCTGGCCGAGAGTGTCAACAAGACGCGCGTACGTGCCCACGGCGTGCGGGCTGGCCACGATAGCGGTTGGGTCGGTGTTCTCAGCGCGGATAGCTTCCGCTGCGATTGAAATCTGACTGTAGTTAGTCGGGCTTCCGCCGTTGGTGCCGAATCCCGCAGGGGCAGCGGTACCGGAAGTCTGAAGCCCGGATTCATTGACTAGGCCGGGAGCGCCAGCGTTGCCGCTGGTGCCGTAAAAGGCCACCTGATCGACCACGCGGGCGAATTTCGCGCCGATGGTTTCGGTCAGCAGTCCGACCAATCCGCCTTCCTGGTTGGTGTCTTCAACCACTTGGCGCGAAACCAGGGTGATATCCTGCCATGCCCCGATCGCCTGGAAAAGTAGCGGGGAAAATGCGGGATTGGCATCGATGCTGTTGGTGCCAGCCTCAGCGAGCCAGGTTGGCGCAACGTCGTTTGTGTAAACCGGCATTGAATGCTGCTCGCTGATCATTGGCAGCATTGAGCAGCCGGCGTTATGGACGATCAGCTTTGCTCGCAGCAGGTCAACGAAATGAGTGGAATACTCAATCGGTACGATAGCGGCGCCGGCGCCGCTGCCGGATGTAACCGACTCTTCAAGAGCGCGGGTTTCGGCAGACGGCGAAGCCAGCCCGAAACGCTCTTGCCAGTAGCGGTTTAGGTCGCGGTCGGTGCCGTCATTGCGGATGTTGCCGTTAGCTTTGGCACGCTTAGCCCAAGTGGCTATTGACTGATCTGCGCCGAGCAGTTCATTAGGCTTACCCTCGGTGCGGGAATCACCCTTCCAACTACCAGCCTTGGCGCCACGCTGAGCGTCTTTCCGCACGCGGATGGTATGGGCTAGGTCTCGGTGGTTTCTGCTCAGTGTTTCCATTTCGTCGCGTTCGGCGGGGGTCATAGACCGACCGTCCGAAACGTCCACAATCGCGCGCATTCTGTTGGATGTGCGATGAAGTCGCTCCTTTAGCGTCTTCACGCTATCCGGCGCGATATTTCCGTAAGGCATTTCAATTCCTTGAAAAACTTGCAGCTAAAGCAGTGCATGTAAATGCTGCTGCCGGCGTAGCTGTGACCATAGGAAAACGGCGGAAGTGCGGTCACTACGGCTTCCGCCATAAAAGCGCCGCGCTCGGCTCGACGGTGACAAAGCGCTATCTGTGTTACCTGTGCTGCCGTCGAGTGAAACGCGGCGAAGCTTATTCGCAATAGCTAGCGCTACGGCTGATCAAGCTGTAAAGATCGGATGCGTGCAATTCGAGTTCGGGCGGAACTACGGAATTGATCGCGCGCTCAACGATCGCGATGTCTTCGAGCGCGTCGGGATCGGGTACGCCGTGGAAGCCGTCTGTATGTGGGGTTTGCTGCTCTATCCTCTGGACGGCTTCAAGGTAAATGCCAAAGAGGTCTGCGTCGAGAATGCGCTTCGCCCTGTCCAGCTTCCGCGCCGCCTGCGGACACGCGACGGTGCCAGCCTGAGAGCCGATAATGCGGCCACCAGCGTCACGGCCAGGACTACGGCCGACGCGCGCCAATTGCTCGGGTGTTTTCTTCGCGGGCATTGCGGAGTGGCTCCAAAAGCTCGAAAGTGCTCTGAAACGGACCGGTTTTAGTCGGTTTTCAGGGGTGGTATCGCGTTTACCGGCGTCTGGCTGAATGGCGTTTGGGCAGGTCAGGAATGGTAAACGCGTGAAAGCCAGAATTGCCAGGAGCCGCTAAAAACGCGGAGAATTCCGCGTTGAGACGGTGCGCGTCTGCCTCAGGAACGGTCGCCGAGTTCGATCGGCTCCATACTTTTGCCCCCCCTACCCTGGTCAGAGACATAGTTAGAACAGTAATTCGGGAGAGTGTCCGTCATTCTTAATGGCGCATGACCATTCTTAGCATTCCCTACACAAATATAGACAACCCAGCAGGAGGGAATGCCAGATGGGGAAAGCTCAATTATCAGGCCACGGAGAAACCCACATAACACCGATGCAATAGGCGCCGCGCGCAGCGTGCGCTATATGAAAGTCTTAGATTCACCAGCGACGCTAGCCCGGGAATGGAACCGGGCTAGCGCGGCTAGCTTGTCTGAGATCATGCCATTCAGCATTTATCGCCTGCCAGGGCGTTTGCCGGTTGCGCTTTTCAGCGAAACAGAATGTTCGCCTCACCTATTGGCTTATCCCGAAACCCACGGCTGTTACGGCCGATCCTTTAGAACACAGCATTACGCTGTGCCCGTCCGCAGGATCGGGCGGACGCTTTACGCTGCGATATCGTAATAAGCAACATCTGTGTGTTGCCATGGTATAGCAAGCCATCGTTGCTCCGCCGATGGCTTGCTGATGATCCACTGACAGACCGGGCAGTCCGGCCGTGGCCATAGTCCGTTGTCTACCTCGGCACGGTGGCGCTCAAACATCGCTGTAATCTCCGGTGACGGTTGCTCGTCTGCCGGCGGTACCTCGGATATGCCGGCTGACTCTTTATGCTCGGCGCACGGCAGGCATCCTGCACCCGGCGCCGTCCACTTCCCGCAACCATTGCTAGGGCAGATCATCAACGCTGTCCAGGTAGCGAAACACTGCCTTTAGGTCTGCGTCCCGGTCTGACTGGCACATCAGCCCGGCAATTACGCACGCTTCGACGTACTCCCGGATACTGAGGTGAACCTGCGCACTCGCAAGGTTCACCCTTTCGATCAAGCTTTCACGGATATCTACGGTCACCCTTACACCCACCAAGTTTTAGAAGGCCACCCCTTAAAGGGTGGCCTAGCTAGCTGTTTAGCTCTAGCTGTGCTTACTCTCACGCACGGACACACAGTATCTACCTCCCATCTCGGAGGCCCGATAGGGTCACATTCGGCCAAGATTTTTTGAGAAACTTTGCAACCGCAGGTCACAGCGCTATGCGGCCAAGCGGAGATCAGCGCTAGGGGTTTCCGCCGTGGCCGTCCGCAACGGACGGGCCGGCATATACCGCTTGGCGTACTTGTCTTCGCTGCGAGCTATGTGCTCGCAGATACCGCAACCAGCCGGGCAGACGACACCGTTACGCTGTCGGATGTAATGCGTCGGCTGTTGCCGGGCCTTGCGCTTTTTTGCCGGGCATGGTGGCACCGCACCATCTAGATAGCGCCTTTTCTCGGCGGCTTCCATGCGCTTGACCGTTCTTGCAGATTTGCCGAGTTGCTCGGCTATCTCCGCGATTGTGTAGCCATCACCATAGATCATCCGCAGTAGCGGATACTCGCGGAGCGTGCCTTCAGTAGCGGGATATACGCTACTGCCGCGCGGATACACATCCGCTATCGTCGGCACCCACTCATCGTCGCCGTCATCTCTGACCGGCTTGACGGCGATCTCCTCAATATTGCGGGCATTTCGCGCCCGCTTCGCTGCCCAATTCAGCAGGTCGCAGTTAAGCGCGCGGAGCACATACCGGTCTAGCTGGTTTGGGTCACCCTTTACGACGGTTTCCCATTCCGGGAGCTGGCCGGCGTCCGAGTCATCGGGCATAGGCTCGCCCGCATATATCAGCACGCGTTCGCACGCATACGAGCGAGCATCGGCCGGATCAATCGACATCCATTTTTTGCAGAGCTTGATAACGGCGCAATCAATTTGCGCTCGAAAGCGCGACGTGATATCGTCCGGGCCGATGGACACATCATGCAAGCAATCCACGTGAAAGCACTTATACCAGCCAATTTTATAGTTGATTTTCGCGCAATGCTTGCCACCGCAAAAAAGGCAATTACGGACGCGTTGCCATGCCTTCGCGGCGTCGGGCGAAGGCAATTCCAGGTCGCGGAAAGTGCCAAGTTCCCGGCGCAACGCATCCTCTAGCGTCTGCGCTTTATGCATTCTTAACTCCATTCTGAAAGGCGCCTATGCATCGCGTAGGCGCCTGCGCGCGCAGCGATCCCCCTATGTAGATCCTCGGCAGCGTGTATCGCGAGGTCGGGACAGTCCCTACATATATAGCCTCCGCAGCGTGTATCGCCACTGGGCAACTTGTACGGGCAACGGACTAGTCAGGTTGCCCACCGTAGCTACGCTGCACAACTTGCCCACCGGGCAGCGAGCGGCTACCGGCGCAGGCCGGGCCGACAGAGCACAGTTAAGGAGATAGGCGATTCATGCCGTGAGGAAGGCACCCTACCCAGCTACCGGGAGAAACCCGGTTGGCCTGCTGCCGCTGTCAACATTGAGTGAAATCTGGTCGTAGTGGGATTACGGGAGGGAAGTCGGCCGCCCGTAGCGGCGATGCCTGCAAGCGTCTCAGCGTTCATCTCGGCGCCGCGTAGGCATGTTCCGCACCGGCCTACTCGGCGCACTGTGGGACGCACAGCGCCGAACGTGGCACATAGCGAAGCTACGTACTCACACAGAAAACCCGCCGCACGAAAGCGGCGGGTTTCCGAGGATTGACGCTTTTAACTCAGTGGTCGGCCTTGATCTGGTTGGTGAAGTTGCGCCATGCGCCACGGCTCACCACCAAGTGGCCGTCATCGGGGTTTTTGCTGTCGCGTACTGCTATGGCGTCGGTGGGGTGACGCGCTACCTCTACGCAGTTACCGCCGCTCTGGCCGGAATAGCTGCTCTTGCGCCAGTTCATATGTCCTCGCTTTTCAGTAGCCGTAGTGTTTGCGTGTCGTCCAGCGCGTTTGTGCGCAGGTGGTCGAATATCAGGGTATACCTGTTCACGTCATCCCGGTCACGGACATAATGGGCACTGTTCGGGTCTTCGAGGTAGACAACCGAAGAGTTGTTATGCGACACCAGGATGGTAAACGCCCGGCCGTACGCACTTGTAGGGCCATTCTTACTGGGGATGATCTGGATAGTGATATTCGGCTGTTGCGCCGTCTCGACAAGATGCTCGCGCTGGACTTTCATGATCTCCGGGCTGCCCACAATACGGTACAGCGCCGATTCATCTATTATGGCCCAGTACCGGGGAGTCTGTTCTTGGTCAATGGGCATTTCGTTACGTGGTACTAGGATTTCTTGCCTTGTCATCCGGAGCGCCACGGCGCGTTCGATCTCGTCTGATGGTATCTTCGGCCGCCCCACACTCATGATTGCTCGTGCATAATCCTCCGTCTGAAGCAATCCTGGTATCTGGTAAGACTCGTACTCTCGAATCTCACGCGCTTTACGCTCTACCTCGACACGATCACGAAACCACGGGCGTACTGATACTTGCTCGACTAGCTTTTGCAACCCTTCAAGTTCGCCCTCATCATCTTCCGATTGTGGGCCTGTTCCGAATATCTTGTCTGCGAGCTTCGCGAAATCCGCCGATGGTATGCGCGTTCCCGTCTCGTATGCCGAGATGGTAGATAGCGCGTAATTCGTTTGCTGGGCAAAGTCGGATAGCGTCATGCCGCTACGCTCGCGCAACCGCTTTAGCTTCTTGCAGAAGTACGCAAGTGGGCTTGAGTACGGATCGGTTGCCACGAGTCACACC
Organism: Streptosporangiaceae bacterium; assembly: GCA_036495485.1. Lineage (GTDB taxonomy): Bacteria > Actinomycetota > Actinomycetes > Streptosporangiales > Streptosporangiaceae > PALSA-505. The sequence goes on from DASXMU010000318.1 coordinate 30,591, forward strand.
AGCTTTCTACACGCGTTCGCCAGATTCTACAGGGTTAGGTGTGGGGTCCGTTTGTCCTGCTCAGCGGTCACGTTACCGGCAAGGATGAGAGCCGACACACCAGTTTCACGAACGGTGGTACTGGCGCTGTAACAGGGATGCTCCGCCCCCTGAGGCATCCTGAGCAACGCTCCGGTGCTGGTACCGCCAGCCAACCCAGGAGACCAACCATGCAGACCACCGACGCACAGACGGCAGCCGACATAGCCGACCTTGAGAAGCTGGCAGCAGAGCTGGCCGCGCGTGGCTATAAGACGGCCCTGAGCACATCTGCCAGCCGTCCGCCACACCTCGCCGTGATCAACCCTCGCGCAAGGGCACTAAACGAGCGGGTGATCGCGCAGGCGGGTAAATTCTGGTGGCCGTGGGCGGAGCAGATTGCACCCTGTGACGAGGTGGCTGAGGCAGCGGCGATCATCGCCCGTGTCCTGCGGACGACCGTTGGCGCGGAAGCGGGAACAGGGCAGTGAACAGCAGGCCCTACGCGGATATGCCGCTTGACGCCGTTAAGCATCTCAACCCAGGTTGGCGCTGCTGGCAGTCACACGAGCCGCTGAACGGCTCGTATCACGCGAAGCGCGACGGCTACGCGCAAGTTGACGCAGCCGATCCCGAAGACCTGCACACCGCGATTCTGATCGCGGAGTCCCGCGCGGTTGACCTGCTGCCGCAAGCTGCCTACGGCGTGCCTTCCGAGGTCCAATGGAGCCGATAAGGGTACCGCCGGATGGGTTTGGCGTTCACCGTGTGCCACCGGATGGCAAGCGGAAGTTGCCGCAGCCGAGTTTGGGTCCGTCTGGACCCGTAATTCCTTACCCGCCGTTGCCACCGATGGCGCAGTGCCGCGTTACGCAGAGCGATCCTGTCCCGCACGGTTCACCCGGTACCACAGCCGAAGTTTAGCGTTCTCATAGACTGGCCACGCGGTCGGCTGCCCTGTGCCGATGTGGCCCGGCCGCGTGGCCTTCCAACTGCCTGAGCAGCGCAAAGGCACATCATTAGCCGCATTGACTGTTATGCGCTACTGTCGAGAACGATCATCATCATGCCGGCGCACAGCACGACCAGCGCCACCCAGCGGGAGCGGTCAGTCATGGGTCTCACCTGTTCTGTGAGTCGAATTGTCGTATCACCAGGGCAGACTGGCCAGTCACCGGAAACTCACCGCGCTGGGACCGATGAGTTTCCGGCCGCCACGTAGTCTCCATGAGAAGAACAGGAGGAGCCTGCCGATGACACGCCTTCCGATGACACAGAGCGCGGTCGAGGAAGACTTCCAGAGCCTGGCCGAGCCGTACCGGCGTGAGCTGCTGGCCTACTGCTACCGGATGCTCGGCTCGGTGCACGACGCCGAGGATCTGGTGCAGGAGACCTATCTGCGGGCCTGGAAGTCCTATGAGAGGTTCGAGGGACGGTCCTCGCTGCGGACCTGGCTCTACCGGATCGCCACCAACGCCTGCCTGACCGCGCTGGAGGGCAAGGGCCGCCGTCCCATGCCCAGCGGCCTCGGCACGCCGAGCGCCGACCCCCAGGCGGACCTGGTCCAGCGGACCGAGGTGCCCTGGCTGGAGCCCATCCCGGACGCCATGGTCGGCGCCGGGGCGGCCGATCCGGCGGCGATCGTCACCTCCAGGGAGAGCATCCGGCTGGCGCTGATCACTGCGTTGCAGCACCTGCCGGCCAAGCAGCGGGTCGTGCTGATCATGCGGGACGTGCTGAGCTGGCGGGCCGCCGAGGTCGCCGAACTGCTCGGCACCTCCACCGTCGCGGTGAACAGCATGCTGCAGCGGGCCAGGGCCCAGATCAGCGAGCTGGCGCCGGTCGAGGACGAGGTCACCGAGCCGGTCACCGCGCGGCAGCGCCAGCTACTCGAACGGTTCGTCGCCGCCTTCGAGAACTACGACACCAAAGCGATGGTGGACCTGTTCAGCGCGGACGCGGTCTGGGAGATGCCGCCGTACATCGGCTGGTACCAGACGCCCGCCGACATCATCGGGCTCGTGCGGACACACTGCCCGGCGCACGCGGCCGGGGAGCTGCGGATGCTGCCGACCGGGGCGAACGGGCAGCCCGCGTTCGGGACGTACGTGCGGGATCCGGACGGGAACTACCAGGCCTTCCAGCTCCACGTGCTGCACATGATCGAGCCGGCCGAGCCTGGCGCGTCCGCGCCGGTTATCGACCACGTCGCGGTGTTCTTCGACAGCACGCTGTTCGGCTTGTTCGGCCTGCCGGACATCATCCCGGCCGGGTCATGACCGAGGCGCAGGCCGCGGCGACGCTGTCCGGCGGGGTCGCCCTGCTGGAACGCGCGATCAGCTACAGCCTCTGCCAGCTCAACGGCGTGACCACGGCCACCCTGAGCCGCCCGACCCCGTGCACCCAGTGGGACCTGGCCGCGCTGCTCGTGCACGTAACCGACTCGCTGGCCGCGCTGCAGGAGGCCATGGACCTGCGCGAGGTCGAACCGCCGCCGGACGTCCGGGACATCGGCGCACCAGGGACACGCCCCGGGGCCCTCCAGAACGACCCGGCGGCGTACCTGGTCGCGGCGCTGCGGCGCCGCGCATGTCACCTGCTCGGCTCGCTGGCCATCGCCCGGGATCACCTGGTGCTGGTCGGCGGCTACCCGGTCCCGGCCAGCATTGTGACCAGCGCCGGGGCCGTCGATGTGGCTGTGCACGGCTGGGACATCGGATGCGCCTGCGGGGCCCCGGCAGCCATCCCCGAGGAGCTGGCGCAGGAGATGCTGCGGATCACACCGCTGCTGGTCACCAGCGCCGACCGGCCGGAGATGTTCGCGCATCCGGTCCCCGTGGCCGACTACGCGAGCGCCAGCGACCGGCTGGTCGGCTACCTGGGCAGAAGCCCGGCCCAAAGATAACGCCCGGGATTGTTCGCGGGTCCGCGATTGGTGGCCCGGGCACCGTTCGGCGATTTTCTTTCTTTCCAAGGAAATGATCTTAAAGAGGCTGGGCGTCGGCCGGTTCGTCCGTGACCAGGCGGTGGGTGAGGCCGGTGTGGCGGCGGCCGGCGCCGGGAGTGCGCACGGCGACGGCCAGCGCGCGGCGGGAGCCAACCAGGACGACCAGCTTCTTGGCCCTGGTGATCGCCGTGTAGAGCAGGTTGCGGCGGAGCATCATCCAGGCGCTGGTGGTCAGCGGGATCACCACGGCCGGGTACTCGCTGCCCTGGGAGCGGTGGATAGTCGCGGCGTAGGCGTGCGCCAGCTCGTCCAGTTCGTCGAAGCCGTAGTCGACGCTCTCGTCCTCGTCGGTGACCATGGTGAGCTTGCTGTCCTCCAGCGACATCGCGGTGACCACGCCCACCGTGCCGTTGAAGATCCCGGCCGCGCCCTTGTCGTAGTTGTTGCGCAGCTGGGTGACCTTGTCACCGATCCGGAACACCCGGCCGCCGTAGCGCCGCTCCGGCGCGCCCTCGCGATAGGGGGTCAGCTTCTCCTGGAGCAGGATGTTCAGGTTGCCCGCCCCGGCGGGCCCACGGTGCATCGGCGTCAGCACCTGGACATCGCGGCGCGCGTCCAGGCCGAACCGGCGGGGTATCCGGTGCGCCACCACATCCACCGTGAGCGCGGCGGTCTCCTCGGTGTCGTCGCAGCTGAACCAGTAGAAGTCCGGGAAGCCGTGCAGCTTCGGCGGGGTGCCCTGGTTGACCCGGTGCGCGTTGACGACGATCCCGGACTGCTGGGCCTGGCGGAAGATCTTCGTCAGCCGGGTGCGCGGGATCACGTCCGGGCTGGCGGCGAGGAGGTCGCGCAGCACCTCGCCCGCGCCGACCGACGGGAGCTGGTCCACGTCGCCGACCAGCAGCAGGTGCGCGCCCGCAGGCACGGCCTTGACCAGCTTGTTCGCCAGGATCAGGTCGACCATGGAGGACTCGTCGAGCACGACCAGGTCGGCATCCAGCGGGTTGTCGCGGTCGAACTTGGGCTCGCCGCCCGGCTGGAGCTGGAGCAGCCGGTGCACGGTCGAGGCTGCGTGACCAGTCAGCTCGGCCAGCCGCTTAGCCGCGCGCCCGGTCGGCGCGAGCAGCACGACCTTGGCCTTCTTCGCCATGGCCAGCTCGACGATCGAGCGGACCGTGAAGCTCTTGCCGCAGCCCGGGCCGCCGGTCAGGACGGCGACCTTCTCGGTGAGCGCGAGCCTGACCGCCTGCTCCTGCTCGGGCGCCAGGTCAGCGCCGGTGCGGCTGCGCAGCCAGGTCAGCGCCTGATCCCAGTCGACCTGCTGGAACGCGGCCATCCGGTCGTGGCTGGTATGGAGCAGTTCCAGCAGGCCTCCGGCGAGTGAACGCTCGGCGCGGTGAAACGGCACGAGATAGATGGCGGGCACCTCATGATCGCCGACCGGCACCTGCTCGCTGATCACGCCCTCGTCGGCCGCCAGTTCGTCCAGGCAGGGGGTGATCATCTCCCGGTCGACGTCGAGGATCTTCGCCGAGTCGGTGATCAGATTGGGCACGGGCAGGAAGCAGTGGCCGTCATCGGCGGCTTCGGACAGGGTGTACTGCAGTCCGGCCTTGATGCGTTCGGGGCTGTCGTGCGGGATGCCGACCGCCTGGGCGATCGTGTCGGCGGTCTTGAAGCCGATCCCCCACACGTCGGCGGCCAGCCGGTACGGCTCCTTGCGGACTATGTCGACGGAGCCGTCCCGGTACTTCTTGTAGATCCGCACGGCCAGGCTTGTCGACACTCCAACGCCCTGGAGGAAGACCATCACTTCCTTGATCGCCTTCTGTTCCTCCCAGGCGTCGGCGACCTTCTGCGTGCGCTTGGGGCCGACGCCGGGGACTTCCAGGAGGCGCTGTGGCTCCTCCTCGATGACCCGGAGCACGTCCGTGCCGAAGTGAGTGACCATGCGTTCGGCCATCACCGGGCCGATGCCCTTGATCAGGCCGGAGCCGAGATACCGCTGGATGCCCTGGATGGTCGCGGGCAGCACGGTGGCGTAGGAGCGGACCTCGAACTGCTTGCCGTACTTCGGGTGCGTCGTCCACCGGCCGGTCAGCCGCAGGCTCTCCCCGACCTGGGCGCCGAGCAGCGGCCCGACCACGGTCAGCAGGTCGGCGCCGACGGTGGCCTGGCCGGTTGCGACCCGGGCAATCGTGTACCCGGTCTCCTCGTTGGCGTAGGTCACGCGCTCGAGGACCGCTTCGAGCACCGAATCGGACGGTGCCCCGGGCAATACTGGGCGCACGCTGGTCACATCAGACATCCTGCCGGTATCGCCGGTGTGCCGGCGCCGTAGTCGGGGGTTCTGCCATTCGTGCCGCTTTCCCGTCTCCTCCCGTTTGATTTGGAGTTTGAACTTCCGAACGGTGCCATGCTGGGCCAATCGCTGCACGCGGCCTTGTTGCTGGGCGCACTACTGCCACCGAGGTGCTGGGGGGCTGAGGTGCTGGGGGGCTGAGGTGCTGGGGGGCTGGGCGCACCACTGCCACCGTGCTGCCCGGCTGGGCTCAGGTGGTTGAGGTCATGAACGTCTCGTCTGTCGCCGTGACCAGCGTGGGAAGACGTGCGCGCTGATCCTTGGCTTTTCGCGTGGCCGGGTCAGCCCGGACGGCGGCGTCGATGCGTCCGCAGGCTTGCCGGTCGTCGTACTCCCAGACCGCCGCGACCCGGTCGTCCTCGGTCTGCCACCGCCCTGCCAGCCGGGCACCATGGCGCAACTGGACCGGCAGCAGGTACTCACGGAAGAACTCATGGAAGGCCGCCAGGTTCTCTGGCACGGCGCGGTAGATCCGCATGCGATACAGCATGGACTGTTCTTATCGCATGTTGGCGTGTGCTTCGAACAGATTGTCGGTAGGGTGCGATATGGTGTTCGAAGAGTGGTGGTCTACTAGTTGAGAGGGAGGTGAGCGGCGTGCGGGATGGTGATCAGCCGGAGAGCCAGGAGGAGATACTGGCGGCCTGCGAGGCGTCGCTCACCGACGCGGACATTCCCCCGGATGAGGACGCCTACGGCTGGCCCGACCCGGACTGCGGGATGCCGGCCGAGCTGCTCGCGTTGTCCGATGCGGAGCTGGAGGAACTGGTCGCTGCGGCTCCGTCGCGGCCGGCCTGGATGGTCAGGGAGGCCTGGCCGGACGGGATCGTGCCACCCGGCGGGACGGTGCCGGGCAAGGACGGCGGCTCGGTGTGGCCCGCTGGGTTCCTGGACCGGGACGGCTCCGGTGGCGGTATCGGCTTCGCCGACGGCGGCCCACTCGATGTGCTGGTCCCCGGAGCGGCCCTGGCCGGTCTCGCTGACGACGCCCACATCCACATAGACGCACTGAGCGACGACGAACTGATCGGTGTCATCCGCGCCTGGCGCCGCCAGACATCCTGGGCCCAAGCCCAGGAGCTAGCCGCAGTAGCCGAGCTGGCCAAGCGCCGCCCAGCCAACGACACCCCACCCGGGGAGCCGGTCCCGCCAGCCAGCCCCATGCCTCCGCCCACCGGGCAGCCCGCGCCACCAGCCATCCACACCCAGGGCTCGCTTACACCCCAACCCCAGCCCACCGGGCAGCCCACGCCACCAGCCATCCACACCCAGGGCTCGCTTACACCCCAACCCCAGCCCACCGGGCAGCCCACGCCACCAGCCATCCACACCCAGGGCTCGCTTACACCCCAACCCCAGCCCCCCGGGCAGCCCACGCCACCAG
>DASXMU010000319.1:0-21279 GCA_036495485.1 Streptosporangiaceae bacterium
GCAGCTGTACGAGGCCGCGCGCGACCCCAAGGAACTGTGGATCGTGCCCGGGTTCGGGCATGCCGAACGGCACGCGGACGAGGCCCTGGTGGACCGGATCGGCCACTGGGTGACGCGGGCGGTCGGGCTGGACCCGGCGGCCGGGCCTGACGGAGCGGCGGAGCCGGGCACGGATGAGCTGGACGCGGCGGCCGGCCCGGGCGAGCTGGCCAGGGCGGCCGGAGCGGGAGAGCTGGCCGGGACGGCCGAGCATGCCGGAGCGGACGGCGCGGACGGGCCGCCGGCCTAGGAGTACCCGGTACCCGGTTACCAGCTGGCGGGCAGCGGCATCCCCTCGGTGTAGCCGGCCGCGCTCTGCACCCCGACCACCGCACGCTCGTGCAGTTCCTCGAGGTTGCGGGCCCCGGCGTAGGTACAGGCGCTGCGCAGCCCGGCGGTGATCACGTCGATCATGTCCTCGACCCCGGGGCGGGCCGGGTCGAGGTACATCCGGGCTGCCGAGATGCCCTCCTCGAACAGCTCCTTGCGGGCCCGCTCGAACGGCGAGTCGCTGGCCGACCGCAGCCGGACCGCCCTGGCCGAGGCCATGCCGAAGCTCTCCTTGTACAGCCGGCCGTCCGGATCCCTGAAGACGTCACCCGGCGACTCGTAGGTGCCGGCGAACCACGAGCCGATCATGACGGCGGACGCGCCCGCGGCCAGCGCGAGCGCCACGTCGCGCGGGTGCCGGACACCACCGTCGGCCCAGACGTGCGCGCCACGGCGGCGGGCCTCGGCGGCGCATTCGAGCACGGCGCTGAACTGCGGCCGGCCCACCCCGGTCATCATCCGGGTGGTGCACATGGCACCGGGGCCGACACCCACCTTGACGATGTCCGCCCCGGCGCCGATCAGGTCCGCGGCACCGGACGTGGTCACCACGTTGCCGGCCACCACCGGGACCGCGGGCGCCGCGTCCCGCACCGCCCGCAGCGCGCTGATCATCTTCTCCTGGTGACCGTGTGCGGTGTCCACGACCAGCAGGTCGGCGCCGGCCTCGGCCAGCAGCTTCGCCCGCAGCGCCGGGTCACCGTTGATGCCGAGCGCGGCCGCCACCCGCAGCCGCCCCGCGGCGTCCACCGACGGCTGGTACAGCGTGGCCCGCAGCGCACCGGTCCTGGTCAGGATGCCGACGCACCGCCCGGCCTGGTCCACCACCGGGGCCACCCGGTGCCTGCCGCCGTGCAGCAGGCCGAACGCGCGCTCCGGGTCGGTGCCCGCGGGCAGCGTCAGCAACTCGGTGGACATGATCTGGGCGAGCTGGGTGAACCGGTCCACGCCCTGGCAGTCCGCCTCGGTGACCACCCCGGCGGGCCGCCCGTCCTCGGTGACGACCACCGCGCCGTGCGCCCGCTTGGGCAGCAGGGCGAGCGCGTCGCCCGCGGTGCCGGCCGGGCCGAGCATGATCGGCGTGTCGTAGACGAGGTCGCGGCTCTTCACCCAGGACACCACGTCGGCCACCACGTCCACCGGGATGTCCTGCGGCAGCACGGCGACGCCGCCCCGGCGGGCCACGGTCTCGGCCATCCGGCGGCCGGAGACGGCGGTCATGTTGGCCGCCACGATCGGGATCGTGGCGCCGCTGCCGTCCCGGGTGGCCAGGTCCGCGTCGAGCCGCGAGGCCACCGCCGACCGGTTCGGCACCATGAACACGTCGCTGTAGGTCAGCTCGTGGCCGGGCATTGTCTCACCAAGGAATCGCACACAACGATTCTGCCCGCCGTGTGGGCGTGCGCGGGCCCACCTCTATCCTGCTGCCCGTGACCGAGCCGCTGCTGACCCCCCTGACGCTGCGCATCGGGCCGCTGGAGGTGCCGCCCGGCTCGTTCGCGGTGATGGCGGTGGTGAACCGGACGCCGGACTCGTTCTACGACCACGGCGCCACCTACGAGTTCGGCGTGGCGCTGGACGCGGCCAGCCAGGCGGTCGCCGACGGCGCCGCCATCATCGACATCGGCGGGGTGAAGGCGGGCGAGGGCGACGAGGTCACCGTCGCCGAGGAGATCGGCCGGGTGACCGGCCTGGTCGCCGCCGTCCGCGAGCGCCATCCGGACGTCGCGATCAGCGTGGACACCTGGCGGGCCGAGGTCGGCAGCGCGGTGGCCGACGCCGGGGCGGACCTGCTGAACGATGCCTGGGGCGGCTTCGACCCCGGCCTCGCCCTGGTGGCCGCCGACCGCAGCCTGGGCCTGGTCTGCTCGCACGCCGGCGGCCTCACGCCGCGCACGGCCGCCCGCGACCCGCACTACGCCGACGTGGTGGCCGAGGTCACCGCCTACGTCACCGGCCAGGCGGAGCGGGCGGTGGCGGCCGGGGTGCGCCCCGGGGCCATCCTCATCGACCCCGCACACGACTTCGGCAAGACCACCCAGCACTCACTGGAGCTGACCCGCAGGCTCGGCGTGCTGACCGCCACCGGCTGGCCGGTCCTGGTGGCGGTCTCGAACAAGGACTTCGTCGGCGAAACCCTCGCCCTGCCGGTCACCGACCGGCTGGAAGGGACCACAGCCGCCCTGGCGATCAGCGCCTGGCACGGCGCCCGCGTCTTCCGCGTGCACAACGTCCCCGCCGCCGTGCGCGCCCTGGCGGTGGTGAAAGCGTTCAGGGCGTACTGAAGGCGGCGTAGATGATCGCGGCGATGCGGTCGATCATCTCGTCCCTGGGCAGCCTGACGTCGACGCTGAACAGGGAGTTCACCCGCTCCAGCATCAGCAGGCAGGCGACGGCGGTCAGCTCGGCGTGCTCGGCCCGCCCGGCGTCGGCGACCGTCATGCCGGTGGTCATGGCCTCGGCCAGCCGGAACATGAGCTGCAGGCCGTCGCTCCACATGTCGTCGCTGATCACTTCGGCCTGGGTGAGCACCCGCAGCACCGCGGCGTGCGCCGTGTAGGTGTCGCAGAACTTTCCCACCCAGGCGCGCAGCGCGGCCCGGCCGGCGTCGTTCCGCGTGACCACGGGGAAGTCGCCCGTGACCACTTCCATGTCGCTGAGCGCATCGCGAAGCAGCGTGCTGAACAGGTCTTCCTTGTTCTTGAAGTACAGGTAGAACGTGCCGTGCGAGGTGCTGGCCCGGCGGACGATGTCGTCCACCCGGACCGCCGTGAGCCCGTTCTCGTCGAACTCCGCCATGCCGGCGTCGAGCAGCCTGCGCAGGGTCTGCCTGCCCTGCGCGCCGAGTTCGCGCTCCTGCGCCGGCACGCCGCCGCGGCGGGACTGCCGTTTCGGATGCCCTGGATGCCCCGCAGGCCCGCCCTGGCCGGCGATGCCGCCCGGCCGGGCGTCGTGCGCCGCCTGACCGCGGCCGGCTTCGGAACTCATAGGGGCGAGACTAGCTTGTCCGGTGACGGTCCTGGGCAATATCACGGCCCGTAAACGCGCTGGGCCCCCAGAGGTCAGCTCCCGAGCACCTGCCGGGTGTAGGGGTTGCCGAACCGCCGCTGCGGATCCAGCTTGTTCCGCAGCGCGACGAAGTCAGCGAACCGGGGGCAGACGCCGCTGAGGTAGGTGGCGTCCCTGGTGTGCAGCTTGCCCCAGTGCGGCCGCCCGCCGATGGCGGTGAACAGCGCCTCCACGTCGCGGAAGTACTCCTCGTGGCCGGAGGCGTGGAAGACGTGGATCGCGATGTAGGCGCTCTGCCTGCCGTAAGCGGTGGACAGCCACAGATCGTCGGCCGGGCTGACCCGCACCTCGATCGGGAAGCTGATCCGCCAGTCCCGCTTGCCGAACAGCGCGCGCAGCTCCGCCAGCGCGGCAGGCAGGTGCTCGCGGCCGATGGCGTACTCCTGCTCCTTGAACCGCACCCGCCGCGGGCTGGTGTACACCCGGTGCGAGGCGTCCACGTACACCCGCGCGCCGAGCGCCCTGGATGCCATCCGGTTGACCGGCTTGATCAGCCCGGGCATCCGGTGCCCCAGCCGGCAGGTCAGCCCGAACACCGTGTTGGACAGGAACTCGTCGTCCAGCCACTTCCTGGCCGGGTCCAGCGGCTTGGCCGGCCCGGCCGAGACGTTGTTCCGCTTGGTCAGGCAGGTGTCAGTGTGCGGGAACCAGTAGAACTCGAAGTGCTCGTTGCCCGCGGTGAGCTCGTCCAGGCTGCTCAGCACCTCGTCCCAGGGCATCGGCTGCTCGCGTGCCTCCAGCAGGAAGGCGGGCACCACCCGGAAGGTCACCGCGGTGAGGATCCCGATCGCGCCGAGGCCGACCGCGGCTGCGCTCAGCAGCTCGGGCCGCTCGGTGGCCGAGCAGGTCACCACCTCGCCGTCGGCCAGCACCAGCTCGAGCCCGGCCACCTGGGCGGCGATCCCGCCACTGTCCCGGCCGGTGCCATGGGTGCCGGTCTGGATCGCCCCGGCCACCGTCTGCTCCTGGATGTCACCGAGGTTGGCCAGCGCCAGTCCCTGGCTGAGCAGGCCTTCGTTGAGGTCCCGCAGTCGGCACCCGGCTTCCACCGTGACCAGATTTGATTCTTTGTCAACGGAAAGAATCCGGGTGAGCCCACCGGGGAGCAGCAGCACTCCGTCGGTGACCGCCACCGGGGTGAACGAGTGCCCGTAGCCGGCCATCCGCACGGTCAGGCCCTGCTCCCCGGCCTGGCGGACCGCGCCGGCCACCTCCTGCGCGGAGCGGGGCATGACCACCCGCTGCGGGCTAGCCGACTGGTTGCCAGCCCAGTTGCGCCATTCAGCCATGACCGGGACCTTACAGCGCCGGCCCGGCCTCCCCGGCCGCTGGGCGCAGGCTCTTGGCGCCGGTCAGCCCGGCGATGAGGGCGATGGTCCCGCAGCACAGGGCGAACACGTAGCCCCAGCGCGCGCCGTGGGTGTCGATGAGCCGCCCGGCCACCGGCGGCCCCACGGCCAGGCCGACCCCGATGGCGGTGGACAGCAGCGACATGCCCTCGGTCAGCAGCCCGGCCGGCATCTGGCGCTCGATGAGGCTGAACCCGCCGATCAGCGTGGGCGAGATGGACAGCCCGCAGAAGAAGATCACCACGAACAGCACCGGCACGTTCGGCATCGCCCACAGCGGCGCCACGCCCACCACCATGCCGGCCAGCGTGATGAGGAACCTGCGGTGCAGCGGCGCCAGCCAGCGCCGGGCGCCGTACCACAGGCCGCCGGTCGCGCTGCCCAGCGCATAGGTGCCGAGGATCAGCCCGGCCAGCGGCTTGTGGTGGTGCTCGCTGGCGAACGCGACCGTGCTCAGGTCGATCGTGCCGAACATCGCTCCCAGGCCGGCGAAGACCGCCATGATCGCTGGCATGCCGCCCACCGCGATGGCCCGGCCGCCCACCTGCCCGGCCGGCCGCAGCGGCGGTTCCGTCCCGCGCTGCACGGCGAACAGCAGCGAGCCGGCCACCGCCAGCACGGCGGCCACCGCGATCCCGGCCACCGGCACCACCTGGGTGGCCAGCACGGTGACCAGGGCCGGGCCGGTGACGAAGATCAGCTCGTCGGCCACCGACTCGAACGAGAAGGCCGTGTGAAGCAGCGGGGAGTCGCCAAGCAGGGCGCTCCACCGGGAGCGGACCATCGAGCCCAGCGAGGGCATCGTGGACATGAACAGCGCGGCGGTTACGAACAGCGTCCACAGCGGTGCGCGCGCCTGTGCGCAGCCGATGAACGCGACCGAGCTGGCCGCGAACACCACGGTGGCCGGGCGCAGCACCCGGGCCTGGCCGAACCGGTCGGTGAGCCTGCCGAACTGCGGGGCGGCGACGGCATACACGAGCGAGCCGACGGCAGCGACAGCGCCGGCGATCGCGTACTTGCCGGTCGCGGCCGAGACCACCAGGATGACGCCCAGCCCGACCATGGACATCGGCATCCGGCCGACGAAACCGGCGGCCGAGAACTGCCGGGTGCCGGGGAGCCGGAAGATCTCCGCGTAGCGGCTGCTGAGAATACGGCCGGCCGCGCCCGCTGGGCCGGCGCGCCTGCGGGCGCGCTCAGTCCGGACGTCTGTCACCAGCCGCAACCTCCACCATCAGACTAAGGGGTCACGTCAAGCGAATATCCATGCCACAAAGGGCATTCGGCGAGGTCAGCGACACGAGCCCGGCGCGCCGGGTAAACCCGTACCCCCGCTGACGGCTTCGGCCGGATATGGTATCGCTATGGTGGGTGCACATTGAGACGCCTGGTGACGTACAGACGCTCCGGTGTTGCCGGTGTTGCCGCGTTCGGTTTGGCCCTGGCGGTCGGCTCACCTGTGGCCGCTTCGGCAGCCACGTCTCCCGGCGTCATCCAGGCTCAGCTCACCGTCGCCACGCTGATACCCCCGGCCGCGGGCGGATCCGCGCCCGCGGCGCCCACCAAGCCGGTCAAGATCACGGCGCACACGACCCAGCTCCATGAGACTTTCCTGCCCGGCCTCTTCGCGGTCGACCTGAGCGGGATCAGCGCCGCCCAGCTCACCCGCATCGGCAAGCTCCGCCATGTGCGCGGCGCGATCGGCCTCGACGGCGGCGCGGTGCGCATCAACGGCCGCCTGGTCAACACGATCGGCGTCAACCCGGCCCGGTTCCGGTCCTGGACCCCGCCGCAGACGGCCGACCTGGCCGGCATCTGGGCCGCGCTGGACCGGGGTGAGTTCGTGACCACCCCGGCCAAGGCCAAGACGCTGGGCCTGCGGGTGGGCAAGAGCTACAAGGTGTCCGGAGCGCAGCAGCCGTCCGTCGTGTTCGGCGGCACCGCCACCCTCGGCCTGTTCGGCGTGGACGCCGTCGTGGGCACCTCGCTCTCCCGGCAGCTCGGCCTTGTCCGTCAGTTCGGCGCCCTGGTCAGCGCGCCCCGGGCGAACATGACCAGCCTGGACGCCGCCGTGCGCGGCGTGCTCGGCAAGCGGGCCAGGCTGGTCAGCCTGACCCAGACCCAGGACGCGCAGCAGCAGCGCCTCCCGGTCGGCGGCCAGGTCACCGCCGGGCGTCCCGGCAACTACCTGGATCTGTTCCGCGACTCGGCCAGGATGTTCTGCCCGGGCATGTCCTGGACGGTGCTGGCGGCCATCGGCCAGATCGAGAGCGGCGACGGCCAGAACGACGGCCCGTCCTCGGCCGGTGCGCTCGGGCCGATGCAGTTCATGCCGTCCACCTGGGCGACCTGGGGGATGGACGCGTTCGGCGCGACCGGCGCGCCTGACGTCATGAACCCCTACGACGCGGTGCCGTCGGCGGCGGTGTACCTGTGCGCGGCCGGCGCGGGCAGTCCCGCGACGCTGCCGTCCGCCGTCTTCGCCTACAACCACGCTCAGTGGTACGTGAACGAGGTGCTCGCCCTGGCCCAGGAATACGGGCAGACGTACGGCTGACCGGCAGCATCTGACATGTTGATCCCACCAGGCAACGACGTTGTGAATAATTCTGGCGCATGACCCCCGGCTACGACGCGTTCCTGCTCGTCTCGTTCGGCGGCCCGGAAGGCCCCGCCGACGTGATCCCGTTCCTGGAGAACGTCACCCGCGGCCGCCGGGTACCGCCCGGGCGGCTGGCCCTGGTGGCCGGGCACTACGACGCCGTCGGCGGGGTCAGCCCGATCAACCAGCAGTGCCGGGATCTGATCGGCGCGATCGGGAAGGACTTCGCGGCGGCCGGGCTGAACCTGCCGGTCTACTGGGGCAACCGCAACTGGCACCCCATGCTCGGCGACACGGTCACGGCGATGGCGCAAGCCGGGGTCACCCGCGCCATCGCGTTCGTGACCTCTGCCTACGGGTCGTATTCGAGCTGCGGCCAGTACCTGGAGGACATCGATCGCGCCCGCGCGCAGGCCGGCCCGGGCGCCCCGGTGATCGACAAGATCCGGCACTACTTCAACCACCCCGGCTTCATCGAGCCGCTCGCCGCGAACACCCGCGCGGCGCTGGCCCGGCTGCCCGGCGACGTCAGGGATGGCGCCCACCTGGTGTTCACCGCGCACAGCATCCCGGAGGCCATGGCGGCCGTCAGCGGCCCTCCCGCGGCCACGCCACGCTCGCCGCGGGAGGGCCGCTACGTCACCCAGCTCACCGAGGCCGCCAGGCTGGTCGCCGAGCGGGTGGCAGGAGACCACCCGTGGTGCCTGGCCTACCAGAGCCGCAGCGGGCCGCCGTCCCAGCCCTGGCTCGGCCCCGACGTGCTCGACCAGCTGGCCGGGCTTGCCGCCGGCGGCGCCCCGGCGGCGGTGCTCGTCCCGGTCGGCTTCGTCTCCGACCACATGGAGGTCAGGCACGACCTGGACCTGGAAGCCAGGGAAACGGCAGAGCGTCTCGGCCTGCCGGTCGAGCGAGCGGCCACTCCCGGCACCGACCCCAGGTTCGTTAGCATGATCACCGACCTGGTCCGCGAGCGCCTGGACGGCGCGGCCCCGGCAGCGCTTGGCGGCATGGGACCCGCCGCACACACCTGCCCGCCCGGCTGCTGCCCCTGGCCGCCGCGCTAGGCTTTCCCGTTCCGCCACCCTTCCACTGAGCGAGGCCGACGTGAACGCTGGGCAGTTTGCAGAGCCGGCGCACCAGCCCGACCCGCACGCGCTGCTGGATCTGGCCGTGGCCGCCGCGGCCGCGGCGGCCGGGCTGCTGACCGGCCTGCGATCGGCCGGGCGGCCCGGGGTCGTGGCCACCAAGTCGAGCCCGACCGACGTCGTCACCGAGGCCGACCGCACCGCGGAGTCCATGATCACCGAGCGGCTGCTGGGCGAGCGCCCCGGCGACGCGATCCTGGGCGAGGAGGGCGGCCTGCACGGCGGCACGGCCGGCGCCGCCAGCCGGGTGCGGTGGATCGTGGATCCCCTGGACGGGACGGTCAACTACCTGTACGGGCTGCCCGACTTCGCGGTGAGCATCGCCGCCGAGCTCGACGGCACGATCGTGGCGGGTGTGGTGCACGTGCCCGAGCGCGGCGAGGTGTTCACGGCGGTGACCGGCGGGGGAGCGTGGCTGCACGTGGCCGGCCAGCCCGCCGCGCCGCTGCGCTGCAACCAGGGCGTGCCGCTGGCCAAGGCACTGGTGGCCACCGGGTTCGGCTACGCGGCCGCGCGGCGGCGGGTGCAAGGCCAGGTGGTCGCCGCCCTGCTGCCTGTGGTGCGCGACATCCGGCGCGGCGGCAGCGCCGCGGTCGACCTGTGCTCGCTCGCGGCCGGGCGGGTGGATGCCTACTACGAGCGCGGCGTCAACTACTGGGACATCGCCGCGGGCGGCCTGATCGCCACCGAGGCAGGCGCCACGGTCGGCGGTCTGTCCGGCAAGCCGCCCGGTTCGGACCTGACGATCGCGGCCGGCCCTGGCCTGTTCGGCGAACTGCACGGCCAACTGGCCGCGCTCAACCCGGAACGTGACGCCTAAATCGTTGATCATGCCGTACGCTGTGCGGCGCAGCGTGGCACTAGGTGGCTGGGACCGGCGGCGCGTGCCGCCGCCGGGGGTGAACACGCTCAGGGCAAAGTTAAATGTTTGACCTGGGAGGACGTAGGAATGAACCGGCTGCGGCCCGGGTTACGTGTACCCGGTTGCCGAACATGACAGAATTCGCCGCCTGAATCGGGCACAACTGCGGCTTCCCGAGCGTTACACCCGCGCAACGACGACGCGCATGAAGATGGAGGGGGATGGGCCGGATGGCCACCGACTACGACAGCCCTCGGAAGACAGACGAGGACCTCACCGAGGACAGCCTGCAAGAACTGCAGGCACGCCGGATGGACAAGTCGTCGAGCACGATCGACGTTGATCCGGACGACGTGGCGGAGTCACTTGAACTGCCGGGGGCTGATCTGTCCAACGAGGAGCTCTCGGTCCGGGTGATACCGCGGCAGGCGGACGAATTCACCTGCTCACGCTGTTTCCTCGTGCACCACAGGAGCCAGCTCGCCGAGGACAGGAACGGCAAACTTGTCTGCCGGGAGTGCGCCGCCTGAGAGACCCTTTCGAAATCCGTATCAGCCGGGTGACCGTTTCAGCCCGGAACCGAGTTTCATGATCGTTTTTATGATTTTGAAAGGGTCTCACACCATGGACCCCAATGCCATGGACGTGGTGGCGCTGGGCCAGGGCAGCCCGGAATCCAGGGCTGGCCTTGGCCTCACGGCATCCCATGATCGCGAAGATTTTTTAGCGTAGTAGCACTAAAAGGTCTTCGTGGTCATGGGACTTCAGCGGTCCCGCGTGAGTTCGCGGAGCCTGGCGTGGGCTCCGCCCATCGCGGCTGCCCGCGGCAGGTACTGCTTGGGCAGCTTGGCCACGCTGGTGTAGTTCGGGTCACAGACGTTGGCCAGCGGTGACTCGACCGCCTGGGTGACGAGCTGGTAGGCGTCCAGCGGGTCGAGGCCGTAGTCGCCGGCCAGCCACTGCACGATGTCGTGCTGGGCGATGCGGAACGCGTCCTCGAGGGGCCGGGCCGAGCCGGCCGACATGATGTGGGTGTCCGACTCCAGCCGCGGCCAGGGGCACGGCACGCCCTTGATCAGGTCGATGGCGATCACCGTGTTCATGGCGGTCTCCACCGCGACCCCGCAGGTCTCGCCCTCGCCCTGGCGGGCGTGCCCGTCGCCCAGGGAGAACAGCGCCCCTTCGACGTTGACGCCCAGGTAACAGGTGACCCCGGCGCGCATCTCCGGGGTGTCCATGTTCCCGCCGAACGCGTCCGGCACCAGGGCGCTGCGCACCTCCAGGTTCGCCGGGGCCACGCCGACCGTGCCGTGCATCGGGTTCAGCGGCAGGTCCACCGTGTAGTCGCCGCGGCGTGCGGTGAACCGGCAGGTGCCGGCCGCCCGGTCGAGCTGCCAGAGCCAGACGATCTCAGGGAGCGGATCCTGCAGTAGCGCGGTAATGTGCGTGCCGGTCAGCGCGCCGAACAGCGGCACGGTGGTGGAGGCGCCCCAGTCCCTGGCCGGCTCGATCGACACGAAGTGCACGGCCAGCGTGTCGCCCGGCTCGGCGCCCTCGACGTGGAACGGCCCGGTCTGCGGGTTCAGGTAGGGAAACTCGCAGACCTCGGATACCAGGTCGTTCTCCGAGCGGACCCGGCCGGCGAAGCAGTCCTCGGTGAACAGTTCGAGCAGGACCGGGGGACGGATCCGGGCGACCGGGGCCGCCCCGCCGAAGGTCCAGGCATACTGGCCCGGCTCGGGCCGGAAGGTGAGCACCTCGGGCCCGCCGGGCCCAAGTCCGCCGATCATTCGGGCTCCTCCAGGTGGACCAGGCCGACCTCGGTGATCCGCTGCCGGTCGCGCCGGTACAAGTAGATCAGGTAGATCACCCCGGCTACCATCCAGGCGGCGACGCCGGGGCCCATATACGACACCGGGGCCGACAGCGGCGCGACGAACGAGAACGCCTTGATCCCGGCCGCGGTCAGCCACGCGGGCACGAACGCGGCGATGCCGAGCAGCGGGATGATCAGGTGGGTGACCGGGTTCCACTTCCCCCGGCGGCGGGCGAAGAAGCCGATGCAGGCCGCGTCCACCACGATGTAGATCGCCGCCAGGATGATCACGATGCCGGTACCCACCATGGCGAACCCCGTCTCCGGGCCGTAGCCGAGACCAAGCCCCAGCGTCACGGCGATCGTGACCACGAAGGCCCCGGCGATCCCGGCGACCGGGGAGTGATGCTTGGGGTGGACCAGCGCGAGGAAGCGCGGGAAGGCGCCGATCCGGCCCATCGCGTAGGCGGTGCGGCTGGACACGTTCACCCCGGCGTTGGCGTTCGCGATGGTGGAGTTCACGATGGCCAGGAACACGAAGAACCAGAACAGCCCGTACAGCGTCCGCGCCATCCCCTCCCAGGACGACGGCCCGGCCCCGCCGAAGGTGGCGAACCTGGCCGGACCGAAGGCGACGTCGGCGGCGTAGGTGGTGAAGACGTACAGGGCGCCGATGCACAGCGTGGCCAGCAGCACGGCCCGCTGGATCGTCCGCTTTGGATTCCGGGTCTCCTCGGCCAGCGGGGCCGCCCCCTCGAACCCGCCGAAGGCGAGGATCGTGTAGACCGACCCGCCGATCACCCCGGCCATCCCATGGAAGCCGCTCGGCGTGTGCGAGGTGCTAAACACCGACCAGGTGTTGTGCCCGCCGGCGTGCACGACGAAGAACACCGCGAGCACCAGGAAGACGGCGATCTCGGAGATGCCGAGCACGGTGCCCAGGCGGGCCGAGGTCCGGATGCCGTAGTAACCGGCCGCCAGCACGATCACCGCCCCGGCCAGCGCCCACGGCCACCACAGGT
Organism: Streptosporangiaceae bacterium; assembly: GCA_036495485.1. Lineage (GTDB taxonomy): Bacteria > Actinomycetota > Actinomycetes > Streptosporangiales > Streptosporangiaceae > PALSA-505. The sequence goes on from DASXMU010000319.1 coordinate 12,238, forward strand.
TCGCCGGGTAGCCGTGGAACTCCGAGTTGATCGTGGACGCCGTGGTGAAGCCAAGCTGCAGCAGCACCAGCGGGGGGATCAGCAGGCCGACGAGGACGTACCCCCAGGCGACGAGGAACCCGGCCGCCGGGTGCAGACCCCTGGCGGCATAGGTGGCCAGCGAGCCCGCCGCGGGCATCTGGGCGGCCAGCAGCCCGACGCAGCTCGCACAGAACAGGCAGGCGATCATGGCCAGCAGCGCGGACAGCGGCAGCGCGCCGCCGGCGAAGGCCGCCCCGGCCGGGATGGAGGCGGCGATCGCGGCGCCGGGCGCCATGTCCGTGATGCTCTGGAACAGGACCTCGCGCAGCCCGATCGCACCGCGCCTCAGTCCAGGTGCCCCCTGCGTGGTTGCCGCCCCGGGTTTCACCGCCATCGTCGCTCCCGCCGTCGTTCTGGCACCGTCGCGGCGATGATCTCATGATCGATCCGGCCCGTATAGGCCCAGGATGCACACGATTGCCCCCAGGGAATCGACGGGGCCTGCGGGGAAATTTCTTTTCAAATAAAAGAAACAGAACCAGGCAACCTGGGGGAGCGGCGGTCAGGCGGAAGCGCGCAAACCTCTTAATCGCGGCTGAAGGTGGCGGGGTCGGGCTGCTGGGTGGGCAGCAGGACCTCGGCGGTGATGTCGGCGGCGAGCCGGAGGTTGTCGCCGTCGGCCAGCCGCACGTCCACGCCGGCGAGCACCCGGTCGCCATTGACCCAGGTGCCGTTGGTGGAGTGCTCGTCGCGGACGATGGCGTGCCCGGCGTCGTCCACCGAGACGGTCGCGTGCCGCCGTGACACGTTCTCGAACCTGGCAAAGGCCGCGGCCACCAGCGACTCCTGCGGATCGCGGCCGAGCAGCAGCGAGGTGCCGGCCGGGATGTCGACGTTGCCGGTGGGGAACACCAGGCGCAGTACCACCGGGGAGATCTGGCCCTGTCCCTGCGGCAGCGGCTGCCGGCAGTTCGAGCAGATCAGGTCGGCAGGATCGGCGGCGCTGGTGCCACAGTGCGGGCACGGCCGCTGCGACGCGCCCTCACGCTTGAGGTGCGCCTGCATGACCGTGGGCGGAGTGGCCGGATCGTCGCCGGGCATCTCCTCCCTGGGCAGGTTGGCACCGCAGGTGAAGCAGATGAGGTCGTCCTGCTGGACCTCCGCGGCACAGACCGGGCAGGTCTGGGTCGGCATGTCGTCCTCCACGACGGCTGGTCTGTGAGTGAATGTCATGTCCCCCCGGACCGCGGTGGGGCGGCGGCCGCATCACGTCCTGACCGCACCCTATGCCACCGGAAGGGGCGGTCGGGCCAGCCGCGTACGATAGGCCGTCGGCAAGCCGCAAAGGGGCGGATGATGATCAGCTATCAGCTCGACGATGAGCACGCGGAACTCCGCCAGACGGTCGGGGAATTCGCCCATGAGGTAGTGGCGCCGGTGATCGGGGGCTACTACGAGCGCGGCGAGTTCCCGTACGAGATCGTGGCGCGGATGGGCAAGCTGGGTTTGTTCGGGCTGCCGTTCCCGGAGGAGTACGGCGGGATGGGTGGCGACTTCTTCGCTCTGTGCCTGGCGCTCGAGGAGCTCGCCCGGGTGGACTCCTCGGTGGCCATCACGCTGGAGGCGGCGGTCTGCCTGGGCGCGATGCCGATCTACCTGTTCGGGACCGACGAGCAGCGCGCCACCTGGCTGCCGGATCTGTGCTCGGGGGAGCGGCTGGCCGCGTTCGGCCTGACCGAGCCCGGCGGCGGTTCGGACATCCCCGGCGGCATGCGCACGGTGGCGCGGCTGGACGGCGGCGAATGGGTCATCGACGGCAGCAAGGCGTTCATCACCAACTCCGGCACCTCGATCACCTCCGTGGTGACCCCGCTGGCCATCACCGGCACCAGGGAGAACGGGTCCAAGGAGATCTCCGCGATCATCGTGCCGTCCGGCACCGCGGGCTTCACCGTGGGCCAGGAGTACTCCAAGGTGGGCTGGTGCGCCTCTGACACCCGCGAGCTGGCGTTCAGCTCCTGCCGGGTACCCGAGGGCAACCTGCTCGGTGGCCTGCGCGGGCGCGGCTACGCGCAGTTCATGCAGATCCTGGATGGCGGCAGGATCGCCATCGCCGCGCTCGCGGTCGGGCTGGCGCAGGGCTGCGTGGATGAGTGCCTGCGCTACACCAGGGAGCGGGAGGCGTTCGGCCACCAGCTCGCTCACTACCAGTCCATCCAGTTCCGGATCGCGGACATGGAAGCCCGGGTGCACGCGGCGCGGCTCGCCTGGTACGACGGGGCCGCCCGGCTGGCGGCCGGCCAGCCCGCCAAGAAGCAGGCGGCTATCGCCAAGCTGACGGCCTCCAACGCGGCCATGGACAACGCCAGGGACGCGACCCAGATCTTCGGCGGCTACGGCTTCATGAACGAGTTCCCGGTCGGCCGCTTCTACCGCGACGCCAAGGTCCTGGAGATAGGCGAAGGCACCTCAGAAGTCCAGCGCCTCATCATCGCCCGGGAGCTGGGCCTTACCGACCGCTAATTATCTGAACATCAGGTTGCTGACGCTCAGCTCCTGGCTGATCATGTTGAACGAGAACATGAGGTCGGCCACCTGCTGAATGCCGTTGACGTTCGGCAGGGCAGGATAGGTGCCGAGCGTGACCATGTCGGCGGTCTCGACGCTGACCTGGGCGTAGTGGGCGATCACCGACCGCAGGGTCTGCCCGGTGCCGGCCTCGGCCTGCGCCTGCTCCATGACCGTGCGGAAGGCCCGCAGGGCGTCCCCGTCCGAACTGCCCGCCGACGTCGTCGTGAAGTAGCCGTCAAGCGGGAGGCTGGCCGTGCCGCCGCTGAGCGAGTCGACCACCTCGGTGGCACCGAGCTCGCTCTGCGCCTGGTAGATGTACGGCTCGGTCACCAGGATGGCGTCCACCCGGTGGCTCTTCAGCGCGCCGATCAGGTTCTGCTGCGGCATCGCGGTCCACTTCACCTGAGTGGGCTCTATTCCGTCGTCCAGCAGCACCGACTGCGTGACCAGGGTCTCCATGCTGTAGGGGACGCTGGAGTCGTAGCCGAACTCCTGCGGCTCGGGCGTGCCGATCGTCTTGCCGGACAGCTGCTCGGGCGACGTGATGGAGGAGTTGGGGAGGGAGAGAACCTCCATCACGTTGGGCGCCCCGTCGTAGCCGTCGGCGAGGAGCCGCAGGTTGGAGTGGATGCTCGCGGCATAGAAGAAGTCGGCGTAGTCCGTCGTGGCCACCTGGACGGAGCCCTTCGACAGGGCGTTCAGCTCACTGGTCGCCGAGGTGAACGGCTGGATGGTGACCTTCAGGCCGGCCTTGGCGAACAACCCCTGCTGGTTGGCAAGGTAGAGCGGGGCATCCGCGACACCGGGCACCGCGGCCACGGTAAGCTGCATCGACCCGGACCCACCGGCGCCACTGGCCCCAGTGGTTCCATGGCACCCTGCAGCGAGCAGCACTACGGCGAGCGCCGCAACGGTGACGGTTCCACTACCTCGCCGGTTCATACGGGGCCGATACCTCACGGGTTCATTCGGGGGGCTCCGGGGGTCGCCCCTCATCGCACTCCCTTGAGCACATTTGGCTTGAGCAGATTTGGGCGTAACAGAACAAGTCGGGAACGAGATGAGAGTACCCTACGGCTGACAGGTTGTACTGAAAACGTTAGGTAACGTCCATTTTACCTGGTCGTACGCATATTGATGATGGTTGGCCGGTTACACGTTAGAGTTGCCCATGGCGGCACCGCTGACGGATCGTCACCCATGGGCGGGTGCGCATTGCCGCTCCCGCTAAGAGTTCGAAGGCACGGGAGCGCGCCACTGCGGCCAGGTGAGGAGTGATGACGCTGTGCGGGCTAAAGGCAAGAAGAACCGCCGTGTCGCCTCTGCGGCCGCCGCGAACGGAGCGGCGGCCGACGACGACACGTCTGTCTTTCCTGCCGTGCGTTCCTCCGCGTTTACAAGCTCGGAGGCGCCGGGTGCGGGACCGGCCCTGGGCAGCCGTGGCATGCCTGGGCCAGAGCCTGCTTCCGGCATGCCAGGTGAGGCCAACGGCCACCTCATCGAGGCCCCAGCCCCGCCTCCGGCTCCTGACCCGGCGGGCCAGGACAGCGGTGGCCGGGCGCAAGCGCAGGGGCGCAAGGCCAGCCGGCGCCAGCTGAAGAACTGGCGAGTCAGATCCCGGCTGCTGCTGCTGGTCGCCATCCCCACCGTGACAGCTCTTGTCTTCGGTGGGTCCTTCATCTACTCCTCGGTGCGCAGCGCCCAGACCTACACCCGGGTGCACCAGCTCGCCCTGCTGGGCCAGGACGTCACGCAGCTGGTTCAGTCGCTGGAGGACGAGCGGGACCTGACCATCTACTACATCGGGCTCGGCTCCGGTGGCAACGGCGGCCGTGGCAGCGAGCTGTCCACCAATCTGGCCATACAGCAGAACGCGTTCCCCCAGCTCACCTCGATCAGGGAGCACTGGGGCATCACCAACACGGACGCGGCGAAGGTGCGCAGCCTGGCCAGGCAGATCGGCGGCTCCTACCCGGAGCCGACCCAGCAGGCGGCGGCCGCCATGCTGGACACGCTGAACCCGACCGCGCTGAGCAGCCTGCGCAACGCCGCCACCACGACCCAGCTTCCGCTGCTGGTCGTGGTGCAGAAGTACGGCACCACGATCACCAGCCTGCTCGACTTCAACGCCGACATCGCCCAGGGCGGTGGTGACCCCACGCTGGCCCAGGTCGTGAACGTGCTGGGCCTGGTGTCGCTGATGAAGCAGGACGCGTCAGACCAGCGCGGCATCCTGGCCGCCGCGCTGCTGCAGGGTAACTTCCAGACTGGCCAGCTCGCGGCGCTGCAGAACTCCGTGTCGTCGCAGCAGACCACGCAGCAGGCCTTCAACGCCATCGCCACCCCGAGCCAGATCCAGCTCTGGAACGGTGCCCAGGCCCGGTCCGACGCCGGGCCGGCCGCCTCCGCCGAACTGCAGGCGCTCTCCCTGGTCTCCGCACTGACCACCACTCCGGGGGCGTCGCTGTCGCTGGCCAGTGACGCCACCACCCCGGATGACTGGTACGCCGACCAGTCGAACGTCATCAGCTTCCAGATGGGCTCGGTGGAGCGGACGCTGGTGGGTGACGTCATCGACCGGGCGGAGAGCCTGCGCAAGAACGCGATCACCGACGCCGCGATCGTCGGTGCCGTCGTCCTGCTCGTGCTCGGCCTCGGCCTGATGTTCACGATCATCATCGGCCGGTCGATGGTCCGGCCGCTGCGGCGGCTGCGCGCCGACGCGCTCAGCATCGCCGGTGCGCAGCTGCCCGGGATGGTCCGCCGCCTCAGCGAGAGCGAGGGCGAAGAGGGCGATCTCGAGATCAAGCCGGTCGGCGTGGACTCGAGCGACGAGATCGGTGAGGTGGCGCGCGCCTTCGACGCGGTGCACGCCGAAGCGGTCCGGCTGGCCTCCAACGAAGCCAGGCTGCGCGGCAACGTCAACGCCATGTTCGTCAACCTCTCCCGGCGCAGCCAGTCGCTGGTGGAGCGGCAGATTCACCTGATCGACGATCTGGAGCAGAGCGAGCAGGACTCCGAGCGGCTTGGCAGCCTGTTCCGCCTGGACCACCTGGCCACCCGGATGCGCCGCAACTCGGAAAACCTGCTGGTGCTCGCCGGCTACGAGGCGTCCCGCCGGTGGACGCAGCCGGTCGCGCTGGTGGACGTGCTGCGCGCGGCGGTGTCCGAGATCGAGCACTACGAGCGGGTCGTGCTGAACGTGCAGCCCGGCATCTCGGTGCGCGGCCAGGTCGTCAACGATGTCGTTCACCTGCTGGCCGAGCTGGTGGAGAACGCGACCGCCTTCTCCTCCGCGCAGACCCAGGTCAATGTGTCCGGGCACCTGCTGAACAGCGGCGGCGTCCTGCTTGACATCACCGACCAGGGCGTCGGCATGGCCGCCGACGAGATGTCCCACGCGAACTGGCGGCTGGACAACCCGCCCGTGGTGGATGTGTCGGTCTCCCGGCGGATGGGCCTGTTCGTGGTCGCGCGGCTGGCGTCCAGGCACGGCATCAGGGTCCGGCTGCGCCCGGCCCCGTCGGGTGGCCTGACCGCCCTCATCTGGCTGCCCGATGAGACGGTGACGCACGAGACCACCGACGTGCCCCCCGGGCTTCGCCGGTTCGAGCTGGACAGCACGGCCGGGGCAACCGGGTCGCTCGGTGGGCTCAGGGGGTTCAGCCCGGATTCCCCTGACGTCCCCGACGCGCGGTCCGCTGCCCAGGAGGCGGTGGCCCAGGCGCGGGCGCCCAGGTTCATGGCCGTCAACCCGGACATCGACGGCGGGCAGCCGAAGGTTCCCGGGCAGGGCGGCCCGTCCGGGGACGGGGTGCTGCCAGACCGGGACGGCAAGCCGCTGGCCGACGGCGACAACGGGATGCCGGGCCGCATCGACCCGCTCCCGGTGCGCAGCAAGGACGCGATGCCCGGCCGGGAGAACGGCACACTGCCGGCCCGCGACAACGGGATGCCGGCCCACGGCACCGAGCCGGTGCCGGTGCGTGACAACGGGTTCACGCTGCCCAGGCCGGACGAGCCGGCCACGGTCTCCGACAGCGAGGCCGAGCCGGTGTTCGGGGCTCCCACCAGGAGCCTGGCCGATGAACTCGGGGCTACCGCGGCCGACCAGGACTGGTGGCCGGGCAAGCACGCCGAGCCCGACTCCGGCTCGCCGCTGGATCTGGACTCGCCGTTCGGGCTGACCTCCCGGTCGGTGGCGCGGGTCCCGGGCGGCACCACGCCGGACGATGTGATCGTGCCGCCTGCGGCGTCCGTCGAACAGAACCGGCTGCCCATCTTCGAGTCGGTAGAGTCCGATTGGTTCCGCCGCGGCAGGCAGCACATCGGCGCATCCCAGACAGAGGATGGCGCTGAGGACGAGGAGATCGCCACCGGCTGGAGCTCGCCGGTGGACGAAGGCTGGCGGGCCGCGGAGGCGGCCGAGACGCCGACCTCGTCCGGGGTCACCGCGGCGGGCCTGCCCAGGCGCGTTCCGCAGGCGAACCTGGTTCCTGGCTCGGCGGCCGAGAGCGAGCGGGATCGCGAGCCGGATCTCGTCCGGTCGGCGGCTGCGACCAGGCAGCGTATGACAAGCTTCCAGCGCGGCGCCCGGCAGGGCCGTGCCGCGCTGCAGAGCGACGATACATCCAGCGGGGGAGAAGACGATGCCACCTGATGCGCCGCGGGCGCCGGGAGCCCGCAGTACGACGGGTGGCATGGCAGTCATCATGGTTCCCGGACAGCCGGGTTCCACCGTGGTTGCCGCAAGGGCGCCGGGAGGCGCCGCTGGGAGTGATCACCCGAGGGAACGACCCCTCGGCCCCCCCGCAGTGAAGGAGGGCTCGTGAATCCAGTGGTCCAGCCCCTGCAGGATCTGAGCTGGCTGCTTACCAATTTCGTGGAGCGGGTTCCCGCCGTAGCCCACGGGGTCGTCGTGTCCTCTGATGGTCTTCCGCTGGCTTGCTCCCAGGGCTTTCCGCCCGACCGCGTCGACCAGCTCGCCGCGGTAACCTCGGGGCTCACCAGCCTGACGCAGGGTGCGGCCCGCGTGTTCGAGGGCGGGTACGTCACCCAGACAGTAGTTGAGATGCAACGGGGCCTGCTAATCGTCATGTCGATTAGCAATGGCTCCAGCCTGGCCGTTTTGGCGGCGGCCGACTGTGACATGGGCCTTGTGGCCTACGAGATGACGTTGCTCGTTGAGCGGGTGGGTCGTGCCCTCACGCCAGAAGTCCGCAGGGCGTTCCAGCCGTAACGGCCGGAGGATGGCAAATCGTGATAGGACAAAACGTTGCCCGGCCCACGAGGGGCTGACCCTCCACCGGACACCGGTGAGGAGAAATACTCACCCGCGGGTGGTGGCCGGATGCGGGACGGACGGGATCAGCAGCTCCCCGGTGGCGTACGCAAGCTGACCGGTGGTGCTCCCATGACTGCCGGGCCGATGCCCGGCGCCGACAGCCAGAAGAGTTCGCTCGTCAGGCCCTACGCCGTGACCGGGGGCAGGACACAGCCTCGCTATCAGCTGCAGATAGAGGCGATGGTCGCGGCTTCGCACTACGAGGCCCGTGACCTGTCAGTCCTGAGCCCAGAATGCCAGGCGATCCTGGGCTTCTGCCGTGACTGGCGGTCGGTGGCGGAGATCTCCGCAGTGCTCAGAATGCCTCTGGGGGTTGCACGTGTCCTGGTCGCGGACATGGCGGTCGACGGGCTGGTCCGGGTGCACCAGATCGATCACGCCCATGGCCGGCCCGACCTTAACCTGCTCGAAAGGGTACTAAGTGGACTTCGCAAGCTCTAGGGCCGGCCTGAACGATGGGCCTGAGACGGCGATGGCCTCGGTCAAGATCGTGGTCGCCGGTGGTTTTGGCGTGGGCAAGACCACCTTCGTCGGATCAGTATCGGAGATCACCCCGCTCACCACTGAAGCGGTGATGACGTCGGCGAGCGACCACGTCGATGACCTCTCCCAGACGCCGGACAAGACCACCACCACGGTGGCCATGGACTTCGGCAGAGTAACCCTCGACGCAGGCCTGATCCTCTACCTGTTCGGCACCCCGGGCCAGCACAGGTTCTGGTTCATGTGGGACGACCTGATCAACGGTGCCATCGGCGCGATCGTCATCGTGGACACCCGGCGGCTGGCAGACTCCTTCCCGGCGGTGGACTATTTCGAGGCCGCCGGGCTGCCGTTCATCGTCGCGGTCAACGGCTTCCACGGCCAGTTCCCCTACAGTGCGACGGACGTCCAGGACGCGCTCGCGGTGAGCCCCAGCGTCCCCGTGGTCCGCTGCGACGCGAGGGACCGGAAGTCCACCAAGTCGACGCTCATCACCCTGGTGGAACACGCCATGACCATGCAGATGAGCAGGACCTGACAGGCTACGAGCGAGCCACAGTCACCAGAGTCACGACGAGCACGTATCCGCAGTAAGCAGCGATCGCCAGATACAACGCGGACGT
>DASXMU010000320.1:0-15394 GCA_036495485.1 Streptosporangiaceae bacterium
CTGGAGCAGCGCGCCACCGGCCCGGATCACCCGCTCTAGATCCCCGGTCACCTGGAGAGTGGCCGTGCGTTCGCCAAGCTCGATCGCCTGGAGCAGCGAGACCGACTTGCTGATCTGCCTCGCCACCTCCTGGCGGCTGAGCCCGGCCTGTTCCCGGTGGAAGCGCACCATCCCACCGAACACTTGCCGTGGCGTCCGGCCGCGCTCTCCCGCCGTCATTTTCTTTCCCCTCATCACACACAGCGCCCACACGCGCGGGCCGCACGTCCACACAGGTCACGGACCGTCTACACCTGGCCGGCAGTCCGTACGAATCCGTTCCCAAATGTATTCCCGCCCCGACAGGCTGTGCAGCACAACATGCCATCTACCTGCGATTAACCCAGCGGAGGCAAACCGTGTCGCTTCAGCCAGACCACGACACCATCACCCGGCCAGACGAGGAGGCGATCCTCGACGACCTGGGCAAGCTGGCCGCCGCCCTCACGAGCGTGGATACGTCGCCCAAGTGCGCACCCCAGCAGGCAGACTGCCCCACGTGTACGCGCACAACCCCCAGGTGACCGCGCTGTCCGAGCGCATCTTCGCGCAGGCCGACAGCTTCTTCTGGCCGTGGGCCGAGCCCATCGCCAGCCGCGACGAGGTCACCGCCGCCGCCACCATCGTCGCCCGCGTCCTAGCCACCACCGGCGACTAGCCCCGGAGCCAGCGACCGCCCGGCACCGCCTGCCCACGGGCGCCCCCAACTCCCACCGCACCGCCATGCCGGTCAACGTCACATCGACCGCCACCTGACCCGGTCAACGTCACATCGACACTCTTCCCTCAGGCGCATCTCATCCAGCCAGGAACCCAGCTCATGACCACACTTAGAACCCCCAATCTCGTGCTCCGCGTATGGCGGGAAACCCAAGGCATGACCCGCCCCCAGATGGCCGAGGCGCTCAACCGCACTCCCTCCGCCCGGCGCGACAATCTCACCTGCGACGCCAAGCACATCGCCAGGTGGGAAACCGGCCACATCCGCTGGCCCACCCCCCGCTACCAGCGCGCCCTGCACGACCTCACCGGCCACTACCCCTCCGCCCTGGGCTTCACCGCCGGCCCCAGCACCCCCGGCCACCACGCTCCAGCGCCCCCCGCCTCCCAGCCCGGGTCCACGCCCACCGATGCCGACCTGGACTCGATCGGGGACCTGGCCGACCTGGCCGCCGAACTCAGCGCACGCGGCTACACCACCGCCCTCGACACCCGGCCGCCCCGCCTGACCGTCGGCGACCGCGAGGCCAGCAACCGGGGGAGCATCATCACCGTCGGCCCCTGCTTCTGCCTGGACGAAGTCCCGTTCAGCCTCCGCCCGCCGATGCCCCTGGCCGTGACCGCCGACGCCATCGACGTCCTGATGCGCCTGGCCATCGCCCGCCAGCACAACCGCCGGTAACCCAGCCTCAAACAGGTGCCACCCCCGCATCGATGCCCAGCCCGCCCAGCCGGCCGCGCGGCCAGGTGACACTTCCCCCGTCCCTGGCCGTGCGGCCTTCCCCGGTGATCTGGAGACCGGGGAAGACCGTGGGGGCTCAGTGGCTCAGTTCAGCCGGTTGAGCGTGTTGGTTGCGTCGTCCACGTAGTAGACGCCGGCTCCGCCCGGCATTACGGCCAGGCCGAACAGCGCGCCAGAACCCGGCGGGCTGCCGGAGGAGTCGAGCTCGTGGGTGGCGACCTGGATGCCGGCCTGCGAGGTCTCGACGATCTTGCCGTCGCCCGAGTTGACCGTCAGGATGTGACCGCCGGGGGCGACGAACAGGCCGAGCGGGTTGTTCAGCGCGCCGTTCCTGGTCACGGTCAGGCCGCGGCCCGCATCGGTGGAGCGCCAGAGCGCGCCCGGGATCTCGGCGATCCGGTTGGCCAGCGTGTCGGCGACGAACAGCGTGCCGTTCCCGCCGACCCCGAGGCCGGTCGGGCCGATCACCAGCGCCGCCGGGTCGGTCCGCTCGGCGAAGCCGGAGCCGATCTGGGCCGAGCCGACGATGCCCGGCGGGTTACCCCCGGAGCTGGCCAGCACCAGCCGGACAACCGTGCCGTGGTGGGTGACCTGGCCACCGGCCGCCGCAGTGCCGTTGAGCACGTTGGTGACGAACAGTTCGGCGAAGGGGCCCGACTGGACCGCCGCCATGTCCCACGGGCCATTGATGCCGTGCCCGGTGAGGGTCTCCACGACATGGCCCCTGCTGTTCAGCACGACGAGGCAGCCGGAGCCGGTGAAGACCGTGCCGCCGTGCGAGGTGGGCAGGCTGCCCACGACCACCCAGCCGCCGTTCAGGACGTCAAGCGCGGTGGTCAGCCCGATGCCGCCCGGGCAGGCCTCCGGCAGCCCGGCCGGGGTGATGCGGGCGAACTGGGTCATCTTGCCGCCGGGCGTGACCTGGACGATCGTGGTCCCGGTGCCCTGCACGTTCGCCTTGTCGTTGAAGTTGCTGACCAGGACGTTGCCGCTCTTCAGCGCGCCCACGCTGTGGCGGACGACCGCCACGCCATACGGGTTGACGTCACCATCGGCCGGCACCGTGGACCCGAGTGCCTTGTTCGAGTGGAACTTCCCGATGAACGATGGATGCGTCTGAGCAACCGCCGGCGTGATCGCAACCGCGGCGCTCATCGCGGCCCCGGCGGTCACCGTGGCCGCTGCCAGTGTGATCCGTTTGCTTATCCGCATTTTCCTTGCTCCCTTCTAGGCAAATGCCTCCAAACGGCACCGCATGATGATGCGGCGTCGCTCCGCCCCTACCCACGCTCACGGAATGTATCAGCGGCGGGTTCGCCTGCCAGGCGATCTTGATCGGAGCGGAGTACAAAGGAGTCCATGAGCGACTCAGGGGACTCTCCCAGCACCGGTACGGCCACCGTCCTCGTGCGCGGGGAGGCCACGGTCGAGGCGGATCCCGAGATCGTCGTGTTCGCGGTCAGTGTCCGGGCCAGGGCGCGGGACCGCCGGGAGGCGATGGAGAACCTGGCCCAGCGCAGCGCGGAGTTCGCCACCCTGGTCAAGTCGTTCGGCGAGGCCATCGAGAAGGTGGAGACCAGCGGCGTGTCGGTGTATCCCGAGCTGCGGCGCGGCCGGGACGAGCGGGTCCGCTGGTACCGGGGCGCGGTCCGCAGCCGGCTGACGGTGGCGGACCTCTCGGTGGCCGGCGAGCTGGTCGGCAAGATCTCGGACCTGGAGCTGTGCCAGATCGAGGGGCCGTGGTGGGAACTGCGCCCCGGCTCCGCCGTCTACCGCGACGCCCGGACCCAGGCCGCCCGCGCCGCAGTGACCAGGGCAGCCGAATACGCCGGGGCGGTCGGCGGGCAACTGCTCGGCCTGATCGAGCTGGCCGACACCGGGCTGACCGCCCCGCACCGCGAGCGCGCGGTCCACTACGCGGCCAACCTGGCCCTGGCCGCCGGCCCGCCGGCCGAGGAAACCCCGGTCGTGATCGACCTGGAACCCGAAACCCAGGTGGTCACGGCCACCGTCGAGGCGCGCTTCACCATGACCCAGCCGTCCTCTCTGGGCTGATTGCCTGGCGGGCCGGCTGGGGGTGTGCTGGGTGTTGGCGTGTTACGGCCACCGTCGAGGCGCGTTTCACCATGACCCAGCCGTCCTCTCTGGGCTGATTGCCTGGCGGGCTGGCTGGGTGTGCGAGGCTGCTCGGGTGCTTGTGCTGGGTGTAGTAGCGGCGGTGGCCGCGCTGGCGTGGCTGTACCTGGTGGCCGCGCACGGCAGGTTCTGGCTGACCGGCGAGCGGCTGCCCCGGGTGCGGCGCACGCCCGCCAGGTGGCCGGTGGTGCGGGCGGTTGTGCCGGCCCGGGACGAGGCGGCGATGCTGCCGGTCGCGCTGCCAACCCTGCTGGCCCAGGACTACCCGGGTGACTTCGGGGTGATCCTGGTCGACGACGGCAGTTCGGACGGCACCGCCGAGGTCGCCCGGCAGCTCGGCGACGCCGCGCCGCGCGCGCTCCGCGTCGTCGCGGGCAGCCCGCTGCCCGTCGGCTGGGCGGGCAAGGTGTGGGCGATGGCCCAGGGCGCGGCGGAGGCGGGCGAGGCAGAGTACCTGCTGTTCACCGACGCCGACATCGCGATGCGGCCGGGCACACTGACCGCCCTGGTGACCGCCGCCGGGGGCGACGACAGGGACCTGGTCTCCCAGATGGCGCTGCTGCGCGCGGACTCGTTCTGGGAGCGGGCCATCGTTCCCGCGTTCGTGTTCTTCTTCGCCCAGCTCTACCCGTTCCACCGGGTGAACCGCCCGGGCGCCCGTACGGCCGCCGCGGCCGGTGGCTGCATGCTGGTGCGGCGCCCCGCCCTGGACGCCTCCGGCGGCCTGGCGGGCATCCGCAATGCCCGCATCGACGACGTGGCTCTCGGCCGCCAGCTCAAGCGCCACCGCCCCGGCGGCCGCTGCTGGCTGGGCCTGACCACCGACGTCACCAGCGTGCGCCCCTACCCGGGCCTGGCCAGCCTGTGGCACATGGTCGCCCGCAGCGCCTACACCCAGCTCCGCTACTCCCCGGCCCTGCTGGCCGGCACCATCGCGGGCCTGACCTGGCTCTACCTGCTGCCTCCCGCCGCCGCCCTGGCTGGCGCCGCCGGCCTCGCCCTGGGCGGTGGCGCCACCGCGGCCTGGTGCGCCGCCGCGGGCCTGGCCGGCTGGGCGATCATGTCGGTCAGCTTCGTGCCCATGCTCCGCCTGTACCGGCTCAGCCCGCTGCGCGCCCCTGCCCTCCCGCTGGTCGCCGCCCTGTACGCGGCCATGACCGCCGACTCGGCCCGCCGCCACCGGGCCGGCCGGGGCGGCGAGTGGAAAGGCCGGGTCAGCCCTCCGCCGCGCCCCGCTCGGCGGTGAAGAGCCGGTCTCAGCCGCCCGCCGTGGCCCGCTCGATCATGTAGCCCGCGGCGATGAGCAGTTCTTCGCCTCTGTCTGGGCCGACGAGCTGTAGCGATATGGGAATTCTTGAATTTGGATACCGAACGGGCACCGGCAGGGCGAGTGCTGGAAGGCCGGCCAGGTTCATCGGGGCGGTGAGCCCGGTCAGCCTGGTGTGGCGCTCGCCGAGGGGTGGCGGCGGCGTCGCGAGCGTCGGCAGCGCGAGCAGTGGATAACGCCGTAGCCAGGCCGCGAGCTGTTCCCGCAGCACGTTCTGCTGGCCGCGGGCCGCGGCCATGTCCTCCTCGTCGATCTTCGCCCCCTCCGCCATGTTGCTCCGGTTGCGCTCGTTGAGCTTGTCCACGTCGGGCAGCAGGTGCGCGTTGGACAGGTAACCCTCCCGGTCGATCAGTATCGACACGGTGTCAAGCGCCGCCTGGAAGTCCGCGCCGGTCACGTCCTCGGTGGCAAAGCCCGCGGCGGCCAGCGCGCCGTCGATGGCCAGGTCGATCTGGGGCCAGATCTCCAGCACCGGGCGCAGCGGGCGCAGCCTGCCGATGGTCATCGGGGCGTCGTACCCGTTGGCGGTGAAACCGGGTTCGAGCAGGCGCATCCCCAGTTCTACCGCGGCGATGTCCCGGCCCAGCGGGCCGACCGTGTCCAGCGAGGGGGCGAGCGGGTAGACGCCCTCGGTGGGGATTCTGCCCCAGCTCGTCTTCAGCCCGGCGATTCCGCAGCAGGCGGCCGGGATGCGGACCGAGCCGCCGGTGTCGGTGCCGTAGCCGGTGTCCACCTCCCCGGTGGCGACCGCGACGGCCGAGCCGCTGGACGACCCGCCGGGCACCACGCTGCTGTCCAGCGGGTTCACCGGGGTGCCCGACCATTCGTTCACGCCGTCGGCGGACCAGCACAGCTCGGTGAGGTTGGTCTTGCCGACGATCCTGGCACCCGCCTGGCGGGCTCTCGTGATGACGGGCGCGTCGGCCGTGGCGGTCCCGCCGCGATCGGCGATCACCGGGCAGCCGACCGTAGTCGGCAGGCCAGCCATGTCAATGCAGTCCTTGACCGCGAGCCGGGGTCCATCTCCCGCTGTGTCGAGCCGAAGCAGCCACGTCGTCATGGCACCCATCCTGGCCGGCCCGGCTGACGGGCATGTGACGCGCCGCCGGCCTCGACCAGGCGTGTAACAGGAACGCCGAACGCGCCGCTGATCCTGACGAGGGTTGCCAGATCCGGTCTGGACAGCCACTGGGGAGCCTGACACACATGGTTGTGATCTTCGCACTCGCCGCAGCGGTTCTCTACGGCACCGCGGACTTCCCCGGCGGCGCGGCGGCCCGCCGGGCTATGTGATCGCGACGAGGGCAGGCCTGTTCGGCCTGGCCGTGGTGATCACTTCCCTGTACCCAGGGATCACGGTCGTGCTGGCCCGCCTGCTCCTCCGCGAGCACAACCGCTCAGTCCAGCGCGCCGGCCTGCTCCTGGCCGCCGTAGGCGTAGTCCTGCTAACGGCCTGACCACCTCTAGTCGTCGGAGGGGTCTTTGCTGTTGGGGAAGATGAGGCCGCAGACCTCGAGGTAGAGCTGCTCGGGGTAGGGGAGGTGGTCGACGATGCGGAACGCCTGGTCCTGGCCGGCGGATTCCAGGATGAACGTGCCGTAGCCCAGCACCTGGCCCTGGAAGTTCCGCTGGAAGCTCATGTCGGTCACCTTGGTCAGCGGCATCATCGCGACCTTGCGGGTGATCAGGCCGCTGGTCAGCATCATCCGCTGCGAGGTGACCACGAAGTAGTTGATGGCCCAGATGAGTGTCTGGATGGCCAGATAGCCGAGCACGACCAGCCAGGCCAGCCAGATGACGAGCAGGGCGAGACCGCTATGCCTGCCGATGAACTCGGTGAGCAGCCCGGCGACGATCAGCCCGCCGACTACGTAGGAGATGGGCCGGACCAGCACCGCTGGGTGCTTGCGAACCGTGATGACCTGTTCTTCGTGCGGCAGCAGATACTTGTTGACCGTGGTTGGTGCCGAGTTACCAGCCGGCGTGATCAGGCGCATGCACGTTTAGAACGATAGCGAATGCACGAAGCGCGAAAGCGAACTGGCTGCGTCATGGAGTCCATGGAAGCCACTGTTCAGCAGGTGCCCAGAGTTAGAGGGCTCGGTGACCAGGTAGAACACCACGAAGATAAGGGCGCCCCAGGAGAGGACCTTCTTCGCCATCACTTGCCTCCAACGACATACATACGGGTCAGTCGACCGCTCAACTAGCTTAGCGCACCAGCCTTCGCTGCCTGTGGCTACAGACGGTGAATTTCTGGTGTGTTGCTGCCATCAGTAAACAACACGTTAGCGACAAAGCCGCTACTTCCCGCCCGGTGTCTTCGCTCGGTGTCTTCCTGCTGTGTCTTTTGATCAGTGTCTTCTTGGTTCCGGACCGGTTCGTCTCGGCCCCGCGCCGGGTCGCGGGACCGCTGTTCCTGGTTCGTACCCGTGTCGGCGCCACTCCTAACAGTCACCGCGTGCACTTCTGCGCACGGGCGCGAGCGATCACATGACGCACGCGCTGCTGATCTGACACGATTCCGTGGTGACAGCCACCCGGTGGGGTAATGATGCCTGACCCCAGCTCAACTGACTTCGCCGTCATCGTCTACCGCGAGGAGGACGCCTGGGAGGCGGAGGTGCTCCCGGTGGCCTTGACCGAGGATCTGAACGGCCTGCTCCAGGCGCTCAGGCAGCAGTCGAGCATCGGCGGGACGATCGGCCTTGCCGCGGTTGGCGATGACTTCTTCGTGGCGCTCCGGGTCCGCGGGACGCATTCGTCGATCTTCCTGTCCGATGTCACGGCCGCCGTCGACTGGCCACTGGCCCAGCAAGTACTCACCCACCTCGGTATTCCGGTGCCCGACGACGAGGAACTCGACCAGGTGCTCCCGGCCGGTGAGCTGTCGATCTTCGCCGACCTCGGTGTGGACGAGATGGAATTGGGCGCGCTATCTGGCGACCTGGACCTGTACCCGGACGAGGTGCTCGCCAGCCTGGCCGGCCGGATGGGCTTCGGCCAGGCCATGGATCGCGCGCTCGACGCCGCTATCGGCCCCTGAGCCTGAGCCCGGTGTCCACGTCCGCTCAGCAAGGCCAGGAGCCCGATCCGCCGCTCCCCGGGTATGCCGCGGCCTTTGTGCCGGCCATGCGTATCGCGCTGGCCGAGGCGGAGGCGGCGAGCGCGGTCGGCGGGGACGATGCCGACGTGCCGGTGGGAGCCGTGGTGCTCGACCCCGCCGGGAAGCGCATTGCCAAGGCGCACAACCGGCGTGAAGCGGATGGTGACCCGATCGCCCACGCCGAGATCGAGGCCATCAGGGCGGCGGCCAGGGTCATCTCCAGCCGCCGGCTGGATGGTTGCACAATCGTTGTGACCCTGGAGCCGTGCACGATGTGCGCCGGTGCCGTGGTGCTGGCCCGGCTGGCGCGGCTGGTCTATGGTGCGGTGGATCCGAAGGGCGGGGCGGTCGGCTCGCTCTGGGATGTGGTCCGTGACCGGCGGCTTGGCCACACCCCCGAGGTCATCGGGGGTGTTCTCGCGGCGGACTGCGGAGCCCTGCTGCGGGACTTCTTCGCCGCCCGCCGGGCGCCGGAACGATGACCGGCCGCCGGCCGTTCTCGCAATAGACCTGCATGCCGCTAACACGTAGCGGCGCGGGGCGGGTATGCTCACCCGCGGTGGAGTCGCCTAGTGGCCGAGGGCGCACGCCTCGAAAGCGTGTGAGGGGGCAACCCCTCCGTGGGTTCAAATCCCACCTCCACCGCGTGGCCGTCGTGGCGGCTGACCATGCTCGCTGGCCTTCGGCCAGCTTCGCCGGAGCCCGTAGCGTCTACCCGGGGGGCCGAGCCCCCCGGACCCCCACGGCCGTGGCTTGGGTCTGTGATTCGGGTAGCGTCCTAGTTACCTCCGCCAGACCTGTTCGCTGGGGGCCGCGGGGGAGCGCGTGCTGTGACTGCGGCTTGGGTCTGTGATTCGGGTAATGTGCGATTACCTCCGCCAGGGCCTGTCTGTCGCGGGGGGCGCATGCTGTCTTGCGTTGCCGTGTGCTAGCCGCAGCCCGGACAGGAGGACAGGAGTGCTGGAGCCGCAGAGCCCCGTTCTATTTCTCCTGTTCATGGTGATGTTCGTTGGCTTTATCTGGTGGATGGTTGTTGCCAGACAGGTTGTCTTCCGCGTGCTTGCCGCTTGCCTGGCGTTCGTGCCGGCGATGCTGTTCGGGGTAGCAGCGGTAAACAAGTACTACGACTACTACCAATCCTGGGGCGCGGTGGTCGCCGATTTCACCAACCAGTCGCCCAATGTGAGTAAACCCATCATCATCCCGGATCTGACCAGTACAAAGTTCAGCAAAATCCTGGGGAGCCTGGTGAACAACGCCAGTGCCAGGCAGTCGGGCTACACGGTTCAGCTGACCATCACCGGCGCCCGTACGCAGCTCAAGCGGACGGTGTACATATACCTGCCGCCGCAGTATTTCCAGAAGGCATACGCGAACTACCGGTTCCCTGCGATCGAGCTGTTCACCGGGTACCCCGGCGAGCCGCAGGACTGGATGAACGTCATGGGGGTCACCAGCACCCTCAGCACGCTCGTCAGGGACAACCTGGCCAGGCCGGCCGTGCTGGTCATGCCCGATACCGAGGGCGCGCTGCGGCAGACGCTGGAGTGCCTCAACCTGCCGGGCGGCATCCAGGACGCGACCTATCTGGCGCAGGACGTGCCGGACTACGTGTCCCGGGCGATCCGGGTGCAGCCGCCGGGCGCCGCCTGGGGCATGGCCGGTTACTCGGAGGGCGGCTTCTGCGCCGCCAACCTGGCCGTCCGCTACCGGAAGCTGTTCGGCTTCGCCGGCGTGCTGAGTGGCTACTTCAGCCCGCTCCCCGTCCTGGTCGGCAAGCCTGCCAGGTATGAGCAGCCGTTCCCAGGCGACCGGTCGCTGCGCGAGGCGAACACGCCCATGGACGCGTTGCCGCTGGTGCCGAGCTGGGCGTTCGTGCCGAAGTTCTGGATCGGCGCGGGGACGGGTGACCGCGGCGACGTCCAGCAGGCAGACGCCTTCCAGCAGCTACTGCTGCAGCGGCAGCCCAAGGTGAAGGTGGTGCTGGCGCCTGGCGGCGGGCACACCATGTTCACCTGGCGGGACCTGGTCACGCCCATGCTCGAATGGATGACCCCGCAGCTCGCGGCGGAGGCGCGCCGGTACCGCCCGGCGAGCCCGGCCCTGGTCTCGCCGGCCTGCCCCACCTGCCTGGAGGGGCAGGGCACACCCCCGGCCAAGAGCAGCTCGTCCGGCCCGCCTTCGGGTTAGACGCGCGGCCAGGCGCCTTTCCCAGGACCGTTGCTGTTCCGCTTGACCAATGGTCCGCCCGTATATTTTTCTTTTAACCAAAGAAAGATTTTTTATACCGCGGCGCGCCGGACTCGACCCTATTCCTCCTCAGCCCGGCCGCCGAGGTACTTGGCGAGGAACCGGTCGGCTGCGGTGTAGAAGCGGATCCTGTTTTCCGGCTTGGCGAAGCCATGGCCCTCGTCCGGGAACAGCATGTATTCGTGGTCCACCCCGGCCTCGCTCATGGCCGCGACGATCTGCTCCGATTCTGCCTGCTTCACCCTGGGGTCGTTGGCGCCCTGGGCGATGAGCATGGGAATGCGGATGCTGCCCGCCTTGGACAATGGCGAACGGGACCAGAGAAAGGCCTCGTCGGTGGCTGGATTGCCGATCCGCTGATGGAACATGGCGACCATGGGCGCCCAATACGGCGGAATGGACTCGATCAGCGTCTTGAGGCTCGACGGGCCCACGATGTCCACGGCGCAGCAGTACAGGTCCGGGGTGAAGGCCGCCCCGGCGAGCGCGGCATAGCCGCCGTAGGAGCCGCCGTAGATCGCGACCCGTTCCGGATCCGCCCAGCCCTGCTCGATGGCGTAGCCGACGGCGTCGGTCAGGTCGTCCTGCATCCTGCCGCCGAACTCCTTGTCACCGGCGCTGATGAACGCCTTGCCGTATCCGGTGGAGCCGCGGTAGTTGACCTGGACGCACAGGTAGCCGCGGTTGGCCAGCCACTGCGCCTCCGGGTGGTAGCCCCAGACATCCCGCGTCCAGGGGCCGCCGTGCACGTTGAGCACCATCGGCAGCCCGGACCGGCCCGCGCCCGGCGGGAACGTGGCGTACCCGTGGACGGTGAGGCCGTCCCGCGCGGTGAAGGAGAACGGCTCCATCGCGGCCAGCTCATAGCGGGCCAGCTCGGGGCGGGCCTCGAACAGGAAGCGGCCGCTGCGGGTGCGCCGGTCGTAACCGAAGTACGTCACCGGGCCCGCGTCGTTGGTGAAGCTGACCAGCCAGGTCAGGTCGGACTCGTCGCCGTCGCCGAAGTAGGGATCGCCGGGGTGCAGCGCGCGGATGGCCGCCAGGTCGGGCTCCAGCGACCGATCCAGCGCGATGTACTCCGACCTGTCCTTGAGCACGGTGGCGACCTGCGGCTCACGCGTGTCCGGGTGCAGCCGGATCCCGGTGACGTCCGCCTCCGGGTCGGCGGCCAGCACCTCGGTCGCCCCGGTCGCCAGGTCGATACGGATCAGCCTGCCGGTGTTGGCCTCCACCGAACTCAGGGCGAGCAGCGAGCCGCCATCGGCGCTGAAGGCGATCGGCCCGCTCGTCAGCGCGTCCTCGGGCGGGATGGTCAGCAGCGTCTTCCAGTCCTCGTCCGCGCCGCCGCGGACCAGCATTTCCAGGCTGCCGTCCTCGCGCGGCTTCGTCGCCGCGCGCACCACCAGGTCGGCATCGGCCACCCAGCCGACCAGGCCGGGATTCTCCACCTCCTTGACCAGTTCGCCGGTCGTGAGGTTGAGCCGGTACACATCGTGCAGCTCCGGGTTGTCGAGGTTCAGCTCGATGAGCGCCTCGTTGGGGTACTTCGCCTCGATTGCCAGCATCCTGGCCTGGACGTTCTCGAACGGCGTGAGGTCACGGTGGCTGTCGGTCACCAGATCCACGCTGTACAGGCGCCAGTTCTCGTCCCCGCCGGTGTCCTGCTGGTACACCAGATGACGGTCGTCGTGGACCCAGCTGAAGCCCCGGATGCCCCGGTCGGTGTCGTTGGTGACCACGCGGGCGGCCTGCCAGTCGACGCCCTCGCCGCTCATCGGGGCTACCCAGACGTTCAGCACGCCCTCGTGTGGTGCAATCCAGGCAAGCCTCGTGCCATCGGGGGATATGGAGGGCGCGATGCGCTCGGGATTGCCAAACAGGACCTTCAGCGGAATGAGTTCGGTCATACCGAATGCCTAGCATGCCAAGCTGGGTGCGTCGGCCACGGCCTGGTCGCCGGGGCGTTTGCGAGCCGGAGGCGGATGCTACGGCTTCGCTGTGTCTTCTGCCGGTTTGCGGCGGGTGGCTGGGCCCCAGCGGCCGGCGACGAGGTCGATGCCGAGGGCGATGACCAGGACCATGGCGATGGCCAGGGTGGCACCGCCGACCGTGTCGGTGAAGTAGTGCATCCTCAGCACGATCAGCGAATATGAGACGCAGCAGGCGATCACCATGACGGCGATGGCCAGGAGCACGCGGACCCGGCGGGACAGCGGCGGGTGCAGCGGCCCGATGAGCAGCACCACGATGGTGGTGGCCAGGGAGAACGCGCCCATCGTGTGCCCGCTGGGATAGCTCAGGTAGCCGGCGAAAGTCCGGTCGATGACCGGCTTGAGCCCTATCTCGGTCAGGCCGATGGCGGGCACCGCTATCGCCACCAGGAACGCCCCGCGGTACCGGCGGGTGAGCAGGCAGGCGGCGGCCAGGATCACCGTGATCACCGTCACGCCGATGGGCGCGCCGAGCCCGGCCACCAGGGACAGCAGGTGATCGTGTGGGGAGATGCCGTGCCGGATGCTTCTGTCGACCGCCTTGTCCAGCCAGCCGGGCTCCGGCTGATCGGCGACCTGGACCGCGATCAGCGCCATGACCGTCGCGCAGCCCGCGGCCAGGATGCCGATGACCGCGCGGGCCGCACGGGACACCAAGGGCGGCCTTGTGCTGGCGGCCGGCTCGTGCACGCCGCCGCCTGTGCGCTGCACGCCTGTCGTCTGCCGCACGCGACCATAGTAAGAGCCATGGAACGGCAGAACCTGTGCCTGAGCTGTGAGTTTCCCTAGATGCTGCGGTCGCGGTCTGCCTAGATCCTGCGGTCGGTGCCGGCCCAGTAGGGGGCGCGCAGGGTGCGCTTGAACAGCTTGCCCGAGTCTTCGCGAGGCAGGCTGCCGGTGAAGACGACGATCTTCGGCGTCTTGTAGCCCGCCAGCGTCCGGTGCACGTGGCCGCGGACGTCGTCTTCGGTGAGCGTGGCGCCCGGCTCCAGTTCGATGTGCGCCGCCAGGGCCTCACCGAAGTCCTCGTCCGGGATGCCGAACACCGCGCTGTCGCGCACGCCGGGCAGCTCCAGCAGGACGGCCTCGATCTCGGCCGGATAGATGTTCACCCCGCCGGAGATCACCATGTCGCTGGCCCGGTCGCTCAGATAGAGGTAGCCGTCGGCGTCCAGGCTGCCCATGTCACCGACGGTCACGAAGCCCGCCAGCTCCATCGCGCGCCGCTTCTCCTCGTCCCCGAGGTAGCTGAACTCGGGCCACCAGCGCGGTGTCTTGAGGTAGACGACGCCGACCTCACCGGCCGGCAGCTCGGCCTCATCCGGGCCGACGATCCGGACCTGGGCATCGTCCACCGGCGCGCCGACCGTGCCCGGATGCGCCAGCCATTGCTGCGAGTCGCACCACACCACGGGGCCGGTCTCGGTGCCTCCGTAGTACTCCTCCACGATCGGCCCGAGCCAGTCGATCATCTGGCGCTTGACGCTGACCGGGCACGGCGCGGCCGCGTGCACGACCTTCGTCAGCGACGACAGGTCATAGCGCTTGCGGACCTCTGCTGGCAGCTTGAGAAGCCGGATGAACATGGTCGGCACCATCTGGACCTGCTGGACATGGTGCCGTTCGATCAGGGCGAGCATCTCCCCGGGGTCGAACCTCGCCATGATCGTCATATCCAGGCCGAGGGCGGCCGCCGCCGTCGCCACGACGTTGGGCGCGGTATGGTACATCGGCGCCGGGATCAGCGTACGTTCGCCGGACGCGATGCCGAGGCGGGGCAGCAGCGCGGCGGCCAGGTAGATCAGGTCGTCGGCGGACATCGGCTTGCGGATGACCCCCTTGGGCCTCCCGGTGGTCCCCGAGGTATAGATGATGCCGGACCGGGGCAGGCTGCCGTCACTGGCCAGCGGCTGCTGACCGGTGAGCCATTCCTCCAGCCCGGGCGCCTCCTGATTTGTGCGGGTGCTACTGGGTGGCAGCACCTCGATCACGTGGACACCGGCGGGTGCGGCCTGCTTTACCACCGGCATGAAGTCCGGGTGCGCGAAGACGGCCTTGCTGCCGCTGTCGTTGAGCAGGTACGCCAGCTCCTCGCCGCGCCAGTGCCAGTTGACCGGGACGGGGCTGGCTCCGGCCACCCCGGCCGCGAGCGTCAGCTCGATAAACTCGACGGAGTTGCGCAGCACGAGGGCAATCCGGTCCCCACGGCCGACGCCGAGCGCGGCCAGCCCGCCGGCGATCCGCGCCGCCCGGTCGTGTATCTCCGGATAGGTGCGCTCGGTGTCGCCACAGCGGATGGCGGGCTCTGCGCTCATGCTGTTCGTGGTTCCTTTCGCGGGCAGCGGGTGGCGTCGGCGGGTTCGGCCGGTGGCGTCTGCAGGTAGCGTCGGCGGGTCAGCCGGTGGTGTCCGCACTGAGCTGGCGGCGGACCTCGGCGGCCACCCTGCCGCCCTCGGCACGGTCCCCGACCTGCGGCCTGACCACCTTCATGACCTGCCCCATGGCTGACATCCCGGTGGCGCCGGTTTCGCCGATGGCGGCTGCCACGATGGCCGCGAGATCCTCGTCGGAAAGCTGCGCCGGGAGGTAAGAGGCGAGGACTTCGCCCTCGGCGCGTTCGGCTGCGGCCCGGTCGTCGCGGCCGGCGCCTTCGAAGGCTTCGGCGGCGTCCCGGCGCTTCTTCGCCTCCCTGGTCAGCACCTTCATGACCTCGTCGTCGGTCAGCTCCCGCGCCGCTGCTCCGGATACCTCCTCGTTCGTCACCGAGGTCAGCGCCATCCGGAGCGTCCTGGTCCGCACCTGATCGCGCGCCTTCATCGAGGTGGCCAGGTCGGCCCGGAGCCGGTTCTTGAGTTCAGCCATGGAGGTAATCCTGCCCTGCCGCCCGCCACGCTGACGAGCAAGCGGTCGTGTGAGGTGCGTGGCTGCCGGGTTAAAAGTGGCAGGGTGGGCGTTCTGGGCTGGCGGGGCAGCGGTTTGTGAAGTGAGAGGCTACCGGGACGAACGCTCCGCCGGGCGTGGCACCATTAACGCATGCGATCACGACACCTGCGCTATCCGCTCACCCTCGGCATCCTGGCCGG
>DASXMU010000321.1:0-4888 GCA_036495485.1 Streptosporangiaceae bacterium
CAGTCGGCCAGCCTCCCGCAGCCGGGCAGCCTGCGGTCGGCCGGCCTGCCGGGTGCGGCGATTGCCGCCTGCGTTGCCGCGGCCGCCGCGCTGGCCGTGTGCGTCTGGGCGCTGGCCAGCGGGCACGGCTCGCCGGCCCTGGTCGTGGCGGCGAGCGCGGCCGTGCTCGCGCTGGCCGCCCGGGTGTTCGCCCTGGCCGGCGGTGGCCGCGGGCAGCAGGTGCTGCTCGAGTCGGGCCAGCACTTCCGTGAGCTGGCCGATCTCACCAGCGACGTCGTGCTCGTCTGCGAGCTGGATGGGACCGTCAGGTACGCGAGCCCAGCGGTCGCCGGCTACGGCTACTCGCCCGCCGACCTGCTCGGCACTCAGCTCCGCGAGCTCATCCACCCGGAAGACCGGCCTGGCGTCGGGCAGACCGTCCGGGCCGCGATCAGCCAGCCGCCGCGGGGCAGGTGCCCGTGCCGGGTGCGCGCCGCGGACGGCACCTGGCGGCACGTGGAATCGACGGTCTCGCCATACCAGGATCCGCCCGGGACAAACCAGCTGCTGATCGCCGCGCGGGATGTCAGTGACCAGGTCGCACTGCGCCGGCAGGTCACCCACCTGACCTTCCACGACGGGCTCACCGGCCTGCCCAACCGGGCCTATCTGGAGGAACACGCCTCGGTGACGTTCGGCCCCGGATCCGGCCAGCAGGGCAGCGGCGGCAAGGTCGGCGCGATCTTCCTCGACCTCGACGGATTCACCGCGGTGAACGATTCGGTCGGCCACCGCGCGGGCGATCTGCTGATCGCGCAGGCGGCACAGCGGCTGCGCGCCGCGGTACCGCCGCACGACACCGTGGTCCGCTGGGGCGGCGATGAGTTCGCCATACTGGCCGAGGGGACCGGCGGCGCACAGGAGATCGTGGACCTGGCCGAACGGCTGGCCCGCGACATCGCCGCCGAGCCGTTCCGGGTGGCCAGCCGGGATATCTCGCTGACCGCGAGCGTGGGCGTCGCGTTCGGCGGCTCCGATCCACCGGGCTTCGTGCTGCGGAACGCCGATGTCGCGATGGCCCGGGCCAAACAGGCCGGCGGCGGCCGGGTCGAGGTGTTCGCCGCGCAGATGCATGAGGACGTGGTCCGCAGGATCGAGCTGATCAGCGACCTGCAGCGGGCCATCACCGGCGGCCAGCTCGTCCTGGAGTATCAGCCCGTCGTGGAGCTGGCGACCTCACGGGTCGGCGGTGCCGAGGCGCTGGTCCGCTGGTGGCGCGGCGGCGTGGCGGTGCCGCCCAGCGAGTTCCTCGGCGTCGCCGAGGAGTCGGGCCTGATCGTGCCGCTCGGCGACTGGGTGCTGCGCCAGGCCTGCGCGCAGGCGGTGAAGTGGTGCAGGTCCGTGCCGGAGCTGAGCGTCTCGGTGAACTTCTCGCCCCGGCAGGTGAGCGCCGGGAACTTCCCTGGGTCCGTACTCGCCGCGCTCGCCGACACCGGGCTGCCGCCCGGGGCGCTGACCGTGGAAGTCAGCGAGCGTGTCCTGATGGGAGCGGCGAGCCAGGTCGTGGAGAACCTCGGCGAGCTGCGCCGGGCCGGGGTGCGGCTGGCGATCGACGACTTTGGCACCGGCTACGCCTCGCTCGCCTACCTCCGGCAGGTCCCGGTGGACATCATCAAGATCGATCCTTCGTTCGTGGCGGGCCTGGGCGAGGACGAGACCCTGACGTTGCTCACCCGGACGATCGTCCACCTCGGCCGCGACCTGGGCATCCGGGTGGTGGCAGAGGGGATCGAGAGTTCGCAGCAGCTCGGCATGCTCCGGGACATGGGGTGCGGCCTTGGCCAGGGTTACCTGGTGGCGGTCCCGATGTCGGCCGCCGAGATGGAGTCTTTGGTCATGGCTCTGGTGGCGCCGCCTGGCGGCAGCTCGATCCCGCCCAGCAGCCCAGAGAACGAATCAGTTGTCTCAGTACCTGAGACACAGTTGGACCTAAGTTGACACGGGCTGCCGGTGCAGCCAGGGTAGATGGCGTGCACCGCAGCCTAATTCTCGTACTTGGACAGCGCGCAGACCGCTGACAAGTCAGCCGCCTGCGCGCTCCCCTCGATCGCCACTTGGCGCGAGGGGTTTTTTGTTGCCGCGAACCGCCGAACAGGCCGATAAGGGCCGATAAGGAAGCCGTCCGATGACCGAGCAGACGACGCCAGCAGGTCACGCTCCCAGCCCGCGCGATCTCGCCGCCCGAGCAGGTACGGGAACAGCGCATCCACACCCGCATTCACCCACCGTGCATCCGCACGCCGTGCCGCCGGCCGCCAGCCAGCAGCCAGCCACCGGGCACGGCCCGCAGGACAAGCCCGCGCCACAGCCCCCCGCCGCGACCGGGGTTGCCCCGCGCCAGGTCACCGGGGCACAGGCGCTCATCCTGGCGCTCGAGCAGCTCGGCACCGAGGTCGTGTTCGGCCTGCCAGGCGGCGCGATCCTGCCCGCCTACGACCCGCTGCTCGACTCCACCGAAGTCCGGCACATCCTGGTCCGGCATGAGCAGGGCGCCGGTCACGCCGCCACCGGGTACGCGCAGGCCACCGGGCGGGTCGGCGTGTGCATGGCCACCTCGGGGCCGGGCGCGACCAACCTGGTCACCCCGATCGCCGACGCCTACATGGACTCGGTGCCGATGGTGGCCATCACCGGTCAGGTGGCCACGCACCTCATCGGCACGGACGGATTTCAGGAAGCCGACATCTCCGGCATCACCATCCCCGTCACCAAGCACAACTTCCTGGTCACCAAGGCCGACGACATCGCCCGGACGATCGCCGAGGCGTTCCACCTGGCCGGCACCGGCCGCCCCGGGCCGGTCCTGGTCGACATCGCCAAAGACGCGATGACGGCGCAGACCGACTTCAGCTGGCCGGTGCCGCTCGACCTGCCCGGCTACCACCCGGTCACCCGGCCGCACTCCCGCCAGATCCGGGAGGCGGCGCGGCTGATGAACGGGGCCCGGCGGCCCGTGCTCTACGTGGGCGGCGGCATCATCAAGGCCGGGGCCGCCCCTGAGCTGCTGGAGCTGGCCGAGCTGACCGGCATCCCGGTCGTCACCACGCTGATGGCCCGGGGCGGGTTCCCGGACGGGCACCGCCAGCACCTGGGCATGCCCGGTATGCACGGGTCGGTGGCCGCGGTCGGCGCGCTGCAGAAGTCCGACCTGCTCATCGCGCTCGGGGCCCGGTTCGACGACCGGGTGACCGGCCAGCTGGCTTCGTTCGCCCCGGACGCCCAGGTCATCCACGCCGACATCGACCCGGCCGAGATCTCCAAGAACCGCCGGGCCGACGTGCCGATCGTGGGCGACTGCCGCGAGGTCATCGCCGACCTGGTCGCCGCCGTGCGGGCCGAGTTTGACCAGGGCCGCCGGCCGGACCTGGCCGCCTGGCGGGCGCAGCTGGACTCCTTGAGGTCCACCTACCCGCTGGGCTACGACCAGCCGGACGACGGCACGCTCGCCCCGCAGCACGTCATCGAGCGGATCGGCAAGATCGCCGGTCCCGAGGCGATCTACGTGGCGGGCGTCGGCCAGCACCAGATGTGGGCCGCCCAGTTCATCGACTACGAGAACCCGGGCACCTGGATCAACTCGGGCGGGCTGGGCACGATGGGCTTCGCCGTCCCGGCCGCGATGGGCGCCAAGATGGGCCGCCCGGACACCACCGTGTGGGCGATCGACGGCGACGGCTGCTTCCAGATGACCAACCAGGAGCTGGCCACCTGCGCGATCGACGGCATCCCGATCAAGGTCGCGATCATCAACAACGGCAGCCTCGGCATGGTCCGGCAGTGGCAGACGCTGTTCTACGCCGAGCGTTACTCCAACACCGACCTGCACCGCACGGCGGAGCGCAAGCTAGCCGGCACCCGCATCCCCGACTTCGTCAAGCTCGCCGAGGCCTACGGCTGCGAGGGCATCCGCTGCGAGGAGACGGCCGACGTGGACACGGTGATCGAGCGGGCCATGGCCATCGAGGACCGCCCGGTTGTGATCGACTTCATCGTGCACCGGGACGCCATGGTCTGGCCCATGGTCGCGGCCGGCACCAGCAACAACGACATCAAGTTCGCGCGCGGCCTGGCGCCCGACTGGGGAGGCTCTTCAGAATGACCCGCCACACGCTGTCCGTGCTCGTGGAGAACAAGCCGGGCGTCCTGGTCAGGATCGCGGGGCTGTTCGCGCGGCGGGGCTTCAACATCGACTCCCTCGCCGTCGGGCCCACCGAGCACGAAGAGATCTCCCGTATCACGATCGTGGTCAACTGCGACGAGCACCCGCTCGAGCAGGTCACCAAGCAGCTGAACAAGCTGATCAACGTGCTGAAGATCGTCGAGCTCGAGCCGGGCGCGACGGTGCAGCGCGAGCTGATCCTGATCAAGGTCAGGGCCGACGCGGAGAGCCGGTCGCGGGTGCTCGAGGCCGTCGGCCTGTTCCGGGCCAAGGTGGTGGACGTCGCGCTCGACGTGATCACGGTCGAGGCCACCGGGAACCACGAGAAGCTCGACGCGCTGATCAAGGTGCTCGAGCCGTTCGGTATCAAGGAGCTCGTGCAGTCCGGCATGGTGGCCATCGGCCGCGGCGGCCGCTCCATCACCGACCGCGCGCTGCGACCGGTCGAGCGCAGCGCTTAGATTCAGATTTCGTTCCGACGACAACCCACAAGAAGGGCCCGTTTCAGTGGCAGAGATTTTCTACGACGACAGCGCCGACCTGTCCGTGATCCAGCGCAGGCACGTGGCCGTCCTCGGGTACGGCAGCCAGGGGCACGCGCACGCGCTCTCGCTCCGCGACTCCGGCGTGGACGTGCGCGTCGGGCTGCCCGAGGGATCCAAGAGCCGCGAGAAGGCCGCCAACGACGGC
>DASXMU010000322.1:0-10989 GCA_036495485.1 Streptosporangiaceae bacterium
GGCGGCCACCTTCGCCGCCATCTCCCTCACCCGCCACGCCTCATCACCCAGCCCATCACACACCCAGGGACGCGCCGAATCGTTCCAGGCGTACAGCAACGCCCGCATGGCCCACACCCGCAGCCAGTATTGCTGCCCACCATCCAGGACCGGCCGCGCGCCCGGACCGCCGATCGCGAACACCAGCTCGTCATCCACCTCCCGCCCAGCCAGCAGATCAACGCACTTGGCCACGACGTCGGCCTCGCCACGACGGGCACAGGCGAACTCGATGCTCTCCCGAGGTGTCAGACCCCACAGAGACCGCGACGGCATCCCCCAGTGTGACACCGGCAGCAAGAGTGTCAATCAGACATTCAGGTACAACCTGGTCACCCTCACGGCTGTGCATCTGCAGTATGTGGTCGCCAGCCTCGATCCGCTGGCAAGGCGCGAATTCCTGCAGAGCCAGCCAGCCGGTTCTAGCCGCTGCAGTGGCATGAGATGGCGATCTTCCTCGGCCTCGCCGTCATCCTGGCCGGAGTCTGCCTGTGGCGCATCCGCCGCCACGCCGCGTAGCGGCGAACCTGGAAATCAGGTGGCACGGCCTTGACGCCGCCTGCCAATCGGGCCAACGTAACTAATTGCAGCCTAATCGTTACACCCGTTGCGGCGCCCTGCCGCTAACCCCGCCCGGGTGGAGGTACCCATGATTTCCCGCAGGACCCTGCTCGCCGCCTCGATGGCAACGTTGTCAGCCCCGTTGCTGGCCAGCCTCCCGGACCGCCGAGCCCTCGCGGTCACTCCTCAGCGCATCCGGCCACAGACCCCGGCCACGCTCCCGATCAACGTCATGAACAACACCGGCTCGGACACCGTCTACGCGTTCGTCACCGGCCTGGCGATCAACAACGGCAACGCGCTCATGCTGATCCAGGCCGACGGGCAGACGCCCTACTTCCCGGTCTCGCCGTCGTCCACTCTCACCCCGCTGGCGGTGAACTGCGCCATCCCGCTGAACGCATCCGGCGGGGCCGCCAAGACGATCACCATTCCCCAGCTGGCCGGGGCCCGGCTGTGGTTCTCGATCGGCAGCCCGATCACGTTCCTCCTCAACCCCGGCCCGGCCCTGGTCGAGCCCTCGGTCACCAATCCCTCCGACCCGAACATCGGCCTGCAGTGGGACTTCTGCGAGTTCACCTACAACAGCACCGAGATGTTCGCCAACATCAGCTACGTCGACTTCGCCTGCATCCCGATCGGGATGACCCTGACCGACACCAGCGGAGCCCAGCAGCAGGTGCCCGGCCTGCCCGCCGGTGGCCTGGATACCATCTGCTCCAACCTGACCGCGCAGGCCTCCGCCGACGGCAATCCGTGGACCGACCTCATCGTGACCAGCAACGGCCAGAACCTGCGGGCGCTCAGCCCAAGCAACGGCGTCGTGCTCAACCCCTCGTTCCTGCAGGGCTACTACCAGGGCTACGTCAACCAGGTCTGGCAGATGTATGAGTCCAGCACGCTCACCGTCGACACGCAGGCGTCCTTCGGGACGGTCACCGGCCAGGTCACCGGTGGCCTGCTCACCTTCCCCGGCGTGGGCTCCTTCGCCCAGCCCGCCGCCGCCGACATCTTCGACTGCGACGGCGGCCCGTTCAACCCGAACGGGATGAGCGCCGAGATGCTCGCCATCACTCCCCGGCTGGCGGCCGCGTTCAACCGCAGCACCATGCTGATCGACTCCAGCCAGCCGGACGGCGAGAACCCAGCCGACTACTACAGCAACTCCGTCACCAACCACTACGCGCGGATCGTGCACGCCACCACGCAGGCCCAGCTGGGCTACGCGTTCCCCTTCGACGACGTGACCCCGAACGGCGGCGTCAACCAGTCTGGCCCGGTCGTCAGCGCGACCCCCACAAATCTCCAGGTCACGGTCGGTCCCGTCCACTGATACTGACCTGACCCCACGCCTTTTTTTCAAAAATCAAGATCATATTTTATAAAGAAATTGAACGGATACGGGCAAACCATCGGGGCCAGCACCTGGTAGCTACCGAACGTGACGCTCATCGGCCACTGGATGTGGAACAGGCGGCCACCGGGGAGTGTGGTGGCCGCCTGGGTTGTGGCACGGCGCCCGACGGAGGGCAGCCGGGCGCCGTGAGTCAGTTCTCGCGGTACCAGGTGTCCGCGTACGCCGAGAGTGCTGGCGAGGACGGGACGGAGGCCGCGTAGAGGGGACCGGGTGAGGTGTCGGTGCCGCTGGCGCCGACGGCGACGATCTCGTCGGTGTTCCAGTTCGCGTCGGTCAGCTCGCCCCGGTGGCCGGCGTTGTCGGTCACCCAGATGGTGTCGAAGTGCACGGACGAGAAGTCCGAGACGCCGCCGTAGCTACCCGACGGGTACCCCTCGGTGATGACCTCGGCCGAGGATCGGTTGCAGGTCGAGGCGCATTTCTGGTTGGTGGTGAAGGTCAGGGTGGGCTGGGTGTAGTCGGTCAGCGAGAGCGTGTAGAGCTTCGCCGAGGAGTTGTAGTAGGCGGTCATGCCAATCTGGTCGCCGGGGTTCACGTCGAACTCGACCTGTACACCGGCGGGGTACATCTCGTACCAGGCAAAATAGGTTGGGCTCCCGCTGACGCAGTAGCCGCCGATGCCATCCTGCTCGACGGTGCCGTTGGTCCAGCCGTCGAAGCCCACCCACTGGTAGTTGAAGGCGGTCGGGGTGACCGCGCAGTTGACGCTGGGGACGTTGAAGTCGGCCTGAACGAAGCGGAAGGTGCTCGCCTTGCCGGTCTTCGGCAGGGCTACATAGCCCGACCAGTTGCCGCTATCCTCGACCGGGATTCCGCCGGGGCCGGACTTCGGGCCTTTTCCCGGCAGGTGGATCGCTGGGCGCAGGCCGCCGGTCCCGTGCAGGACAAGCTTGTGCACGCTGCTGCTCGCCACCGGCTTGGCCGAAGCCACCCCCACTGACAAGCTACCGATGGTGATCGCGGCCGTGGCGAACGCCATGAGTCGCGTGGTTCCTGACATGTAACCCCCTCTGTACATGTGCTGGCTTTTTCATGCCTCACCTCACAGAGGGTTGGATCCCCGTACAAATACATGCCCCGGCCAACATGGTGGCCACAAGTTCTGGCCGCGCTGGCCGCCGGGCTGCAAGGCAGCTACAACGCGTCTTCGCGTTCCAGGTAGCGCAGCGCGGCCCAGCCCACCGGCACCGGCAGCCAGAACGTCAGCAACCGGAACAGCAGCACCGAGCTGACCGCCACCGCGTAGGGCAGGCCGGTGGCCACCAGCCCGGCGGACAGCACGGTCTCCACGGCGCCGAGCCCGCCGGGCGTGGGCACGATCGAGCCGAGCGCGCTGCCGGTCAGGTAGACCACGGCCACGCTCGCGATCGGCCTGGACCCGCCGAGCGCCCGGACGCACACGTCCAGGCAGAGAATGTAGGCGGCGCTCAGCAGCAGCGCGCCGCCGATGCCCTGGGCGAGCTTGCGCGGCTGCTGGGCGAGCTGGAGCAGGTGCGGCACCACCTCGCCGAGCGTCGGGGCGACCCTGGCGCGCACCAGCCGCCGGCCGGCCGGGAAGGCCAGCACGACGAGCGCCAGCACCGCGAGCCCGGCGAGCAGGAAGTACACCCAGGACGGCGGCGTGAAGGCCCGGGTGCGGGAGGCTCCGGTCACCGCGACGAACACGACCAGCAGCAGGATGTGGATGATGAAGGCCGCTACCTGGGCGACGCCCACGCTGGCCGCCGCGACGGCCGCGGGCACCTTCCGGCGCTGCAGATAGCGGATGTTGAGCGCAGCGCCGCCCACGGCGGCGGGTGTCACCAGCGTGACGAACGAGCTGGCGAGCTGGGCGAGCAGTGTGCGCACGAAGCCCAGCCGCCCGGTGACGAACCCCTTCAGCGACAGCGTCGCGCCGACGTATGTCAGCCCGGACAGGGCTATCCCCGCCAGGACCCACCACCAGTTCGCCGAGCGCAGCGCGCTGGCCAGGCTGGCCCGGGCCAGCTCGCCGGCCAGCAGGTAGGCCGCCACGACGGTCGCGACCAGCGTGACCAGAGTGCGCAGCCGGATGCGCTCCAGCCGTACCGGGACGACCTCACCGCCGGGGACGGAGGCGAGCAGCTCACGGCGCAGCGTGGGCAGGATCTCCTTGCTGTGGCTCAGCGCGGCCTTGGTGGAGGGGGCGAGCACGACCGTCTGGAGCAGCGGCACCAGGGCAGCGACCTCGCGGCTGCCGAGCTGGCCGACCACTAGCTCCGCAGCCCTGTCCGGCCCGGCGCAGACCGCCAGCTCGGTGACGAACTGGACCAGGTCGAGCTGGATCTCCAGGTCGGTCGCGGCGACCTCGCCGCCGCTCATGTCCAGCAGCATGACGCCGCCGTCGCTGGTGAGCAGGATGCGGTCCGCGGTGAGCGCCCCGTGCGTGACCCGGCCGGAGTGCAGCTCCTGCACCGCGTCCCAGATCCTGCGCAGCTCGGCGTCGGCCGGCTCGCGGCCGAGCCCGGCGAGCGTGACGCCGTCGTGGTGCTCGTGCGCGAGCGCGATCGCCTCGGGCCCGGCCCGGACCAGGGCGCACAGCCGGGGCGTGAGCGCGCCGATGTTCTGCGCGGCGTAGGACAGCAGTGCCCGGCGCTCGACCAGCCGGTCCACCGACAGCGGTGCGCGGTGGGCGACCTGAACCTGCAGCCGGGCCAGGCGGTACAGCCGGTAGATCGCGCCGGCCGCCTGCTGATCATGGTCGTACACGCAGATGTCGAGCCGGCCGCCACCGCGCACGGTGGCCGCGTAGTAGCGGGACTCGGCCCCGGCCGGCGTCCCGCGCCGCATCTCGGCCAGGCGGCAGCCCACGGTGCCCAGCGCGGCGGCGATCTGCTCGGCGCCCGGCCGCAGCGCCAGCGCCCCGGCCACGTACCGCACGGCGAGCCCGATCGCGCGCCCGGCCAGCAGCGTGATCAGCAGCGACAGCACGGTGGTCTGCAGCGCCGCCAGGTTCACCAGCACGTAGGCCACGATGATCAGCCAGATCGCGGTCCGCCAGCGCGACCGCCTGGTGAACCCGATCATGGTGGCGTACGCGATGAGACCGGCCAGGTAACCATCGAGCGGCGGGGGGTGGCGGCTGGCCGTGGCGTGCGTCATGGTGATCGCGTGGTAGAGCTGCTCGGAGCCGGGGCCGCGCAGCACCGCGTTAGCTACCCCGACGGCAGCGGCGGCGAGCAAGCCGGTCCCTGTGGCCTCCCACAGCCGCCTGCCCTGGCGCTTGACCAGCTCCTGGATGGCCAGCGCCACCGGCAGGATGAGCAGCGCGAACAGGGTCAGCGAGCGCGCGGTGGTGAAAGCCGTATAGGGCAGCCGCCTGCTGGCCCCGACGATGTCGGTCTCCACCCCGGCCGCCGTGGCCGCGGCCAGCACGCCGGCGGCTGCCAGCAGCACGATCTCGACGCAGCAGACGATGCAGCGCAGCAGGTCGACCGGCTTGCGGATCCGGCTCTCCAGGTGATCGGACACCACGAGCGCCGGTGGCCGCAGCGAAGCAGCCGGCGGGACCGGCCTGCCCGGCTGCTCAGGCTCGGCTGGCCCGGTCGGCTCGTCCGGCGTGGCGCTAGGCCGGGGCGACGTCACGCCCTGATCGTTTCACCCAAACCGCCACCAAGGTCAACTCGCCGCCCGGGCGGGTCGTGGGTGGTGGGGTGCTGGCGGTCAGCTTGCGGTCGGTGAAGGTCGTGGGGTTCAGTCCGGGCGCCAGTAGGTGCCCAGGTTGTCGCGGGAGAGGATGCCCTCGTCGACCATGAAGCGCCGCAGCATGGCGTGTTGGGGCCAGACTCGCCTGGCTCGCCGTCGCCGGACAGGCCGGTGCCGCGCTCAGCGCCAGCCTTGCGGCTGACCGCTGAGCGCGGCACCTGGATCAGAGAGCTAGCTGCGGCGGTAGCGCAGCGCGGCCAGCGGACCGAACACCACCACGAAGCCCAGCGCCCACAGCAGCGAGCCGGTGACCAGGTATCCGGTGCTGTGGCCGATCACGGCCTCGGCGGCGTGCCCCTGGCTGAGCGCACGGACCGCGTCCACCATGTAGGTGATCGGCTGGTTGCTGGCGAAGGCCTGCATCCAGCCCGGCATGGAGGACACCGGGATGTAGGCGCTGGAGACGAACGTGAACGGGAAGACCAGCAGCGCGAGCCCCTGTGCCGCCTGCGGGGTACCCGCCATCAGGCCCAGCATGATGAACAGCCACTCGAAGGCGAACCCGAACACCACGCACAGGCCGAGCGCGGCCAGCCCGTCGATCACCGAGCCGTGGATGCGGAAGCCGACAGCGAAGCCGATCAGCGCGGTGATGATCAGCCCCCAGCTGTTCCACACCGTGTCGGCGATGGCCCGTCCGGTCAGGAAGCTGACCCGGGGTACCGGCAGCGAGCGCAGCCGGTCCACGAACCCCTGCTGCAGGTCCTCGGCCGCCCCGGCCGCCGCGGCCATCCCGCTGAACAGCACGCCCGTCGTGATGAACCCGGGAACCAGGAAGTCAACGTAGGGAATGCTGCCCTTGATCGAGATGGCCCCGCCGAACACGTAACGGAAGATCAGCAGGAACATCGCGCCCTGGATGGTGCCAAGGACGATGAGCTGCGGGGTGCGCATGTAGCGCAGCAGCGACCGCTTGGCGATCTGCATGGTGCTCACGCCGATCGAGGTCGTCTTGGCGGTCGTCGTGGCGACCGGCAGCGTTGCGGTTGCAACAGCCATGATCATTTTCTCCTTAGCTATGACCGGCCCCGTCAGGAGGCAGCCTTTTCAGTGCCTACGGCATGGTCGCTGGTGGTGGGCTGCCCGGTCAGGGCCAGGAACGCCTCGTCGAGCTTGGGCTGGCGCAGCGCGACGTCCTCGACCTCGACGCCTGATTCCTCGACCGTGCGCAGCGCCTCCATGAGCACCGGACCGCCGCGCTCGACGCTCACGCTCACCTGGCGGGTCGCCCGGTCGATGCGGGCCTCGCCGTGGTCGAACCGGCCCAGCAACTCCGCGACCGTGGCCACGTCGTCGCTGTGGCGGACGTGCACCTCGATCACCTTGCCGCCGACCCGGCTCTTCAGCTCGGACGGCGTCCCGGCCGCGACCACCCGGCCGTGATCGATGATCACGACGTGGCTGGCCAGGTTGTCCGCCTCGTCCAGGTACTGGGTGGTGAGCAGGACGTCGGTGCCCTGGCCGACCAGCGCGCGAATCGCGTCCCAGAGCTCGATCCGGCTGCGCGGGTCAAGCCCCGTGGTCGGCTCGTCGAGCAGCAGCAGCCGGGGCGCGCCGACCAGGCTGGCGCCGAGGTCGAGCCGGCGGCGCATGCCGCCCGAGTAGGTGCGCACCAGGCGGCCGGCCGAGTCGGTCAGCCCGAGGGTCTCGAGCACGGCCGCGGAGTTCGCCCGCGCGCTCTTCCGGTTCTGGCCGAACAGGCGGGCGACCATCTCCAGGTTCTCCCGCCCGGTCATGGTCGGCTCGATGGCGGCGAACTGCCCGGCGAGCCCGATGATCCGGCGCACGGCGGCGGCCTGGCGACCCGCGTCGTAGCCGCCGACCCGCAGCACCCCGCTGTCGGCCTTGAGGAGCGTCGCCACCGCCTTGATGAAGGTCGTCTTGCCCGCGCCGTTCGGCCCGAGCAGCGCAACGACCTGCCCGGACTCCGCCGTCAGGCTGAGCCCATCCAGGGCCTGCGTCTTGCCGAAGCGCTTGGTCAGCCCGTGCGCCTCAATGATGAGCGCCATCTCGGCACCCTCCTAACAGAACGTCGTTCGAGTATCTCGAACGTCATACTGGCACGAGCTATTACGTGTTGTCAAACACCGTTCGAGACTGTC
Organism: Streptosporangiaceae bacterium; assembly: GCA_036495485.1. Lineage (GTDB taxonomy): Bacteria > Actinomycetota > Actinomycetes > Streptosporangiales > Streptosporangiaceae > PALSA-505. The sequence goes on from DASXMU010000322.1 coordinate 7,843, forward strand.
GAATGATGTTCTGCTGGAGGAGTACACTCGGTGTATGGACGACCACGTGGCGCGGACCGACCCACAGGAGGCCCTCAGGGACGGGGGATCATGGGCGAGCGCCGCCGGGGTGCCCGATGCGCCATGGCAGCTCGGCACCAAGCCAGCCACCAGCCGCGCCCCGCTGACTCGCGACGCGATCGTGGACGCGGCGCTGCGCGTGCTGGACGCCGAGGGAGTGGACGGCCTGTCCATGCGGCGGGTCGGGGAGGAGCTCGGCACCGGCGCCGCGTCGATCTACTGGCACGTCAAGAACAAGGAGCAACTACTCCAGCTCATCTTCGAGCGGGTCACCGCGGCGGCCGAGCTGCCGCCCCCCGATCCGGCGCGCTGGCAGGATCAGCTCAGGGAGCTGTCCATGCGGATGCGCACGATGCTGAACAACCACCGGGATCTGGCGCGGATCTCACTCGGCCGGATCCCCTCCGGGCCGACGATCGCGCTGCTGTCGGAGTGGCTGTTCACCCTGCTCGTCCCGGTCGGCATCCCGGACACGGTGATCGCCTACCTCGGCGACCTGTTCGGCCTTTACGTAGGCGCGTTCACCTATGAGGAAAGCCTCGGCAGCACCTCGTTCACCGGCCCCGACCTCACCCCCGAGCAGTTCCTCGGCATGATGAAGGACTACCTGCTGTCGCTTCCCGAGGACCGGTTCCCGCACACCCGCAGGACCGTGGGCCTGATGCTCGACTACGACATCGACGGCCGCTACGCGTTCGGCATCGACCTCATGATCCGCGGCCTGGAAACCTACGCCACCAAGACCCCGGACTGACCTTTCAGCGGCGCAGCAGGAGCCCGCGGATGAAGGCGGCCTGGCCGGCGTGCTGGAGGTCGTCGGAGATCACGCTGATCAGCCGGACCGCGAGCGTCACCGGCGGATCCCAGGACTCGTCCACCACCTGGGGCAGGTCGGCGTCGGTCAGCGTCCTGACGTAGCGGCTGGTCTCCTCGAACACCGCGTCGTGGTAGGCGGTCAGCATCTCGGCGTCCACCCGGACCGCCGCGACCTCGCTGCTGCTGTGCTCGTAGCCGGTCGCGAGCCGCCCGAACGGCAGCCCGAACCGCTCCGCCCAGCCGCGCGACGTCCACACCTGCTCCACCCGCGCCGCGCTGCTGACGTGGTCGTCCTGGATCCGGGTCAGGTGCCAGACCAGCCAGGCGATCGAGTTCGCGTCGCCGTCCGCCCTGAAGGTGAGCTGCTCTCTGGACAGGCCGTCGACCGCGTGGTGCACCTCCTCCCGGATCCGGTCGAACGCGTCGGCGAGCAGGTCAGCGCTTGTCATCGTGGGAATCCCCTTCGATCAGTGCCTGGTAGACCATCTGACGCAGCTGCGGGCGGATGTGGTGCGCGCTCGTCGGCAGCAGCTGGGTGTAGAAACCGGCGGTGAGCTGCTCGGCCGGGTCCACCCAGAACGACGTGTTGGCCGCGCCGCCCCAGGCGAACTCGCCCTCGCTGCACAGGTACTTGGCCGCCGCCGCGTCCATGATGACCGAGAAGCCCAGGCCGAAGCCCAGGCCGTCGGCGGGCGCGTCGGCGATCAGGCGGCGGCCGAACTTCTCCAGGTCGGCCCCGCCCGGCAGGTGGTTGCGGGTCATGTAGGCGACCGTGCGGGGGCTCAGCAGCCTGACGCCGTCGAGCTCGCCGGCCGGGCTGTCAGGGCGGTGCAGCAGCATCTGGGTGAACCGGTGGTAGTCGGCGGCGGTCGAGACCAGCCCGCCGCCGCCCATCAGGAGGCGCGGCCGCTTGCGGCCGAAGGCGCCCATCTCGTCGTTGCGGACCGCCTTGTTGCCCGGCCCCGCCGTGTACAGCGTGGCCAGGCGGCCGATCTCATCGGCCGGGGCGTGGAACGCGGTGTCGTGCATGCCCAGCGGGCCCAGCACGCGGGCGGCAAGGAGCTCGTCCAGCGGCTGCCCGGAGGCGACCTCGATGACCCGGCCGAGCACGTCGGTGGCCACCGAGTAGTTCCATTCGCTGCCCGGCTGGAACAGCAGCGGGATGCTGGCCCAGACGTCACAGCACGCGGCCAGGTCGAGCCCCGGCGGCGAGCCCCACTCGAACCCGGCGGCCCGGTACATGCCGTCCACCGCGTGCGCACGGTGGAAGCCGTAGGTCAGCCCGGCCGTGTGGGTCATCAGGTGCCAGATCCGCACCGGCTCGACCGCGGGCACCGTCAGCGGCTTGAGGTCGGGCCCGCCCGCGTAGACGCGCACGCCGGCGAACGAGGGGATGAACTTGCTCACCGGGTCGGACAGCTCGAAGGCGCCCTCCTCGTAGAGCATCATGGCCGCGACCGAGGTGACCGGCTTGGTCATGGAGAAGATCCGCCAGATCGTGCCGGTCTCCACCGGCAGGCCCGCCTCCATGTCCCGCTGGCCATAGCTGGACACGTGCACGATGCGGCCGTCCCTGCTGATGACCAGCAGCCAGCCGGGCAGCCGCCCGTCGTCCACGTAGCGCGCGAAGTGCCGGTCGATCCTGGCCAGCCGCCCGGGGTCGAATCCCGCCTCGGTGGGGTCGGTGTCGGGCTTCAGCTCGGGCATGGCGCAGCCTCCGGATGATTACCGCCTGGCCGTGGGTGGACCGCCTGCGCGAGGGCGCAGCCGTTCATTATTCGAGAATGTCCCTGGCGATCTTAACCAGCTGGGTGAGTTTGCCCCATTGCGCCTCGGGCGTGACCGGGTTGCCCTCCGCCGATGTGGCGAAGCCGCACTGCGGGCTCACCGCCAGCCGGTCCGTGCCCACCACGGACTGCGCCTGGTGCAGCCGGGCGGCGATCTGCGCGGCCGGCTCGACCTCGGAGGTCTTCGTGGTGACCAGGACGAGCACGATGATCTTGCCGTCCGGCACCAGGCGCAGCGGGTCGAAGCCGCCGGACCGCTCGTCGTCGTACTCCAGCAGCAGCCGGTCGGCCGCGATCCGGCTGAACACCGGGCCCGCGATCGGCTCGTAGCCGCCGGACACCAGCCAGCGGCCGAGCTGGTTGCCGCGGCACAGATGGAAGCCGAAGGTGGCGGGCCGGCCGGCCTCGATCACCGCGTTGTCCAGCTCGATCCCGTAGGACAGCCAGCGCTCCATCGGCCAGCCGCGGTCCTCGTAGAACTGGC
>DASXMU010000323.1:0-1710 GCA_036495485.1 Streptosporangiaceae bacterium
TACAGCTACGTGACGCCGAGGTCGACATGGAAGTCACCGATGTGGACGTCCAGGCCGAACCCGCCGAAGTGGTGGATGAGGAGAGCCACGAAGACGATCAGCACGATCGCCACTAAAAGCCAGAACAGCCAGATGAGTGCGCTTGGCACTGATCCCGATACGCTCATGGCCACTGTGCTGCCCAGGAACACGCAGAACATGCGGACCGCAACTGCGCGTGATCCACCCGTGTCCGGCCAGCCGCAGGTCAGCCCGTGGTTTCAGCCCCATACCTCGGCGGCGGTCTCGGCAATCAGGCGGAGTTTGGCGGCCTGCTCGTCGCGGGTGAGCTTGTTCCCCTCGACCGTGGAGGAGAAGCCGCACTGCGGCGACAGGCACAGCTGGTCCAGCGGGACGAACCTGCTGGCCGCCTCGATGCGGCGCTTGAGCATGTCCTTGGACTCCAGCTCGCCCCGCTTGGTGGTCACCAGGCCGAGCACGACCATCTTGCCCCTGGGGACGAACCGGAGCGGCTCGAACCTGCCGGAGCGTTCGTCGTCGTACTCCAGGAAGAAGCCGTCCACGGCCAGCTCGCTGAACAGCGCCTCCGCGACGAAGTCGTAGCCGCCCTCGGCCACCCAGGACGACTGGAAGTTGCCCCGGCACATGTGCGTGGTCACGGCCAGACCGGGCGGCCTGCCCGCCAGCGCCGCGTTGATCTGGCGGATGTACCGCAGGTGCAGGTGCTCGGCGTCGTCGCCGCGCCCGGCGATCTCTTCGCGCTGATGCGGGTCGTTCAGGTAGGCCAGGCTGGTGTCGTCGAACTGCAGGTAGGTGCACCCCGCGGCGGCCAGGCGGCGCACCTGCCCGGCGTAGGCCGCGGACAGATCGGCCCAGAACTCCTCGATGTCCGGGTACACGTCCGGGTTAATCGAGGCGGGGCCGCCCCGGTAGTGCACCATGCTGGGCGAGGGGATGGTCAGCTTCGGCGTGGCCTCCCCCGCGATCGAGCGCAGGTAGCCGAAGTCGTCGGCGAAGATCGGCTCGGGCAGCCAGATCTTGCCGTCGATGCTGATGGCGGCCGGGGTGAACTCGATCGTCCCCGACGGGTTGCGGAAGTGCACGGCCAGGTTTCCCGGTGCCTTGCTGATGCCGCCCAGCCGGTAGATGAAGTCCATGTGCCAGGAGGCGCGGCGGAACTCGCCGTCGGTCGCGGTCTGCAGCCCGGCGTCCGCCTGGAGCCTGACGACGTCAGCGATCGCCCCGTCCTCGATGGCACGGAGGTCATCTCGGCTCATCCGCCCGGCGGCGAAGTCGTCGCGGGCGGCCAGCAAGTTCTGCGGGCGCAGCAGGCTGCCGACGTGGTCGGCGCGGAAAGGAGGGGTCTCGCGAGCGGTCATGATCCCCTCATATCACGATCGAGCGCTTCACCATGGCACCGGCCTGGGATACCGCTACCACCGGATTTAGAACTCGCGCGGATAGGGCGCTGGATGTACTTGCCGGCGCGCCTCCGGCACGACGGAGAGCGGGGTCCAGGTGCGTCGATCCAGACTTCATCAAGCACCCTGTCCAGCCTGCTCCAGCAGAAGGAGAATACCTAAGAGGCCTGCCTGGCGTCCGTTAGCCGGGGCCGCCGGGCTCGGAGTTGCCCGAGCGCCACCACAGCCTGGGCAGCAGCGGGCGCACCGTGCGGTGGCGCAGGCAGCCCTGCCAGACGCCCAGGCTGTA
>DASXMU010000324.1:0-24473 GCA_036495485.1 Streptosporangiaceae bacterium
CAGTGCGCGTTGACCATGTACTCGACCGAGTCGGCGATCAGCTCGCGGCTGGGCAGCGAGTAGAGCATGCCGCCGTGGCCCATCGCGATGCCGTCGTCCACCGCGATCGTGTTGAACTCGCGCGGCACCGCCCCGGCGGCCCGCACCGCGTCGGCGACGACCTGGCCGACCTCGCGCAGGTGCACGTGCCCCGGGACGAACTCGGTGAAGCTGTTGGCCACCGCGATGATCGGCTTGCCGATGTCCGCACGGGCGACGCCAGTGGCGCGCAGCAGCGCCCGGGCTCCCGCCATGTTCCTGCCGTGCGTGACAGTGCGGGATCGTAGCGGTGGCATGGTGAGACTCCCTCGTGTGCCGGTAAGCCTCTCAGCCTAGCGAGCCCGCCGCACTCCCCGCGAAGCGTCGCCGCGACAGCGGTCAGTGCTTGGGTGGCAGGACGCGGTCGGCGGCGGTGAAGATGCGTTCGATGTCGGCCGGGGCCAGGCGCGCCTTCTTGATGCCGTTGGGCTGCCTGCGCAGGTACTTGCGGAGCCGGTCGCCGCCGAACACGTCCACGTCCCTGATCGTCATGACACCCCAGGGAATCGAAGGCCCGTAGACGGCCATCGCCGGGCGGACCTGGATGTCCTCGCCGAGCGCGTCCCCGACCAGGTCGCTGGCCTGCATGGCCTCCCAGCGCGCGTGCTCCAGCCGGTCCTTCTGGCTGAACGGGCCGTGGAAGAGCTGCCTGGCGTTCTTGGTCCGCACCGGCAGCCGCTTGTCCCACTGCTCGGAGTCGATGGCGTACACGCCGGTCGGGCCGACCAGGAAGTGGTCGATGACCTCGTCGCTGCCCGGGATCGCGCGGATGTGCAGCGACCGGTATCCGGCGCGCTCCAGCTTGGACAGCTCCTTCTTGGTCCGCCGCTGTGCGCCCGTGGTCAGCCCCTGGGCGGCGTTGGCCGCGCTGCTGCGGGACTTGAGGAACGCGTCAGCGATGCCGATCAGCACCGCCGCGGTCAGCCCGGCCTGCCAGTTCACCAGGATGGTCAGCGCGATGAAGGCGACCAGGGCGATGATCAGGCGGGTCCGCCAGACCGGCCACTTCGACTCCTGCGCCAGGTGGTGCAGCTCGGTGCGGGTCGGGAACAGGCTGCGATCGCTGATGATCGGCTCTGGTTCCTTCGGCGTCACCGTTATGTCGACGGGCTCGGGCGGCCCGCCGCGGCCAGGCCCGGTCCGGCGGGGCGGCGGCACGCTATCGCCGTGCACGTCCTGCGGGTCGGGTCGATTGGTACCGGATGTTGCCCAGAAAGGCGGCTGTGGCGATTCCACTGAGGTGCCATTCCCTGCTTGCGGACGCGGCGGGCCTGAAGAGCCGGAGCCAGCCGCCTCCTGCCCGTTCATCTGGTCCGCGCGACGCCCAGTGATCGGGTCCACAGCTTCAGCGTAACTGATCTAGAACCGAGCGCAAATATCCAGGGCCTCCACCCATTTGTGGCGGCGTTATAGGGATTTACACAACGCTACAAGGGGTATACACAGAGATTACGGCTATACCGAATTAGCCTGGTCTACTATTCGGTAACATGACCCAGATCCATGATCTTACCGTGGCCGAGCTAGCCGCCGCCATCCGCTCCCGCGACCTGTCCCCCGTCGCTATCACCGACCACTACCTGGCCCGCATCGAAGAGAAGAACGACGCCGTGGGGGCGTACTTCACGGTCGATCCCGACGGCGCGCGCGACCAGGCGCGGGCGGCCGAGAAGGCGGTCGCCGGCGCCGCAGGCCCGGCCTCGCTGCCGCCGCTGACCGGGGTACCGATCCCGATCAAGGACCTGAACATGGCCGCTGGGCTGCGGCACACCTTCGGCTCTGCCGTGTTCGCCGACAACGTAGCTGACCAGGACGACTACGTGACCGGCCGGATCCGGGCGGCTGGGGCGATCATCATCGGGAAGACGGCCTGCCCCGAGTTCGGCCTGCCCTGCTACACCGAGGGCGAGGTCGGCCCGCCCGCCCGCACCCCGTGGGACCTCGGCAGGTCGGCCGGCGGCTCGAGCGGCGGCGCGGCGGCCGCGGTCGCCGCCGGGCTGGCCCCGGCGGCGCACGGCAACGACGGCGGCGGATCGATCCGGATCCCGGCCAGCGTCTGCGGCCTGTTCGGCATCAAGCCGTCGCGCGGCCGGATCTCCAACGCGCCGCTCATGCCGGACCTCATGGGCCTGACCACCGAGGGCCCGCTCGCCCGCACGGTGGCGGACGCGGCGCTGCTGCTCGACGTGATGACCGGCAACCAGGCCGGCGACATGTACACCCAGCCGGGCCTGCCCGCCGGCGACAGCTTCCTGGCCCAGGCCGGCCGCGAGCCGGGACGGCTGCGGATCGCCCGGACGCTGGCCCACCCGGTCGGGGACGGCGCCGTCCACCCGGACTGCGTCGCGGCCTACGAGGAGGCGAGCACCCTGCTGGCGGATCTCGGCCACACGGTCGAGGACGTGGCCCCGCCGTTCGGCGCCGACGTGGTACCCACCTTCGAGACCCTCTGGTACGCGATGGCGACCCTCGCCCCGGTGCCACCCGAGGACGAGCAGCGGCTGCAGCCGCTGACCAGGTACCTGCGCGAGCGCGGCCGGGCCGTGTCGGCGGCGGACCTGCTGTTCGCCCAGGCCTTCCTGCAGATCATCATGCGGGCGGCGCTGCCCGCGCTGAATGCCTACGACGCGATCCTGACCCCGACCCTGGCCGAGCCCCCGGCCGGGATCGGCCACTTCAGCCAGGTCGAGCCCGCCGAGAACTTCGAGCGGCAGAAGCGGTTCACCCCGTTCACTGCGCTGTACAACGTGTCCGGCCAGCCGGCGGTCAACGTCCCGCTGCACTGGACTTCCGGCGGCCTGCCGATCGGCGTGATGCTGGCCGGCCGGATGGGCAGCGAGGCCACGCTGATCTCGCTGTCTGCCCAGCTAGAGGCGGCCCGGCCGTGGAAGGACCGGCACCCGCCGCGGTGGTAACCCGGTGCAACCGGGAGCGAGTCAGCGGCGTCTTAGGAGTTTGAGTCGTATCACTCTCGGTTAGTACGGGGGGCATGTTCATGACCAGAATTTCCCGCACCACCCGGCGGGCCGCCACCCTGGCGGTCCTCGGCTGCGGCGGCGCGTCCATCGCGATGGTGCTCGCGGCCTGCGGAACGACGACGGTGCAACCGGACAGCCAGACCGGGGCCGCGAACGCCTCCGGGTCGTCCAGGATGCCCAGCTCACCGTCCAGCGCGTCGCCGGGCACCCAGTCCAGGAGCGTGATCCCGGCCTCGAACCAGTGCCCGGCGACGGCGCTGCACGCCACGGTGAACCGGACCCAGGGCGGCGCTGCGGCGGGGACCGACTACGTGGCGCTCGACTTCACCAACGTCTCGGCGCACAGTTGCGTCCTGTTTGGGTTCCCTGGCGTGTCCTGGGTGTCGGGGCAGCCGGGCAGCCAGCTCGGGAACGCGGCTTCGCGGGTGACGTCGGACTCCTCGGTTAACGTCACGCTTGCGCCTGGCGCGGTGGCACACGCCTGGCTGGGGATCGCGGACGCGGGCAACTTCCCGGCGGCTACGTGCAAGCCGGTGACGGCGCACTGGCTGCGGGTGTACCCGCCGGATCAGTTCGGGTCGGTGTATGTGCCGTTCAGCGCTCAGGTGTGCTCGGCGAAGATCACGGGTGGGAGCACGCCATTGTCGGTCATGCCGGTCCGGGCCGGGGCGGGGACCAGCGGGATCGTGCCCTGATTGCAGGGTGTGCCAGGGTTGGCCGGGTGGACATCGAGGATCTTGCCCGGCAGCACGGCGTGGCCGTGTCCTATACCGACTGGCGGGGCCGTAAGGTCAGGGTCGCCGACGAGACGCTGACCGCGATCCTGGCCGCGCTGGGCGACCCAGCCGCAGAGCCACCGGGCGCGCCGCTGCTGGACGCGGCCGTTGCGCCGGCACCGCCAACCCGGGCCTGGGGCTTCACCGTCCAGCTCTACTCGGTCAGATCCCGGGCCTCCTGGGGCCATGGCGACCTGCACGACCTGGCCGACCTGACCCGGTGGAGCGCCCGCGACCTGGGCGCGGACTTCGTCCAGTGCAACCCGCTGCACGCTGCCGAGCCACTCCCCCCGGTCAGTGCCTCCCCTTACCTGGCGATGACCAGGCGGTTCATCAGCCCGCTGTACCTGCGGATCGAGGACATCCCCGAGTACGCGGCCGAGCAGGAACGCATCACCGCCATGGCCGCACCGCTGCGGGCCAGCAACACGGCCGGCGGCCTGATCGACCGGGACGCGGTGTGGGCGGCCAAGCGGGCGGCCCTGGAGATCCTCTGGGCCGTCCCGCGCACCACGCAGCGACAGGCAGCGTTCGACCGCTTCCGCGCCAGCCAGGGCACCGCGCTGGACGACTGGGCGACCTGGTGTGCTCTCGCCGAACTGCACGGGCCGGACTGGCGGTCATGGCCAGCGCCGCTGCGCGATCCCCGGTCCGGCGCGGTCGCCAGAGAGCGCGGCCGGCTGGCCAGCCAAGTCCGCTTTCACGCTTGGCTGCAATGGCTGGCCAGCGACCAGCTCGCCGCCGCGCAGGCGACCGCCCGCGCGGCCGGAATGTCGATCGGCATCATCCCCGACCTGGCCATCGGCGCCCACCCGGGCGGCGCGGACGCCTGGTCGAACCCGGGCGTGGTCGCCCAGGGCGTCAGCGTGGGCGCGCCACCGGACGAGTTCAACCAGCACGGCCAGGACTGGTCGCTCCCCCCGTGGCACCCCGGGCGCCTGGCCGCCGAGGGATACCGTCCGCTCACCGACCTGATCGCCAGCACCCTGACCAGCGCTGGGGGCATCCGGGTAGACCACGTCATGGGCCTGCTGCGCCTCTGGTGGATCCCCGCCGGAATGTCCCCGGCCCAGGGCGCTTATGTCTATTACGGACACAAAGAAAAAGAAATGGTCGGTGTCCTGGCCGCCCAGGCAGCCCGGGCCAGCGCACTGGCCATCGGTGAAGACCTGGGCACGGTAGACCCCTGGATCCGCGACTGCCTGTCCGCACGCGGCGTCCTCGGCACCTCCATGCTCTGGTTCGAGCGCGCCGAAGACGGCAGCCCGCTACCGCCCAGCCGCTGGCGCACGGCCTGCCTGGCCACGGTCGGCACTCACGATGTCCCGCCCGCGACCGCCTTCTTCACCGGCGACCAGGTCACGCTACGCGCCAGCCTGGGCCTCCTGACCAGAGCCGAGGCCGCTGAACGAGCCGACGCCGACGAGGCCCTGGCCGCCTGGCGCACCGCCCTGGCCAGCCAGGGCCTGCTGCGAGCCGACGAGGCCGCGACCCCGGAGCAGTTCACCACTGCCCTCTACGCCTACCTGGCCCGCACCCCCGCCGCCCTCATCGGCGTCTCCCTAGCCGAAGCCGCAGGCGAGCGCCGCCCGCAGAACCTGCCGGGCACCAGCACGCAATACCCCAACTGGCAGATCCCGTTGGCCGACGGCACCGGCGCCCCGCTGCTGGCCGAAGACCTGCCTTCGCACCCCGGCATCCAGACGATAGCCCAGGCGATGACCCGCAAGCGCTAACCGGCCCCGGCAGCCTGCCGGTCGCGCGCCTGGCACCGCAACGCACGGACCACGCCATCCCGGTTCTCCAGCAGCAGCCGGCGCAGTGCCGGTGGCGGGTCGCTGGCGGCCAGGTACGCGTCCGTCGCCCGGATGACCGCCTCGCTGTAAGCCACCGGGTAGGCGTGGGCCGCGAAGAACAGGGCCATGTCCGTGGTCCAGTTCTGCCACACGTCGCCCAGCAGCTCGAAGTAGCGCTCCCCGTACGATTCCACCAGACCTTCCTGGTCGTAGCCGAAGAACCCAAACAGGACGGCCCGGAACATCGCGTTGGGCAGCTTGCCGCCGACCATGTCGTCCCAGGCTGCCTGCTTGGCCTCCGGCGTGGGGATGGCCGCGCGGCAGGAGGCGGCCCGGCGCTCGCCCTTGTCGGTGGCGTCGGCCGCCAGCTCCGCGCTGATCTCCCGCGGCCCGGCGCCGCCCCGGCTGACCAGGCGTTCCAGCAGTATCCAGCGCAGGTCGGTGTCGATGGCCAGGCCCTCGATGGCGGCCGACCCGTCCAGCAGGCCGCGCAGCAGGTCCAGATGCGCCGGGCTGATGGCGACGCCGCCGAACGACTGGGCGTAGGCGAGCTGGGTGTCCGAGCCCGGCTCAGCCCGCAGCAGGAGGTTGTGCAGCGTGTCCGCGAGCAGTTCGACGCCGGTCAGCCGCCAGCCCGGGTCGGCGTAGCGGCGCACCGCCGCCGACGCTTGCATCAGCAGGGTCTGGACCACCGAGATGTCGGCCACGGAATCGAGGCCGGACAGGACCAGCCGCAGGTAGTCGCGGGTAGCCATCTCGGCGTCCCGGCACATGTCCCAGCTGGCCGCCCAGCAGAGCGCGGCGGGCAGCGAGTCGGCAAAGCAGCCGACGCTGTCCGGGCTGCCGATGAGCGTGCGCAGCGACCGGTCGTCCAGCCTGACCTTGGCGTAGGTGAGATCCTCGTCGTTCACCAGGACGAGGTCGGGCGGGCGCTGGCCGGTCAGCTCGGGCATGTCGGTCAGCTCGCCGTCCAGGTCGGTTTCGACCGAATGGCGGCGGACCAGGGCGCCAGGGCGCGGCGCGTCCGGGCCGGCCAGGTCGTAGAAGCCGACGGCGACCCGGTGGGTGCGCAGCACGGGGTGGCTGGCCGGTGCCTCCTGCCGGACGGAGAACCGGGTGATCGTCCCGTCGCCGCCGGTGCTGTACTCCGGGCGGAGCGTGTTGACGCCGGCGGTCTCCAGCCATTCCTTCGACCACGAGGACAGGTCGCGGCCTGAGGTCTCCTCGAGCGCGGACAGCAGGTCGTGCAGGGTCGCGTTGCCCCACTCGTGTGCGGTGAAGTAGCGGCGCACCCCGGCCAGGAAGTTGTCCCGGCCGACGTAGGCGACGAGCTGCTTGAGCACCGAGGCGCCCTTGGCGTAGGTGATCCCGTCGAAGTTCACCTCGACCGCGTGGATGTCGGGGATGTCGGCCGCGATGGGGTGGGTGGAAGGGAGCTGGTCCTGGCGGCAGGCCCAGGCCTTGTAGAGCTGGGCGAACGTGGTCCACGAGGTCGGCCAGCGGGTGGCCTCGGCCTGGGCCAGCGTGCCCGCCCAGGTCGCGAACGACTCGTTGAGCCACAGGTCGTCCCACCAGCGCATGGTGACCAGGTCACCGAACCACATGTGCGCCATCTCGTGCAGGATCGTCTCGGCCCGCGACTCGCGGGTGAAGTCGGTGACCCTGGACCGGAACACGCAGTCCTCGGAGAACGTGACGGCGCCCGCGTTCTCCATCGCGCCTTCCTTGAACTCCGGCACGAAGATCTGGTCGTACTTGGGGAACGGGTACCGCCTGCCGAACGCGCCGTGGAAGAAGTCCAGGCCCTGGGTGGTGATCTCGAAAATCTCATCCGGGTCCAGGTACTCCGCCAGCGAGGCGCGGCAGTAGACGCCCATCGGGATCCCGTCGTGCTCGCTGCGGACCACGTGGTACGGGCCCGCCGCCACGGCGGTGATGTAGGTCGGCAGCATCGGCGTCGGCGGAAAATGCCAGCGCCCAGGCCCGTCGCTTGCCGGGGCGCCCTGTGCTACGTCCGGCGGCATGTTCGAGATCACCTGCCAGCCCGCTGGGGCCATGACGGACAGCTCGAACGTCGCCTTGAGATCGGGCTGGTCGAAACAGGCGTAGACCTGGTGGGCGTCGAAGGTCTCCAGGTCGGAGTACAGGTACACGCCACCGTCGGCCGGGTCGGCGAACCTGTGCAGCCCCTCACCGTGCCGGGAGTAGGCACACTCGGCCACCACCCGCAGCTCGTTGGCGGCGGCAAGGCCGGCCAGCTCGATCCGGCCGTCGCTGACCGCGGCCTGGTCCACCGGGGCGCCATTCAGCGTGATCTGCGTCACGGCCGGCGCGACCAGATCGATAAAGGTCGAGGCTCCGGGCTTCGAGCAGCCAAACTTGATCACCGCAACGGAACCGAAGGTGGTCTCACCGCACGTTAGGTCGAGCTCGACGGCATAGGATTCCACATCGATGAGCTGTGCACGCTGACGCGCCTCGTCGCGCGTAAGGTTTCCCGCCACCTGATGGTCCCTCTCTTGTTTCTTTTAGCCGTTCCGGCATCCTGTCATGCTGGCGGCCGGAATGCGTTCCCCGGGTCTCAGGGTTATGCGCTGTATATCCGATAAGAAGGAGTGTGTGAGCATGGCGGAGCAAGAGCCCACGGCCGTGGATTTCTGGTTCGACCCTCTGTGCCCCTGGGCTTGGATAACGTCACGGTGGATTCATGAGGTCATGAAGGTCCGGCCGGTGCGGCCGCGCTGGCACGTGATGAGCCTGTCCGTGCTCAACGAGGGTAAGGAAGATCTGCCCGAGACGTATAAGGAGCTCATCGCTAAAGGCTGGGGGCCGGTCCGGGTCTGCGCCGCTGCTGAGGCCAAGTTCGGCTCCGATGTGCTCGGCCCGCTCTACACCGCGATGGGCACCCGGCACCACAACCAGGAGGAGCCGTACGAGCGGCCCACGATCGAGGCCGCGCTGGCCGACGCGGGCCTGCCCACCGAACTGGCCGGCGCGATGGACTCCACCGAGTACGACGACGCGGTGCGCGCCTCGCACGCCGACGGTATCGACCGGGTCGGCTACGAGGTCGGCACCCCGGTGATCTCGGTCAAGGGCACGTCCATCTTCGGCCCGGTGATGTCCCCGATCCCCCGGGGTGAGGCCGCGGCCAAGCTCTGGGACGGCGTGCTGGCGATCGCGGAGACCGACGGGTTCTTCGAGCTCAAGCGCAGCCGCACGCGCGATCCTATTTTCGGCTGAGGCCAAGGGGGAGACATACGTGGCGACGGGGCGGGAATGGCTGGCCGGCGCACGGCCGCGGACGCTTCCGGCGGCGATCGTCCCGGTGCTCGCGGGCTCGGCCGTGGCGGCCGGGTACGGGAAGTTCTCTGCCTGGCGGGCCGCGCTCGCCCTGTTCGTCGCGCTCGCGCTGCAGATCGGGGTGAACTACGCCAACGACTACAGCGACGGCATCCGCGGCACGGATGAGCACCGGACCGGCCCGGTCCGGCTGGTGGCGGGGGGGCTCGCCACGCCGCGGCAGGTGCTCGCCGCCGCCGGCGGCAGCCTGGCCGCGGCGTGTGCGGCCGGGTTCGCCCTGACGGTGGTGACCTCCTGGTGGCTGCTCCTGCCCGGCGCCGCGGCGGTGGGCGCGGCCTGGTTCTACACCGGCGGGCGGCGGCCCTACGGATACCGCGGCTACGGCGAGCTGTCGGTGTTCGCGTTCTTCGGCGTGCTGGCCGTGACCGGCACCGCCTACGTGCAGATGCGCTCGCTGTCCTGGCTGGCGCTGGCGGCGGCGGTGCCGGTCGGCCTGCTGGCCTGTGCCCTGCTCGTGGTGAACAACCTGCGGGACATCGGGACCGACACGACCGCGGGCAAGCGCACGCTCGCGGTCATGCTCGGCGACCAGCGGTCCAGGGTGCTGTACGGGGTGTGCGCGCTGGTGCCGTTCGGCGTCGCGATCGCGATCGCGCCGGCCAGGCCACTGGCGCTGCTCACGCTGGCCGCGGTGCCGCTGGCGCTGGCCCCGGTCCGGCTGGTCGCCTCTGGTGCGTCAGGACGGTGGCTGATCACCGCGCTGGGGCAGACCGGGCGGGTGCAGCTCGCCTTCGGCGCGCTGCTGGCGATCGGGCTGGCCATTCGGCCTTAGCTGGGGCCGCCTCGCGGATGCTGGCGAGGGCAGTTCGTTTCCCTGGGAACTATTCTTTTGCATGGAAGATCCTGCGGCAATCCCGGGGACACCCGCGGCAGAGGCGATACCGGCCACGGTGGAGGCGATGGACGGCCCGATGGCCTCGGCTGGCTCGCTGCCGCCGGAGTTGTCGCTGCTGCTGTCGAACGCCGAGGACAGGGTCTTCATCGCCGAGGTGAACTCGCTGGGGATGACCCAGAGCGTGTTGCCCTGGCCCTGCGCGATCTGCGGGAGCGTCTGAAGGTACTGGTAGGCCAGCACCTTCGGGTCCGGGTTGCCGTCGTGGATCGACTTGAAGACCGTGCCGATCGCCTGGGCCTGGCCTTCGGCCTTGAGGATCGAGCTCTGCCTCTCCCCCTCGGCCTTGAGGATCGCACTCTGCTTCTCGCCCTCGGCGGTGAGGATCTTCGCCTGCCGCTGGCCCTCGGCGTTGAGGATGGCGGCGCGCTTCTCGCGTTCGGCGCGCATCTGCTTCTCCATCGCGTCCACCACGCTCTTCGGCGGGTCGATGGCCTTGATCTCGACCCGGGTCACCCGGATCCCCCACTTGCCGGATGCCTCGTCCAGCACGCCCCGCAGCATGTTGTTGATGTGGTCGCGGGAGGTCAGCGTCTGCTCCAGGTCCATGGAGCCGATCACGCTGCGCAGCATGGTCGCGGTGAGCTGCTCGATCGCCTGGATGTAGTCGACGATCTCGTAGTCGGCCGCCCGCGGGTCGGTCACCTGGAAGAACAGCACCGTGTCGATGAGCACGACCAGGTTGTCCTCGGTGATCACCGGCTGGCCCATGAACGAGACCACCTGCTCGCGCAGGTCGATCAGCGGCTTGACCCGGTCCACGAACGGGATGATGAAGTTCATCCCGGGTTCCAGGGTCTTGCGGTACCGGCCGAGCCGCTCGATGTTGCGCGCCCGGGCCTGCGGCACGATGCGGACCGAGCGCAGCACCGTGAGGAAGGCGATGATCACGATGACGATGGCGACAACCGCTACGGCCAGCTCCATGCTCTACTCCCGTGGGTACACGAGGGCGGTGACGCCCTCTATCAGCAAGACGTCCACCTTGGTCCCCACCGGGATCACAAGATCCTCGTCGTAGGCGCGTGATGTCCACACCTCGCCACCGATGCGGACCCGGCCGCTGTGGCCGTTGACCTCCTCGATGACGATGGCGGTCTTGCCGACCAGAGCGGCCACCCCGGTGCGCAGCGGCGGCGGCTGCTTGACGTGCCGGATGGCGATGGGCCTGATGACACCCAGGCCGGCGGCGGCGACCACGGCGAACGCGCCGAGCTCGGCCGGGAAGCCGAGGCCCGCGGCGCCGACGATCCCGGCAGCCAGCGCCGCCACCGCGAGCAGCCCAAGTGCGAGCGTCACGGTAAGGAGCTCGGCGACGCCGAGCACGGCGGCCACGATCAGCCAGATGATCCAGGCACCCATGAGAGCTCCGGACAGGCAGCGCTCGTGCGGACAAGCCCGCACGCTTACCTCGACAGTAACTCCGCAGTACCCGCACTTGCACCACCGCCCACCCCTGAGCGGTCAGGTGATGCCGGAAAGTAACCCCTCAGCTGAGACGGCGGCGCACCCACCAGAAGCAGAACCCAGCCAGGGCCAGCGCGAGGGCCAGGAAGATCGCCAGCTCAAGGCCCTGGAAGGCCCAGTAGCGGCTGGCAGGCTGATACGTCACCACGTTCCTGAGGCCGAAGTGGCTGACGCACGCCTGCAGGAACCCCTGTTGCGGAGACCTGGCCAACTGGTCCGGCGGCTTGCCCGGGCAGGTGCCCACACCCTGGAGGAGCAAGGTCCCGTTGGGGTTCCGCTGGAAGCCGAAGCCGCCATTGCTCCCGATGCCGCCGTTCTGGCCGATGACGTGCCCGGCGGCGTTGATCGTCTGCTGGGACAGCGTCCAGCCGCCGGGGGAGGCAGTGGGTCCCGCGCCGCCGGCCGGGTATGGCATCGTGGACCTGATGGGCGCGATGAGATGCGGCCGGATCAGGTAGCCGACGACTAGCCGGGCGGCGGTGAAGGCAGCCAGGGTGGCGGCCATAGTCGGCACCGCACGCCGGATGAGCACCCCGGCGGCGACGCCGAACGCGAAGGCGAAGGCGGCGTAGCCGATCGGCGCGAGGCCACGCTCGCCGAACATGGCGGGTGTGAACCGGTTCAGGTTCACCCGGTCGAACGGGCTCGACCACCAGGTCACCATCAGGCTGATCAGCCCGGAGACGGCCATGCTGGCCAGGCCGGCCAGGCCGAGCTTCACCGCGAGCCAGCGCCTGCGGGTCAGGCTCTGCGTCCAGACCAGCCGGTACGTGCCGGTCTCCAGCTCGCGGCTGATGAGCGGCGCGCCCCAGAAGATCCCGGTCAGCGCCGGGGCGACGAGAACGAGCGTGTCCAGCGTGGCCTGCAGGAAGTGGTCGTTCTGGAGGAACCCGCTCGAGGCCGTCGAACAGTCATTGTGGCGCTGGCACGGCGCGACGTTCACGGCGTACAGGTGAACCAGGTGCGGACCGGTGATGAGCGCGGCGACGGCCACCAGCGCGAGCAGGCCGAAGGCCAGCAGGGTCTGGACCCGGACCTGGCGCCAGGTGAGCAGGATCGCGCCCAGCGTCGTAGATCTGGCACGGCCGGTGGGCCTGGCCTCCGCCGCTGGATTCATGGACCGCAACATCGTCGTCTTCCCTTTCATCGCAGCACTTCCAGGGCGGGCCGGCTTGTGTTCCCTGCTCTGCCCGCCCGGCTCATGTAGGCCAGCACCACGTCCTCCAGGCTGAGCTGCCCGACCGTCCAGGCGGGGTCGTGGATCGGGTCTTCGCCGCGCACGATGAGGGTGCTCTGCCGGTCGGTGTGGCTGGCCTCGATGACGTGCTGCCCAGCCGGCCCGCTGGCCGGGTCACAGCGAGGGCCGGTGAGCCGGTGGTGGGACGCGAGCAGCTCCTCGACCTCCCCGGTCAGCTGAACGCGCGCCGCGGCCAGCACGATCAGGTAGTCGCAGACCCGTTCCAGGTCGGCGACCAGGTGCGAGGACAGCAGCACGCTCATCTCGTGCTCGGCGACCGCCTCCATGAGGTGCTGCAGAAACTCGCGGCGGGCGAGCGGGTCGAGGCTGGCCACGGGCTCGTCGAGGATGAGCACATCCGGCCGTTTCGCGATGGCCAGGGTGAGGGCGAGCTGGGCACGCTGGCCGCCCGACAGCCTGCCCGCCCGCTGCCTGGGATCCAGGCCGAGCTCACCGATCCTGCGCTCGGCCATCTCGTGGTCCCAGCCCGGGTTGAGCCAGGCGCCGAAGCGGAGGTGATCGGCCACGGACAGCCCGCCGTAGACCGGCGTGTCCTGCGCGACGAAGCCGACCCGGGCAAGCTGTCCGGCGTTGCCGGCTGGCGGGCGGCCGAGGATCTCGACCGTGCCCGAGGTCGGGCGCAGCAGCCCGACGGCTATCTGCAGCAGTGTCGTCTTGCCCGCGCCGTTCGGGCCGACCAGGCCGACGACCCGCCCCGCCGGGGCGCTCAGCGTGCAGTCGGACAGAGCCCACCGCCGCCCGTATCTCTTGCCCAGGTTCTGGGCTTCCAGCGCGG
The DNA here is from genome assembly GCA_036495485.1 of Streptosporangiaceae bacterium. Lineage (GTDB taxonomy): Bacteria > Actinomycetota > Actinomycetes > Streptosporangiales > Streptosporangiaceae > PALSA-505. The sequence goes on from DASXMU010000324.1 coordinate 13,384, forward strand.
CGGTCATGCTACGTCCTCTCCAGCGGCGGCCCGAAAGGTGTTCATGAACAGGGCCTCGATGCTTTCGTCGTCCATCCCGGCCCGGCGCGCCTTGGCCAGCCAGCGGCGCAAGTCCTGACGCAGCGGCCCGTGCGCGGCCAGCGAGGCGTCGCTGAGCGTCCTGGTCACGAACGTCCCCACTCCCGGCTTGGCCGTGACCAGGCCCGCGTACTCCAGCTCCCGGTAGGCCTTGAGCACGGTGTTGGGGTTGATGGCCAGCTGGCCGACCGCGTCCTTGACCGTGGGCAGCTGATCGCCCTCGCGGAGCAGGCCAAGCCGCAGGGCGTGCCGGACCTGCTGGATGAGCTGCTGGTAGGGCGCGACGCCGGACCGGCTGTCCAGATGGAACTCGATCACCATGATCTCTCATTCATCTAGGCTCCTAGCACAATAACACTCTAGTTCACTGGTTGTCTGTATCGGCCATGCTTGACCCGGGCCCGCTTCACCTGGGGCGGGCGTTGGGGCGAGGATGGGTGTCACCGGAAAGCAGGAGGTCACCATGGACGGCACGGGCGCGCTCTCGTACAGCAACGGCCTGGCGGATCAGCCGCTGATCGGCGAGACGATCGGCGCCAACCTGGAGCGCACCACCGCCGCCGTTGGCGACCGCGAGGCGCTGGTGGACGTACCCAGCGGCAGGCGATGGACGTACACGCAGCTCAGCGAGGCCACCGACGTGCTGGCCCGTGGCCTGATGGCGGACGGGATAGCGGCCGGCGACCGGGTGGGCATCTGGGCGCCGAACTGCCCGGAGTGGGTGCTGCTGCAGTATGCCACCGCGAAGATCGGCGCCATCCTGGTCAACATCAACCCCGCCTACCGCAGCCACGAGCTGGCCTACGCGCTGGGCCAGTCCGGCGTCAGCGTGCTGGTCAGCGCCGAGCGGTTCAAGACCAGCGACTACCGGGCGACCATCGGCCAGGTCCGCGGTGAGCTGCCCGGCCTGCGCCGGGTGGTCTACCTGGGCAGCGACGAGTGGTCGGTGCTGACGGCGGGTGCGGGAGCCCGGCCCCCTGAGGCGCTGGAGCGCCGGGCGGCGGAGCTGGCCTTCGACGACCCGATCAACATCCAGTACACCAGCGGCACCACGGGCTTCCCCAAGGGCGCAACCCTGTCCCACCACAACATCCTGAACAACGGGTACTTCGTCGGCGAGCTGTGCAGCTACACCGAGCAGGACCGGGTCTGCATCCCGGTGCCCTTCTACCACTGCTTCGGCATGGTGATGGGCAACCTGGGCTGCACCACGCACGGCGCGTGCATGGTCATCCCGGCCCCCGGCTTCGACCCGGCCGCCACCCTGCAGGCCGTGCAGGACGAACGGTGCACGTCGCTGTACGGGGTGCCGACCATGTTCATCGCCGAGCTGGGCCTGGACGGCTTCGCCTCCTACGACCTGTCCTCGCTGCGCACCGGCATCATGGCGGGCTCGCCCTGCCACACCGAGGTGATGAAGCGCGTGGTCAGCGAGATGCACATGACCGACGTGACGATCTGCTACGGGATGACCGAGACGTCGCCGGTGTCCACCCAGACCACCATCGGCGACGACATGGAGCGCCGGGTGTCCACCGTGGGCCGGGTGCACCCGCATCTCGAGGTCAAGGTCACCGACCCGGAGACCGGGCTGCCTGTGCCGCGCGGGGTGGCCGGTGAGCTGTGCACCCGCGGCTACTCGGTGATGCTCGGCTACTGGGGCGAGCCGGCCAAGACCGCCGAGGTGATCGACGCGGCCCGGTGGATGCACACCGGCGACCTGGCCACCATGGACGAGGCCGGCTACCTCAACATCGTCGGCCGGATCAAGGACATGGTCATCAGGGGCGGAGAGAACGTCTACCCGCGTGAGGTCGAGGAGTTCCTCTACACCCACCCCGCGGTCGAGGACGTGCAGGTGATCGGGGTGCCGGACGCCAAGTACGGCGAGGAGCTGTGCGCCTGGGTGCGGGTGCGCGGCGGCCACACGCTGACTCCGGACGAGCTGACGGCCTACTGCGCGGGCAAGATCGCGCACTACAAGGTGCCGCGGTACATCAGGATCAGCGAGGAGTTCCCGATGACCATCACGGGGAAGGTGCAGAAGTTCAAGATGCGCGAGATCTCCACCGGCGAACTGGGCCTGGCGGGCGCCGCGACACCGACAGCGTGAGCGGCGCTCCTCATAGCCAGCTTGCGGCTGTTCTTCATGGGGTTGTCAGATTCAGTTGGCAAGGTGTGCTCTCATGAGCACCATGCCGGCGAGGTCTGGTTCCCGCCGACGGCCCGCCGACCGCCGTCCGCCGCCGCAGTGTGAGCCGGCGGCGCAACCCCGTCCCGCGCTCGTCCAGGCCGCGCTGGCCATCGTCGGCGTGGGTCTCGGCGCCATCACCGCACTGGCCATCACCACGGAGACCAGGGCCGAGTTCACTGCGGCCGGCGGGGCGGCCACGTTCGCCGGGAGCCTCACCGGGCTGGTCGGGACCTATCTGGCCCTGGTCATGGTGCTGCTTGTGAGCCGTATGCCGTTCGTCGAGCGGGTGCTGGGCCACGACGGCCTGCTGCGCTGGCACCGGCGGCTTGCTCCCTGGCCGATCAGCCTGCTGGTGGCGCACGCGGTGTTCATCACGGTCGGCTACGCGCAGGCGGCCAGGTGGGGCCTCTGGCACCAGGTCGGTGTGCTGCTCGCCCACTACCCGGATGTGCTGATCGCCACGTTGGGCCTGGGCCTGATGTGCCTGGCCGGGGCGATCTCGATCCGGGCCATCCGGCGGCGGGTGCGCCGGGAGGTCTGGTGGTCGGTGCACCTGTGCATGTACCTGGCCCTGGCTCTGTCGTTCGCCCACGTCCTGGCGATCGGGCCCGCCTTCGTCGGGCATCCGCTCACCCAGGCGGTGTGGTGGGCGATCTGGCTGGCAACGGCCGGGCTGGTGCTCGGTTACCGGATCGGCCTGCCGGTGGTGCGCAGCCTGCGGCACCGGCTGCAGGTGGTCGAGGTGCGGCCGGAGGGCCCGGGTGTGGTGTCGGTCATCTGCTCCGGCCAGCACCTGGAGAAGCTGGCTGTATCGGGCGGGCAGTTCTTCTGCTGGCGCTTCCTGGTCAAAGGAATGTGGTGGCAGTCCCACCCCTATTCGCTCTCCGCCCTGCCCCAGCCGCCCCACCTGCGGCTGACCGTCAAGAACTCGGGCGACCACTCGGCCGCGGTGGCCAGGCTCCGGCCGGGTACCAAGATCGTGATTGAGGGTCCGTACGGGACGTTCACCCGGCATTTCCAGCAGCACCGCCGGGTCGTGCTGATCGCGGCCGGCATCGGTGTGACCGCACTGCGGGCGCTGCTGGAGGATCTGCCACGGGGCAGCCAGCCGGTCGTTATCCTGCGGGCATCCCAGCCGGAGGATCTCGTGCTCGGCTCCGAGGTCCGCTCGCTGGTCAAACATGCCCACGGCTGGTACCACGAGCTCATCGGCAGCCGCGAGGAGGTTTCCATCAACGGCCGGACACTGCGGCAGCTGGTCCCCGACCTGGACCGGCGCGACGTGTTCGTCTGCGGGCCCGAGGGGTTCGTGACCGGCGTCGCCGATCTCGCCCGCTGGCTGGGCATCGCCGACGAGGCCATCCACCACGAGGCGTTCGCACTGTGAGGGGCGCACTGTGAAAGGCATGAAGCGGGCACCCGCACTCGTAGCCGCCGGGGCGATCACCGGGTTCACCGGCATCCTGATCGCGCATGCGGGTGCGGGGGTACCTCTGGCGGCCGGGTCACATCCGCTGGCGGCGGGGCCGAACGGTTCTGCTGGGCCGGCTACGTCGGCCACGCCCACCGCAGGCTCTGGTTCCGGCTCGGGGAAGAGCAACCCGGCCCGACGCCACAAGAGCAGCGGCCCGGCTCCCGGTGGCGGCGCGCACAGCGTCGTGGGGTCCACGGTGAACTTCGGCTACGGGACGATCGCCGTCCGGGTGACGGTCGCCGGCGGCCGCATCGCCTCCGTCTCTGTGGCCCGCCTGTCCACGCTCGAGCCGACGTCGCAGCAGATCTCTTCCCAGGCCATCCCGGTCCTGCGGTCCGAGGTGCTCGCCGCGCAGAGCGTCTCGATCAACGCGGTGAGCGGAGCCACCTATACCAGCGAGGGCTATGCCCGCTCGGTCCAGGCAGCGCTTGACGCACTGCATGCCTAGCCCGGCATCCATGCCTGGCCAGGCCGCCACCCATGCCGAGCACGTGATGGGCACGGTCGTGTCGTTCGCGGTGGTACCGGGCGGCCTGGCGGCCACCGAGACACGTGCCGCAGTCGAAACCGCATGCGCCGGGCTGCACCGGGCAGACACCGTGTTCAGCACCTGGGACGCGGGCAGCCCAGTCAGCCGCCTGCGCCGGGGTGAAGCCACGCTGGGCACGATGCCGCCGGAGGTGGCCGAGGTGCTTGACCTGTGCGAGCTGGCCAGGACGGCGTCCCACGGCTGGTTCGACCCGTGGGCGATGCCCGGTGGGATCGACCCGACCGGTCTGGTGAAGGGGTGGGCGGTGGAGCGGGCCGCGGACGTACTGCGGCGGGCCGGGGTCGCCGCGGCGCTGGTCAACGGCGGTGGGGATCTGACCGCCTTCGGCTCGCCCGGGCCCGGTCAGCCGTGGCTGGCCGGCATCCGCCACCCGTGGCGGGCCGACGCCCTGGCCTGCATCGTCGAGGTCCGGTCCGCGGTCGCGACCTCTGCCACCTACGAGCGCGGCGGGCACCTGATCGATCCTTTTGCCGGGCGCCCGGCGGTTGGGGTGGCCTCGGCCACCGTCACCGGCCCGAGCCTGGCGATGGCCGACGCGCTGGCCACCGCGCTGGCCGTGGGCGGCGACGACGCGCTGGCGGCCATCGGCGGGATCGAGGGGTACGAGGGATACCTGATCAGGGCAGATGGCAGTGAGGCGGACAGCGGCGACATAAGGTTCGTGAAGTGACCCCAGCCAGCGGCACAGGCCACCCGCTGCGCGGTCCCTCCCGGCGGCTGCCGCCCCGGCATGGGCGCCGGCCCGCGCACAGGCGGCGCAGACTGGCCGCGGTCATCGCCAGCGTGGCGGTGGTGGCCATCGTGGCCTGGGTGGCCCGGACTGCCGGGTCCCCTGGTCATTCCGGCGGTAAGCCGGCGACCGGGCGGCTCACCCGCACGGCGCACCCGGCGCCGCCGGCCCGGCTCGTGCTGCAGATCACCCCTGCTCCCTATCAGCTGCCCTCGGCCATCTCCCGGGCGGTCGTGCTTGCTGGCAGCGGCCCGGGGTTGCTGGTCGTGGGCGGACTGACTACGCAGTCGGTCAGCACCAGCACGGTCCTGCGGCTCAATCCGGTGACCGGGCAGACTTCGCCGGCCGGGCGGCTCGCGGTCGCCACGCACGACGCCAGCGGTGCGGTGCTGGGTGGCAGGCCGTTCGTGTTCGGCGGCGGGTCGGCGTCGAGCATCGCCACGGTCCAGGCGGGTGTTTCTGGGGCTTCGGGTGCTTCGGGTGGGGGCTGGGCGGTTGCCGGGCAGCTTCCGCGTGTGCGCAGCGACCTGTCCGCGGTAACCGTGGGCAACCGGGCGTACCTGCTTGGTGGGTACGACGGGAGCAGCTACGACTCCAGCGTCCTGGCCACGTCCGGTGGACGCGGGTTCACGGTCGTGGCGCGGCTGCCGGTCCCGGTGCGCTATCCGGCGGTGGCCGTGCTCGGCTCGCGGATCTGGGTGTTCGGCGGCCAGACGCCGTCCGGCCTCACCAGCGTGATCCAGCAAGTAGACACGGCGACCGGCAAGGCAGCGGTGGCCGGCAGGCTGCCCGCACCGCTGGCGCATGCGGCCGGGTTCGTGCTGGGCGGGCGCCTCTATGTGGCGGGCGGGCAGACACGGCTGACGGCCGGGCACACCAGCGGCCAGGTGCTGCAGTACACGCCGCCAACGGGGCGGGCACCTGGCAGCACCTCTGCTGTGGGCCAGCTGCCGACGCCCGTCGCCAACGGCGCCGCCACCGTTCTCGGGAGCACCGCGTACCTGGTGGGCGGCGACCAGGGCGGAACCGATGTCCCGGCAGTCACCACGTTCCGCCTGGTCCCGCTGACTGCTGCAGTCCCCACAGTCGCCGGGACGGGTGCCGCGCCCTGGCTGGCGCCCGTGCATGGCCGGGGTTACCTGAGACCTGGCTCTGACCCCTCGGCGCTGCCCGGCGACGTGCTGATCGCCGACCACCTCAACAACCGCCTGCTGATCGTGGATCCGCAGGGACGGGTCCGGTGGACGTTCCCCCATCCCGGCGACCTCGCCCACGGCCAGAGCTTTCGGGTCCCCGACGATTCGTTTTTCTCGCCGGATGGTAAGTACATCATCGCCACCGAGGAAGACGACTTCGTCATCAGCGTGATCGACATCGCCACGCACCGGATCGTCTACCGGTACGGCCGGCCCGGCGTCCCCGGCAGCGGCCCGGATCAGCTCGACAACCCCGACGACGCGATGATCGCCCCGGACGGGCGCATCGTGACCGCGGACATCAAGAACTGCCGGATCGTCACGATCGCACCGCCCGCGCACCGGCCGCTGCACGTCATCGGCCAGACCACCAGCGTGTGCATGCACGACCCGCCGCGCCGGTTCGGCAGTCCCAACGGCGCGTTCCCGCTCACCAACGGCCGGTACCTGATCACCGAGATCAACGGCGACTGGGCGGACGAGATGAGCCTGTCCGGGCAGGTGTCCTGGTCAGCCAGGCCACCGGGGGTCACCTACCCGTCGGACAGCAACGAGGTCTATCCGGGCAGGTACCTGACCGCCGACTACTCCAACCCGGGCCAGGTCGTCGAGTTCACCCCGGCCGGGCGGCTGCTGTGGCGGTTCGGCGGGCTGAACCAGCCCTCGCTCGCGCTCCCGTTGCCCAACGGCGACATCCTGGTCAATGACGACTACAACGACCGGGTCATCGTGATCGACCCGGTCACGAACCGCATCGTGTGGCAGTACGGCCACACCGGTATTCCCGGCACCGCGCCCGGCTACCTGAACGACCCCGACGGCGTGGACCTTACCCCGCCCAACTCGCTGCTGATCACCCACTCAGGCACCATGGGGCTGCCCGGCTTATGCGGTCACCTGGGAGTCTGAGAGAGCGCTGAGACCGGTTCTGGGCCGGCACCCTCCGTCGCGTACCATCGCGTCTCATGCACATCGACGCGGTCTATGGCGCCATCGGGCGCTTTGTTGTCCGGTTCCGGTGGATTGTCGTAGCGGTATGGATCGTCGGCGCCTTCCTCGCCGCCCAGCTGCTGCCCTCCCTGGCGAGCGTGACCCAGAGCAACAACACCAAGTTCCTGCCGGCGAGCGCGCCCAGTATGCATGCCGCGACGCTGGCCGCGCCGTTCGGCACCACCAACCTGCAGCCGGTCGATGTGGTCGCGGCGACCAGCAGTGGGCCGCTGACCGCTGCCGACACGGCCGCGCTGACTGCCCTGTCCAGCAAGCTGAGGACGGTCTCGACAGTCGCCTCGGTGCGTGACCTCGGCGCCTCGCCGGACGGCCAGGCCCAGCAGTTCGTCGTGCTCGCCCGCTTTAACAGCAGCCAGAACGACGACACCAACCTGGTCAGCAACCTGCGGTCGGTGATCTCCCACGCCGGGCTGCCACCCGGCCTGCAGGTGCACCTGGCCGGCGATACCGCCATCCAGGTCGACCAGCAGAAGGCGTCCGGCAGTACCGGCAGCCAGCTGCAGGGCCTGTCGATCCTGTTCATCATCGTGCTGCTGGTGCTGATCTTCCGGTCGCTGTCGCTCGCGCTGACCACGCTGATCCCGGCGGTGCTGGCCATCACCATCTCCGGGCCACTGGTCGGGCTGGCCGGAGAGCACGGACTGCAGGTCTCCCCTATCGCCCAGTTGCTGCTGATCGTGCTGGTACTCGGCGCTGGCACCGACTATGGCCTTTTCTTGGTTTTCCGGGTGCGCGAGGAGGTGCGCAACGGGCTGCCGGCCAACGACGCCGTGGTCAAGGCCGTGACCAGAGTCGGCGAGTCCATCACGTTCTCTGCTGCCACCGTGATCGCGGCGCTGCTCACGCTGCTCGCCGCCACCTTCGAGTTCTACTCCCAGCTCGGCATCCCGCTGGCCATGGGCATCGGCGTCATGCTGATCGCCGGCCTCACGCTGCTGCCTGCCCTGCTGTCCATCAGGATGACCCTCATCGATCTCAAGCGGGCGCTGTTCAAGCGGATGTTCAAGCGGGAACAGCTCATCTCCTGGAGCATCCAGACAAAGGGCGGCACCAGCGCCTGGGGACGGGTGGCAGGCCGCATCGTCCGGCATCCCGCCCCCACCCTGCTGATCGGTGTCATCGTCTTCGGCGGGCTGGCGATCGGGGCAACTGGATACACGGCCGGCGGGTTCGGCGGCCAGACCACGGCACCGAGCGGCACCGACTCCGCCGCGGGCCAGGCGCTGCTGGCCAGGCACTTCCCGCAGTCCTCGGCCAACCCGACCAACATCTTGTTCAAGTTCGGCAGGCCCGTCTGGCAGGACCCAGCGGCGCTGGCCACGGCGGAGAGCAAGCTGAAGTCCAGCGGCCTGTTCACCAAGGTCACCGGACCGCTGAACCCAACCGGTTTTGCCCTGGCACCCAGCCAGTTCACTGCGCTGCACGCAATGTTCGGGCCGGCCAAGACCCTGCCGCCGACGCCGCCGGCCGGGCTCAAGATCCCGGCGGCCGGCTACGAGCTCTACCGGGCCACCGCGAACTATGTCAGCCAGGACGGGCTCACCGTCCAGTACGCGGTCAGCCTGAAGGCCGGCGACCCGGGTAGCACCCCGGCCCTGAACGCGATCCCCTCGGTCAGGACCGAGACCACCACCGTGGCCAAGTCCATCGGCGCGGCCGACTCGGCGGTCGGCGGCGAGGCACCCGCTCTCTCCGACATCAGCAGCCTGTCCGACCACGACCTGATCCACGTTATCCCCATCGCGATCGTGGTGATCGGCCTGCTGCTGTGCCTGGTGATGCGCAGCCTGGTGGCGCCGCTGTACCTGATCGCGTCGGTGGCCCTGTCCTACCTGGCTGCCCTCGGCCTGGCCGTGCTGCTGTTCATCGAGCTCGGCCACCAGGCGGGCCTGACGTTCTTCCTGCCGTTCCTGATGTTCATCTTCCTGCTCGCTCTCGGTGAGGACTACAACATCCTGGTGATGACCCGGATCCGGGAGGAAGCGCGCAAGTACAAGCTGCGTGAGGCGGTCACCAGGGCGGTCGGCGCGACCGGCAACACGGTCACCTCGGCCGGGCTGGTGCTGGCCGGGACGTTCGGCGTGCTGACTGTCGTGGCCGGGGGTGGTCCTGGCAGCAGCTACATCCGGGACATCGGCGTCGGCCTCGGGCTTGGCATCCTGATGGACACGTTCCTGGTCAGGACGCTGCTGGTACCCGCGACCGTGGTCCTGCTCGGTCGGTGGAACTGGTGGCCGTCCCGGATGAGCCGGGCGCACGTGCACCCGGATGCCTCCGGTGGCGAGCTGGACGGCCTGATCCGCCCGGCCGGGGATGAGCAGCCCGAGCGGCTCACGCCAGTGGACCCGCCGTCCCGGCCGGACTGACGCGGGCGGCAGGCCCTTCTCCGCCCTAACGCGGCTAGTGCGGCTAGCGCGCCGCCAGGGGCAGGCGGTGGAGGATTTGGCAGTCGAGGGACGGAAAGACGAGTTCCTTGATGACCAGCAGCTCGCTAACGTCGATAGCGAGGTCGAACGTGGTGGCTGCGAGCTCATCCAGCAATGACGCTGGGTCGCGAAGCTACTTGGCGTAGCGAAATAGAGTGATGTGGGCTAGGCGGCCTGCGCTCGCACTGCCGGGAACGCGCAGCGCCGGTACCAGCTCACCGCGCAGGGCGCTGAAACCGTTCGGCTCGTCAGCCACGGCGATAACCGCTGAACTGGTTGCCGCCAGGTGCCGGAAGGTCAGCTGGAAGCCATGGGTACCGGCCGCGATACCCGCCAGGGTGGCGAGCCATCGCGGGCCGTACCGCCGCCACATCTCGTCTTTGGGATGACCGAACTCCTGATGCACTGGCAGCAGCCAGACGAGGTTGGCATGCAGCGCCGGTTCAGGTATCCGCAGCAACTCCGGTTCCTGCCGCAACGTCCGGGCTTGCAGGACAGCCAGCTTGGCTGCCGCCGCAGCATCAGGCCGGATACAGACGTTGTAGGCGCAGCATTGCTGGCCCCAGCGGTGGGCGATCAGCACCTGGTTGGCCAGCACAGCAGGTGCGTGCCGACGCTGCACGTCCTCGTCGGGATGATTCATGAGCGAAAACGTACGGCGCTTAGCTGGGTGCTGGCTGGGCAGGCAGGGTGATGTACGGTCGCCCGGCTGGGGTGCCCAAGCCGTCACCTCGGCTGGCCTGTTCGGGTGTCCGTTGCCTGAGCTGTCTCATGATTGGCTGATCGGCCGCCGACGAAGTGTGCCTGCCGCGAGTGGTGCCCATTAGTCACTGGGGTCCTGGGATCGCCGCGTGGCCGTGAAATGATCTGCGGCGTGCTGCCCGTGACGCCGTACTCTCCTTGGGCCTGCTGAGCCCGTCATTAGTCTGGCGCCGGGGGCCGGTCAGAGGGTTGCGTACTGTTGCTGCGAGCACGCCGATTAGAGTCTCGGTTCCCCCTTCGCGCCCCCCGGGCAGCCTCACCCTAACCCCTTTTTTCAAGAAGGTGAGGCCAGTGGCCGAGCAGGAGCTGGAGCAGGTGGAGGAGCCGGCCGAGCTGGTGGCCCGGGCGGCTGCGATCGATGTGGCCAAGGACTCGGGGATGGTGTGCACCCGGGTGCCGCACGAGTCCCGCAGCGGGCGGCGGGTGCAGAAGGTCTGGAGTGTCGCGGCCCGGTATGGCGCGGTTGTGGAGCTGGCGGATCACCTCAGATGCGAGGGGATAGAGCGGGTTGTCCTGGAGGCAACGTCGGACTACGTGCGAAGTGAGGGTGCATGAGTTCAAGTGGGAGGCACCGTTGGAGGCCCGGCTGATGCCGGTGGTGCAGTACCCGGGCCAGTGCGCGATGGCCCGTCTCCGCCCCGGCGTGCGTCGCGGGTAACTGTGGCGTGC
>DASXMU010000325.1:0-6419 GCA_036495485.1 Streptosporangiaceae bacterium
ACCGTGCTCGGCTCGGTCAGGGAGGCTCCGCCCCAGCTGAACCTGGTACCGCCAAGGGCCACGATGAGCGCGTCGGAGGCCAGCCTCGACCACCGGCCGTTGCCATTGGGAAACGGATGGATGACCACCAGGCGGTATCCGAACCGGATGGCGCATTCGTCGTCGCTGTAGCGAGCCGGGCTGCTGCCGGCCAGCCAGGCGTGCACATCAGCCTCCGTGTCGCGCATGTCCATGCGGATCCGCCAGGAGGGCACGCCGAGGTTCCGGTCAGTGGTCCGGTACTGGCCAGCCCAGGTCCACACCTCACCAAACATTCGCTTGTGCAGGCCTATCAGCCAGGTTTTCCTGCTGACAGACTCCGGCCTGAGCCGGCGAGGCGACAGGAACAGCCACGACATCGCCCGGATGATGTTCTCCGCTTCCGCACGGTTCAGCTCGGCGCGGGTCAGCACCGGCAGGCGCAGGCCCGTCCGCTCGTCCTCGATCAGCGGCGTGGCGCCTGAAGGCTCAGTCATCAATCGCGTTGCTCCACAGCCCGCCGCGCTCCAGCAGGCGCTCGGCGAGCTGCCTTTCCAGCTCCGAGGTCAGTCCGGTCGCCTGGTCCTCCAGGCGCATCGTCTGTTCGACGGCAGCGGCCTGCTGATGCGCGAGCTGGTTCGCGCGTTCCCGGACGACCGAGCCGAGGGAGCGGCGGGGGACCAGGAGGTAGACAAGATCGCAGCCGAGTGCGTCCGCCGCTCCGCGTAGCGTGTTCAGGCGGATCCGGTCGGCAGCTTCGGATTGCTCCAATCTGATGACGGCTCCCGGGGTGGTTCCCAGGCGCCTGGCGAGTACCGCCGCGCTCATGCCCAGCGCCTCCCGGATCGAACGGACCCAGCCGCGTGGCGGTCGCGTGAGCTCCCGGAGCTGCTGCCATTCATCGAAGTGCGAGTCGAGCAGCTCCCGGCTGCGAACGGAGACATCGTGAGAGACCCTGGGCATGCTCACCTCACCTTGTTGAGCTAGCACTCATCTTAATCACACTCTATAGTGTGCTCTAGAACATTATTTCTTTAAATTAAAATGAAATATAACTCACCAAACGTGGACTGGCCCCCCAGGGGGCAGGCGCGCGGAGAGGTGCGCTTCCGGGCGTTCCGGACATCTACTGATCATGGGCGGGGTGGCGGAACTCCGGCGCCACTCCACATTGTTGCAGGTCAGAAGCTACTTACTAAGTGATCAGGTGGCGTAGCTTGGTTTTTATTCCACTACTTCGACTGAATTAGTAGATTAGACGCTATGAGCGGGGCAGCAGGTGTGGCGGCTGGCGGGACGCCCGGTGGGCCGGACCCGCTGGCCGATGCGCGGCGACGGCGGGCGGACCGGGCGCGGCAGGTTGCCGACGTGCTGCGGCGGCAGGTGCTGAACGGGACTTTTCCGGAAGGGACGCTCCCTGCCGAGACGGATCTGGCCGGGGACTTTGGCGTGTCACGGAATGCCGTGCGGGAAGCCCTCGACGTGCTGCGCGCCGAAGGGCTGGTCGAACGGGTGCCCGGCGTGGGCACCGTGGTCGCCGCGCCGAAGTATCCGCACGGTCTCGATCATCTGCTGGGGCTTGCCGAGGTTATGCGCGGTCATGGGGACGTTACCAACGAGGTCCGTACCACTGGGGTTATCACACCGCCGGGGCCGATCGCGGCGCGGCTCAAGGTGCCAGCCGGATCGCCGGTTGTCTATGTCGAACGGCTGCGCCGGCTGGGCGGCCTGCCGTTGTCGCTCGACCTCACCTACCTCGCGAGGGATGTCGGCGAGCCGCTGCTCAGCGAGGACCTGGCGCACAACGATATTTTCGGCCTGATCGAGCGGCTCAGCAGGCAGAGCCTCGGGCTGGCCGAATTGACCATAGAGGCGATCAACGCCGACCAGCATTCGGCCGCCGTGCTCGAGGCACCGCCGGGGACGGCGCTGCTGATGGTCGAGCGGCTCACCCACCTGGCCGACGGCCGCCCGGTGGACCTGGAGTACATCCGGTTCCGCGGCGACCGGCTGGCCATGCGCGGCTTCCTGGCCCGCAGTCCGGTGTCGCTGCAGTAGCCCCGCCCGCAATAGTCCAAGCCCACCAAGCGTCAACCACCAAGCGTCAACCAACGAAGCGAGGAGTCTGGCATGCCCCTTGTCGGAACGCGGGCCGATGTCCCGGTGACCATCGACGCCTCGCTGTGCGTCGAGGGCTGCACCCTGTGCGTGGACATGTGCCCGCTCGATTCGCTCGCCATCGATCCCGGTACCAGCAAGGCGTACATGCACGTGGACGAGTGCTGGTACTGCGGCCCCTGCGCGGCCCGGTGCCCAACCGGTGCGGTCACCGTCAACATGCCCTATCTGCTCCGATGAAAGGCGGTACACCAATGAAACGCTGGGCATTCGCGGCCATCGGGGTCCTCGCGCTAGCTGGCTGCACCGTGGCCGGGGCGACGACGTCGGGCGGTGGCAGTACCGTGCAGGTCGTCATCGGTTACCAGTCGGAGACCATCAACACCGTGACGGCGGGCACGCTGCTCAAGACCCTCGGCTACTTCGAGCGCGACCTGGCCGCGCTCGGCCGCAAGACCGGCAAGAAGTACTCGGTGAGCTGGCAGAACTATTCCACTGGGGCGCCGATCACCGCGCAGATGCTCGCCGGGAACATCGACATCGGCTCGATGGGTGACTACCCGCTGCTCATCAACGGGTCGAGGTCGCAGTCGCTCACCGGCGACCGGACCGAGATGGTCTCGGTGACCGGCTACAACCTGCGTGGCGCGCTCAACGGCATCGTGGTCGCCCGCAACTCCAAGGTGACGACGTTGCGGCAGCTCAACGGGCAGACGATCTCCACCAGCGTCGGCTCGGCGGGCGACGGCACCATGGTCCAGGCGCTGGCCAGGGCCGGCATCGACCCGGCCACCGGGGTGAAAGTGTCGAACCAGGACCCGTCGGTGGGCGCGTCCGCGCTGCAGGCCGGCAGCGTGGCCGCGCTGGCCCAGTTCGTGGACTGGCCTGGCCTGCTGGTCTACAAGGGACAGGCCCGGCTGCTTTACGACGGCGGCTCGCTGGACGTGCCGACCCTGCACGGCGTCGTGGTCCGGCAGGGCTTCGCCCAGCAGCAGCCGGACGTGGTCAGGACGTTCCTGCAGGCACAGCTGCAGGCCACCAGCTACCTGCACCAGCACCCGCTGGCCGCCGCCGAGCTGGTCGGCAAGGCGGCCGGGCTGCCGCCGCAGGTGGTCTACCTCTACAACGGGCCGAACGGTGTCGCGACGTTCAGCATGGCCATCAACCCGCAGCTTCGCACGGCACTCGGCCACGACATCCCGTTCCTCAAGTCGATCGGCGTCCTGACCAGCACGTCGCTGAACCTGAACAGCTTCATCAACACCAGCTACCTCAAGCAGGTGCTGGGCGCCGGTTACAACGCCGACCTGGCGACGACGGCCAATCCGGCCGCGATCGCCGGCACCGACACCGTGTGCCACCAGAACGTTGGCAACCCGGCCACCGCCGGTGAGGTCTGGCTGGCCGGGCAGAACTACACCCACCCGGTGGCCACGCCGGACTGCCTGCTGCGCAACATCAAGGCCGACGAGGCGGCCGGGCACACCGTGCAGGCGGCTTACATCCCCGACGCGATCACCGGCACCCGCTGGTTCGCCGACCAGGACATCTGGGTCCGGAGCGGGTCACAGTTCGAGCCGTTCGCCACCCAGTCGAGCGCAAACATCTACCTGGCCACGCACCCGGGCTCGCACGTCATCAGCTACGCCGCCGCGGTGGCCGCCTCATGACGCTCCAGTCCGCGCTCACCGCGAAGCTAGACGGCACCCCGGTCCGCAGCCTGAAACCAGCCGGAAACCCACGAGCCAGCGGACGCTATACGAGGTCGAAGGCCCTGCGCTGGCTGGTCCGGGCCGTCTCGCTGGCTATTTTCCTGCTGGCCTGGCAGCTGCTGACGGCAGAGCACGTGCATCTTTGGCTCCGGTTCACCAACTTCCCCACCCCGATCCAGGTGGCCAAGGACTTCGGCAAACAGCTCCAGACGGCCCTGTACTGGGAAGACGTGGCGCAGAGCATGGTGCGCATCCTGACCGGGTTCGTGCTGGCGGCGGTGGCCGGTGTTGGGTTCGGCGTGCTGGTGTCCCGCTCCAAACTGGCCGAGGATCTGCTCCAGCCGCTGTTCGAGGTGGCCAGGCCGATCCCGGCCATCGCGCTGGTCCCGGTGGCGATCCTGCTGTTCCCCACGAACGAGCAGGGCATCGTGTTCATCACGTTCGCCGCCGCGTTCTTCCCGATCCTGGTCAGCACCAGGCACGCGGTGCGGGCGCTGCCCACCGTCTGGGAGGACGCGGTGCGCACGATGGGCGGCGGGCGGATCCGGGTGCTGCGCAGCGTGGTGCTGCCCGGCGTGCTGCCGGGGGTCTTCGGCGGCCTGTCGGTCGGCATGGGCGTCGCCTGGATCTGCGTGATCTCGGCCGAGATGCTGTCCGGCAACTTCGGCGTCGGCTACCGCACCTGGCAGGCGTACACGATCGTCGACTACCCCAGCGTCCTGGTCGGGATGATCACCATCGGCCTGCTCGGCTGGGTCACCTCCAGCGCGGTGGAGCTGGCCGGCCGCCGCGCCACCCGGTGGCTGCCGGGCGAAGCGAGGACATCGCGATGACCAAGACAGCGGCGATGCACCTGTCCGCGCAGGACGTGACCCTCGGCTACGGTACTTTCTTGGCCGGAACCACGCCCTACGGTACTTTCTTGGCCGGAAACACACCCTGCGGCCGGGCGCCGGTGGTCCGTGGCCTGAACTTCGAGGTCGAGGGCGGCGAGATCTTCGTCATCGTGGGATCGTCGGGCTGCGGCAAGACCACGCTGCTGCGCGGCCTCGCCGGGCTGCTGCCCCCGGCCAGCGGGCGGCTGCTGGCCGACGGCACCGCGATCTGTGCCACCTCCCCGGACCGGGCGCTGGTCTTCCAGGACGACGCCCTGCTGCCGTGGCGGTCCGCGCGGCGCAACGTCGAGCTGCCGCTGGCCATCCGGGGCGTGCCGCGCCGCGAGCGGGCCGGCCGGGCGGCGCACTGGCTCGCCCAGGTCGGCCTGGCCGGCCAGGAGGACCGGCTGCCGCGCGAGCTGTCCGGCGGCATGCGCCAGCGGGTGCAGCTGGCCAGGACGCTGGCCGGCGGGCCACGCGCGATCTTGATGGATGAGCCGTTCGGCGCCCTGGACGCGCAGACCAGGGCGACCATGCAGCGGCTGCTGATCACCGTCTGGACCGCCAGCCCCACCACGGTCGTGTTCGTCACCCACGACGTGGACGAGGCGCTGTTCCTCGGCGACCGGGTCGGCGTGCTCGGCGCCGGTGGCCTGACCGCGATGATCACCGTGCCGCACAAGCGCGACCCCGGCGCACGGTCCGCGCCCGGGGTCACCGCCGCCAGGAAGAACATCCTCGCCTTGCTCGGCGAGGGCGCGCCCCAGGGCGCCCACAACCACCAGACCGCGCATGCCAAGGCGCCGGTCATCGCCGGGATGGGGTGAACCACGTGGAGATTCCGCCGCTGTCGCAGCGCCAGGAGCTGACCTGCGACGTCGCCGTCGTCGGCGGTGGCACGGCCGGCACGATGGCCGCGATCACCGCCGCCGAGCACGGCGCGTCCGTGCTGCTGCTCGAGAAGGCCCACGTGCGGCACTCGGGCGCGCTCGCCATGGGCATGGACGGCGTGAACAACGCGGTCATCCCAGGCAAGGCCACCCCCGAGGACTACGTCAC
Organism: Streptosporangiaceae bacterium; assembly: GCA_036495485.1. GTDB lineage: Bacteria > Actinomycetota > Actinomycetes > Streptosporangiales > Streptosporangiaceae > PALSA-505. The sequence goes on from DASXMU010000325.1 coordinate 5,783, forward strand.
CGAGATCACCAGGGCCAACGACGGCGTGGTGAACCAGCGCACGATCTACCAGACCGCCACCCGTGGCTTCGACATGGTGCGCCGCCTGGAGCGCTACGGCGTGAAGTTCGAGAAGGACCCGGCCGGCGAGTACAACGTGCGCCGGGTGCACCGCAGCGGCAGCTACGTGCTGCCGATGCCCGAAGGCAGGGACATCAAGAAGGTGCTCTACCGGGTGCTCAGGCAGCGCTCCATGCGCGAGCGGATCCAGGTGGAGAACCGGGTCATGCCGGTGCGCGTCCTCACCGAAGGCGGCCGGGCCGTGGGCGTGGCCGGTTTCAACAGCCGCACCGGCGAGTTCGTCACGGTCCGCGCGGGAGCGGTCATCCTGGCCACCGGCGCGGCCGGCCGGCTCGGCTTGCCGGCCAGCGGCTATCTCTACGGCACCTACGAGAACCCGACGAACGCCGGCGACGGCCACTCGATGGCCTACCACGCCGGTGCCGAGCTCAGCGGCATCGAGTGCTTCCAGATCAACCCGCTGATCAAGGACTACAACGGCCCGGCCTGCGCCTACGTGGCCAACCCGTTCGGCGGCTACCAGGTGAACAACCAGGGCGAGCGGTTCGTGGACTGCGACTACTGGTCCGGCCAGATG
>DASXMU010000326.1:0-22832 GCA_036495485.1 Streptosporangiaceae bacterium
GCAGGCCCCGCGGCCCGCTACCGACCTGGCCAGCAGCGCGGCCTCCAGCGTGGCCTCCAGCCCCGCCAGCAGCTCGGCCAGCTCCCGATCGGGGTCCCGGCGGTCGGGCAGCACCCGGGCCAGCGGCGGCCGCTCGTCGCGCGGCCAGCTCGGCGCCGGGCTGGTCGACATCGCGCCGATCCCGGCCCGTGACCCGGCCACGGCCGTGCTGGCCGACCCGCAGGTGCCCGAGCGCAAGCGATTCTGCGGCGTGTGCGACCGGCCGGTCGGCCGCGGCCGGGACGGCCAGCCGGGCCTGGCCGAGGGCTTCTGCGCGAACTGCGGCAGCCCGTTCTCCTTCTCCCCCAAGCTGATCGCGGGCGAGATGGTCGGCGGCCAGTACGAGGTGCTCGGCTGCCTGGCCCACGGCGGCCTGGGCTGGATCTACCTGGCCCGCGACCATCACCTGTCACAGCGCTGGGTCGTACTCAAGGGCCTGCTCAACGCGGGCGACGCCGCGGCCCAGGAGGCCGCGCTGGCCGAGCGCCGGTTCCTGGCCGAGGTCGAGCACCCGAACATCGTCGGCGTCTACAACTTCGTCCGCCACGCCGACCGGCGCAACGGCGAGCCGGCCGACTACATCGTCATGGAGTACGTCGGCGGCCAGTCACTGCGCCAGATCCTGCTGGACCGGCGGGCCGCGGGCCAGTCGCTGCCGCTGCCGATGGCGCTGGCCTACGCCATCGAGGTCCTGCCCGCGCTCGGCTACCTGCACAACCGCGGGCTGGTGTACTGCGACTTCAAGCCGGACAACGTGATCCAGACCGAGGAGCAGCTCAAGCTCATCGACATGGGCGGCGTCCGGCGGATCGACGACGAGGACAGCGCCATCTACGGCACGATCGGCTACCAGGCGCCGGAGATCGAGGAGGCCGGGCCGACCCCGTCCTCCGACCTCTACACCGTGGGCCGCGCCCTGGCCGTCATGACCTTCGAGTTCAGCGGCTACCAGAGCACCTTTGCGCACAGCCTGCCCGACCCATCGACGATCCCGGTGCTGGCCTCGCACGGTTCGTTCCTGCGGGCGCTGCGCCGGGCCACCGGCCCGGACCCCGATCACCGGTTCGACTCGGCAGATGAGATGGCCGAGCAGCTCACCGGGGTGCTGCGCGAGGTGCTGGCGGTTTCCGACGGCAAGCCGCGCCCGGCGTTCTCCTCGCTGTTCAGCAGCGAGCTGCAGGCCATCGGGGTGCCGAGCCTGCAGCATGCCGACGCCGGTGCCGCTGTCCTGCCGGTGCCGCCGGTGGCCGAGATGGCCGCCGGGCTGCCGGTGCCCGTGGTGGACAGCGACGACCCGGCGGCCGGTTTCCTGGCCACCCTCAGCACGCTGGATCCCGGCCAGCGGATCCGGACGCTGGCCTCGGCCGTCGCCGGCCAGCAGGGAGTACCGCCGGCCGTCACCGAGTCGGCCGAGACCCGCCTCGCGCTGGCCCGCGCGCTCATCGTCAGCGGCGACGCGGCCGGGGCCACGCCGGTGCTCGCCGAAGCCGCCGCGGCCGATCCAGGCGACTGGCGGATCCAGTGGTACCAGGGTCTGCGTGACCTGGCCGCGGGCAATCCGGCCGCGGCGCGCGGCGCCTTCGACGCCGTGCTGGATGCCCTCCCAGGCGAGCTCGCCCCCAAGCTGGCGCTCGGGCTGGCGGCCGAGGCGGCCGGGGACCCGGGCACCGCGGGCGGCTTCTTCCAGCTGGTCTGGACGGTCGACCGCTCGTTCGCCAGCGCGGCGTTCGGCCTGAGCCGGATCAAGCTGGCGGCCGGCGACCGGGCCGGTGCCATCATCGCGCTGACCGCGGTGCCCACCACATCCAGCCTGTATGTGGCGGCGCAGGTCGCCGCGATGCGGATCCGGTTGCAGCCGCCGCCGGGCCAGGCCCTGGTGTCCGCCGATGACCTGCAGGAAGCCGACCGGCAGCTGAGCAGGCTGCAGCTTGATCCCGCGGCCAGGCAGCGGCTGACCGCCGAGGTGCTGCGGGCCGCGCTGAACCGGGTGCTGGCGGGCCAGCCGCTGAACGGCGGCCTGCTGCTGGGCAGCGAACCACACGAACGGGCGCTGCGCTTCGGCCTGGAGAGCAGTTACCGTGCGCAGGCCAGGCTCGCACCGGATGCAGGGCGCCGGGTCGAGCTGGTCGACCTGGCGAACCAGGTGCGGCCAAGGACATGGTCATGACCGCGGGCGAGGCGCCCAGGGCGCCCCAGGAGGCGAGCATCTGCCCGTCCTGCGGCCAGCCGGTCTGGCCGGGCGACACCTTCTGCGAGGCCTGCGGGGCCGGGCTGGCCGCCACCGCTCCGGCCGTTGCCCGTGCCGCCTGCAGCTACTGTCACACGGGGAAGATGGGCCAGGACGGTTACTGCGAGTCGTGCGGCCGCAAGGCGCCGTCCGGACGCGATCACTGCGAGGCGGATCTGGGGCTGCTGGCCGGCGTGACCGACCGGGGACTGCGGCACATCAGGAACGAGGACGCGATGGCCCTGGCCGCCGTCCAGGCGCCGGGCGGGGCCACGGCGATCGCGGTCGTCTGCGACGGCGTCTCGGAGTCCGCCCGCCCCGATCAAGCCTCGCTGACGGCGGCGAAGACAGCGCTGTCCGTGCTGCTCAGCGCGGCCCGGCAGGGCGCCGACCCGGCCGTCGCCTCCGCACGCGCCATCGAGGCGGCCCAGGCTGCGGTGGCCGCCCTGGCCGACGGCCCGAACGCGCCGTCCGCCACGTTCGTCTCCGCCGTGGTGACGGCCGGGGCGGTGACGGTCTGCTGGCGGGGCGACAGCCGGGCCTACTGGCTCGACGCGGGCGAGCTTTCCGCCGCACAGGCGCTGACCACCGACGATTCGCTCGCCGCCGAGATGGTCTCGGCCGGCCTGCTGTCCGAGGCGGAGGCGATGGCCTCGCCGCAGGCGCACGTGGTGACCGGCTGGCTCGGCGCGGACGCCGGCGAGGCCGCGCCGCACGTCTCCACCTTTGTGCCACCCGGGCCCGGTGCCGTGCTGGTGTGCTCCGACGGGCTGTGGAACTACCAGCCGGAGGCGGCGAAGCTGGCCATGCGGGCGCTGCCCGCGGCACTGCGCGAGCCGCTGCACGCCGCCCAGGCCCTGACCGGCTTCGCCCTCGCCCGCGGCGGTCACGACAACGTGACGGTCGCCCTCGTTCCGTTCCCCCCGGCCAGCCCGGCCGGCCAGGTACGGGTCTACCCGGACGACGTGCTGGACCACGCTGCTGTCAAGGAGATGGGTGAATGAGTGAGACCGGGTTCACGGTCGATGTCTTCCAGAACGAGTACCTCCCCGAGGGTGGCCGGGAGGTCAACGCGATCGTGACCGTGCTGTCGCCGGACACCGGGTCTGTGGGCGGGGCCAGCAGCGAGGACGCCGCCGAGGTCATCATGGTGGACTGCTCGGGGTCGATGGGCGCGCCGCAGACCAAGATCGTGCAGGCCAGGGCGGCCACCGCCGCGGCGATCGACGTGATCAGGGACGGCGTGGCCTTCGCCGTCATCGCGGGCACCCAGTACGCGACAGCGGTCTTCCCGCCCAATGGCGGCCTGGTGGCCGCCGATCCACAGACCCGGCAGGACGCGAAGCGGGCGGTCTCCGGCCTGCAGCCGGGCGGCGGCACGGCCATCGGCCAGTGGCTGCGGCTGGCCAGGGACACCTTCCAGTCCCACCCGGCCACGCTCCGGCACGCGATCCTGCTGACCGACGGCAAGAACCAGCACGAGAAGCCGCGCGACCTCGACGCGGCCATCGACGCCTGCGAGGGCCTGTTCAGCTGCGACTGCCGTGGGGTGGGCACCGACTGGGAGGTCGCCGAGCTGCGCCGGATCTCCACCAGGCTGCTGGGGACGGTCGATATCGTGCCCGACGCGGCCGGCCTGGCCGCCGACTTCGCCGCCATGATGGAACACGCCATGGGCAAGCAGGTCGCCGGCATAGCCCTCCGGGTGTGGACCCCGCAGTCCGCCACCGTGAAGTTCGTAAAGCAGGCCGCGCCCACCGTCGAGGACCTGACCGGGCGCCGCACCCAGTCGGGCCCGCAGGCCGGCGACTACCCGACCGGGGCCTGGGGCGCCGCCGAGAGCCGGGACTATCACGTCTGCGTGCAGGTGACCCCGGCCGGCATCGGGCAGGAGATGCTGGCCGCCCGGGTCAGCCTGGTGTCCGGCCAGGACATCCTGGGCCAGGGCCTGGTCCGGGCGATCTGGACCGACGACGAGGCGCTGTCCACCCGGATCGACTGGCAGGTCGCCCACTACACCGGCCAGGCCGAGCTGGCCCAGTCGATCCAGGAAGGCCTGGAGGCCCGCAAACGCGGTGACGAAGAGCTGGCCACCGCCAAGCTCGGCCGCGCCGTCGCCCTCGCCGCGGAATCCGGCAACGAGGACACGGCCAAGCTGCTCGGCAAGGTGGTCGACGTCGTAGACGCGGCGACCGGGACGGTCCGCCTCAAGAAAAGGGTGGACGATGCCGACGAGATGGCCCTGGACACCAGGTCCACCCGGACCGTCCGGACCAGGAAGTAGCCCGATGGCAACCTGCCCGAATGGTCACGACTCGGTATCCACCGACTTCTGCGACGTGTGCGGCATCCGCGTCGACGTTCCCGCCCCAGCGGCGGCAGGACAGGCCGCTGCCGGGACAGGGGGAGGGCCCGCCGTAGCCGGCTCGGGCGGACCGGGGCTTGGTGGCTCTGCCCCCGCTGCGGCTCCGTCGCCGGCGGCCCCGGCGGAGCCCTGCCCGCAGTGCGGGACGAACCGGACCGGTCAGTTCTGCGAAGGCTGCGGCTTCGGCTTCACCTCGGAGACAGGGGCCGTTGGCGTCCCGGCCACCCCACCACCAACACCCGCAACACCCATCCCATCGCTCACACCAGACTCGCCTGCCACACCCGTCCCATCCGGTGACGCCGGAACAGCGTGGATGGCGGTGGTCAGCGCCGATCGCGAGTACTTCGACAGTGTGGTCGCGGCCGGGGGAGAGGATGCCGGGGCGATCGAGTTTCCTTCCTACTGCCCGGAGCGCCGGTTCCCGCTGACCGGGCCGGAGATGCGCATCGGGCGGCGCAGCGCGTCACGCGGGCTGGAACCCGAGATCGACCTGACCGGGCCGCCCGCCGATCCCGGGATCTCCCGCCTGCACGCCGTGCTGACCGCCGGGACCGACGGCAACTGGGCCGTCCTGGACCCGGGCTCCGCGAACGGCACACAGGTCAACGGCCGCGACATCCCGGTCGGTGTGGCGGTGCCACTGCACGACGGCGACCGGATCTGCATCGGCGGCTGGACCGTGCTGACCATCCACGCCGGTTAGCCGCCACACCAACCGGCCCGGTCCGCCGACCTGGCGGTCCGCCAGCCGGCCGAGGTCGGCTGGGGAAGCGGTTCATCTACCAGTCCCCGGGCACTGTCGGCGACGCCGGGGCGTTTGCGATGTTGCAGCGGGCCAAGCTGTGGCAGAACGCAATCCGGCTCGTGGTGACCGGCAGTGGCATCTGTCCCGGCCTGCCGGCCGGGCGCTTGGGCTGACCGGCGCCAAGGGGGCCGGGACGCGGCATGGATCGAAGCGATTTAGCGCAAGGGCGAGTAATCCGTCGGCTTGAGGATCGTGCTCCGGAACCGGACAACGAGTTCCTCTTTGCTGAACCCAGCCTTTGCCTGGAGCCACTCCTCATCGGCATGGAAAGCAGCCCACGCTTCTTCTCGGTGCCTGAGGTTTTCGAATTGGAGGATGTAGGTGAGTTTGTCGCTCGTTTCGCCGATCTCCGAGGTACAGAAGAGTACTGGCTCAAATCCGTGCTTCTTGAATATTCTTAGAGTGTGGTCTTTGAACCGTTGGTGCATCTCAGCCATTCGTCCTGGCGCAACTTCGTAGACGCGTAGCTCAAGTATCATGATGTTATCTTAGCCACCTCCCGAGCTATTGGCCAGTCACCGCGTCGTCTAGCGGTTTCGAGCTGCCGAGAGCCTTCGAGTGCCCGCGACATTAACCAGGTTGGACCCATCGCCCAGTGCTGCTTGTTGCAAAGATCGACCGCCTAGCCCATCGCTCACCACTAGCGTGCGTATTATAAAGGCTAAGAGTAGGCAACGCGGTCTCTATGCGTATCGCCGGCCGATCCTGCTCCCTGCCGAAAGGGCTGTGCTATAGTATTTGCCATCATGCGCGCTCTTGTCGTCACTCCCGCTGCACCCGGCCACATCGCGGTTCGTGACGTTTCCTCCCCCCTTCGTCAAAGAGACGAAGTATTGGTCGATGTGCACGCTGTTTCTGTCAACCCCGCGGAGTTGGAGCGCCTGGACTCAGCGCCCGATGGCTGGCGCCCGGGGTGGGATTTCGCCGGTGTGGTAGCAGACGGTTCTTGTGATCGTCCCGAGGTCGGGACCCGAATTGTAGGGGTGGCACGGGAATCTTCCTGGGCTGAACGGGTGGTTGCTCCGTGTACCTGGGTAGCGGAATTGCCCGACAGCATGTCGTTCGCGCACGCTGCCGCCTTGCCTATCGTCGGACTAACGGCGCTGCGGGCGCTGCGGATTGGCGGCCTGCTACTGGGCCGCCGTGTCTTGATCACAGCCGCCTCGGGAAGCGTGGGGCGGCTAGCGGTCCAGTTGGCCCATCTCGCCGGAGCGGACGTCACTGCGATGGTCAGGAGCAAGGCGCGGGCTCTCGGGTTGACCGAACTGGGAGCTGACACGATTTGTGCCGACTCGGACGACCTCTGCGGCCGATTCGATCTCATCTTGGAATCCATTGGCGGTGAATCATTGGCGAGGCTGGCGACCATGGTGGAGCCCGACGGGACTCTGGTTATGTTCGCTAACCTCTCAAAGCAGCCGACCACCCTCCAGGACATACGTGACGTGTACGTCGGTAGCTCGGTGCGTTTGCAGAGTTTGAGTATCCGCAGGACTTTTGCAGCCGACCCGCCGACTCGGGATCTCAGCTATTTGGTCAAATTGGTCGCAGACGGACATCTTAATCTGCACGTCGCTCGCGAGATGCCCTGGGAGAACATACCAACGGCACTGGCACATCTTGGCGATCGGGCGATGCCCGGAAAGCTGGTGCTGTCTGTCCGCTGAGCCGCGGAGGAGCGTACCTCAAGGGTGTGGTAGCTTACGAAGCGGCTAGTGTACATGAGTCCGTCCCGGCCAGAACTGTGCCGGGTTCGATGAGGAGGTCAGGGCGGTCGTGGCTATGCTCTGTGATTGCCGGCCACACGATATCCTGCCGCAACATCATCGGAAACCCCATAGCCGTTAACCGGCTCGACCCCGAGCGAACCATCGTGATTGAATTCCCTCACGCAGCCGACCCAACCGGTATCCGGCACTTCTACGATGACCTCGCCGCTACCTACGACCTGTACTACGCTGATTGGGACGCCAGCGCAGGTTGCCAAGCGCGCGCGCTTCAGCAGATCCTGAAAGCGCTTCCCTCGGGGGAACACCCACGTCGCCTGTTGGACTGCGCCTGCGGAATCGGCACCCAGCTGCTTGGCCTTGCTGCGCTCGGTGAACACATCATCGGCACTGACTTCAGCCCGGCCGCGGTCCACCGAGCCCATCACGAAGCTCACCGTCGAAAACTCCGCCCCCCGCTGGCAGTCGCCGATATGCGAGCCCTGCCCTTTGCCGACCACTCTTTCGACGGGCTGGTCTGCGCTGACAACTCGCTGCCGCACCTGACCACCCCAGTTGACCTCGCCCACGGTCTAGGCGAAATGGCCCGGGTGCTGCGCGCCGAAGGCATGCTACTGATCAGCGTCCGTGACTACGACACCGCCCGGCGCCAGCGACCCAACTCCACGCCGCCGTCGGTCCGGGATACCCCCGCGGGTCGCGTAATCACCTTCCAGGTCTGGCACTGGTATGACGACGGTGAACGCTACAACCTCGAGCACTTTCAACTGCTGCCGACCGGCCCCAATACCTGGCAGATCCATAGGCGCAATGCCATCTACTGGGCCGTGACCAGGGCGCAACTCGACCAAGCGCTGCACGCTGCTGGCTTCTACCGGGTGCAATGGCACGAATCCGACGAGACCGGTTTCTTCCAGCCCATTGTCACTGCCCGCTTGGCAGGTGGCGCTATCCAGTCTCTTCATCCCGGGCCGAGTCGACCCTGACGCCTGCATCATGACCGCCTAGAGCGCATCGACCCCGCTATTTCAGAAATCGTGTGTAAAAATGGGTAACTCTCGTGACGCTATATTATTCATGACTTCTTCGGGAGACTTGGCAGTAGAGTTAGCAGCGCGTAGTTCCTCGATGCATTCCACGAAGCCGCGGGTGAAAGTGTTCCTTACTGTTTGCCATACAGCTTCGAATCCAGGGCTCGCCACATCGAGCTGCACTGCGTTTCGCCAGTATAGCCACACTTCATCGGTGATCAGCCCCCCGACCCACTCAAAATAATGCGATTGATGCAGACCTAGTCGCATCCACAAGAATAGGTAGACGTTGCTCTTGTTGCGGTTCACTTTTGGAAAGCCGCGGCTTGCGAGAAACCAGGAGAGCAAGTGGGGATCGCGGACCATTGCGTTATATGTGAAATCCAGCACATGCTGCATCATTCCTTGGACTGATTCTCGATGCAATGACGATGCGGCGGCGGTGGACTGCCGCACAGCCTCTTGAGCCTGCTTTGCCGTTATAAAGTTCTGACGGAAACTTAGAAGCAAGGCGACTACGACGACTAGCAACGAGATTACCTGTACAATATTCGATACACTCATCATCACGTCCAGAGGGTTGAGTGACTACAACAACCGCTATCCCTGCTTAATGGGGCGGGAAGCTCGCCGCCAGAGCCGGGGTGCGGCGCTAGGTGGCTGAGCATAGTGAATCGAAGCGCAGCTCTCCGTCTATATGCTCTTCTCATCTGACCCGTCAGAATGCAAACCCTCTACGGTAAGCAAGCAGAATTAGGCTGCTTTTGCAGGAGCGTTTGATCTATCAGCTTTTCGCCCGGATGAACGTCCTCTGCCGCCGTGAGCGCGCGGTAGTGGTGAGCGACCACGGCGGAGCAGCCGATCAACAGCGCCTCGGGAGTGTAGATGGGTGTGCCGATAACACGTTCCAGCGTGGGGAGGTAGTTCCAACGCACGGCTGGGTGGACCGAGTGAGCGTAGTGGAACAAGTCGCCGTACGGGAGCCAGGTGCCCCGGGCGAGCAGCGCAAGGACCGGGTTGCGCGGGTACAAACGTAGACAGCGAGCGGCCTCGACGGCAGCAGGGCGTCCGCCGGCAGGCTCGGCGTCGAACCAGCGGTGCTCGACCAGCAAGGACATCCAGGCAAGTTGCGGGTAGATCAACAGCCGAGGTAGGAGGACGCCGAACACCGCAACCGGCCAGCCCAGGAGAGTGGCGGCTGCGATCGGAATGGCCACGAAGGCCAGCAGTCGCCACCACGAGACGCCGCGCGGTCGCACATTGCTGGCCAGGCTCCGGCACGTGTCGGCCAGGCCCACAGGTGTCAGGGGATAGATCACTACCAAGGAGAACCGCAGTGAGCTGCATCCGGAATGCATGCCTGCCCGATAGAGCTCGGCGAGATTAGGGTCCACCCCGGCAATGGTGGCGTTGGGGTGATGCTGGCGGATGTGCTTTTCACGCCGTACCGGCACAGCGGCGAAGCCTAGCGGAACGTGCACGGCCAACTCGGTTAGCATGTTACCCACACTGCCGTTGCGGGTGAGCACACCGTGGACGGCGAAATGGCTGACTTCCTGCAGGTGCCGGAACTTCACTGCTACGGCCAGGGCGGCGATGATCCAGCCGACGGGGCCGACGTCTGCTGCCACCACCCACCAGCCGACAATCTCCAGCCAGTGCCCAACCAGAAGTAGTACTGGAGTGCGATTGTTGGCCCGACTGCGCTGCAATGCCATTACGGCCTGCAGCGATCCTAAGGGCTGGCTGCGACCGACACCCCGCGCCGGGCTGAACCACCATCGGTCGACCTGGCGCAAGGCGATTGCTACCGCAATAATCCAAACCGATACGAGCATGCCTCATCATCCCCTGAAAGGTGCTGTTATCAAGTATTGTAATGACATTCTGACCCTGGGTTAAGGCTGCTGGCCCCTCGGCTCGGCGCGGGTGGCTGATTCAGCGAGTACCTCGGGCTGGATAGCCCGGTGACCGTGATGCTGCGCGACGGTACGGACATCACGGGCAGCCGCGAACTTGAGATCGACACGCTCGCCTGGTTCAAGAGCGGCGAAGGTTTCGATGCTGCCGCCATGATCAAAGGGCACCCCCATATTGATCAGGACGAGGAACGGGAGGTACACCTTCGTGGTGTGGTCCGCAACGCCGATGAGGTACTGCGCGAGTGGACTGAGAACGGTGAAGGCGAAAGTGGCGCGGCAGGACAACCATAGAGAATCCGTCCAGGCCATGGGTGAGGAGGCAGGGATGAAGGGCGACTGGGTCGAGGTCGTTATCGACGCCGGCGAGGGGAGCCGCACCTACGAGGTGACCGCGACCCGGGCGGGCCGCCGGGTGGACGTCACCACCGGGCCGAGGATCGTGGAGGTCAGCGAGGTCACCAGGAACGGCACGCCGATCCGCACGGCGCGGTTCATGGCCAGCCGGATCCTCGCGCTGGTGGAGCACCCGGCCGGTGAGCGCGCCGGCCGGGCCACGCCGGCCGACCTGGACGAGTGACGGTCAGGCGTCTCCGGTGCCCTCCGCCGTGAAGCCGTCCTCGCCCTCGGTGTAGGTGTAGGTATAGGGGTTGCTCAGCGTCTTGGATCCCGGGATCTCCGGGTGCATGCCCTCGCTCCAGGCGTCCGGTCCCAGCTCGCCCATCAGGTACCCGGCCGTCTGCCCGGCCAGCTCCCGTGCCCTGGGCAGGTCCACGCCCACCAGGCGGTGCTCGTGCTTGACCGCCCGGCCGTTCACCAGGACCGTGTGCACATCGCCGCGCTGGGCCTGGAACACCACGTGACCGTAGGGGTTGAGGATCGGGAACATCGCGGGCGAGTTGTCATTCTTGATCAAGACGACGTCGGCCTTCTTGCCGGGTTCGAGGCTGCCGACGACCGAGTCGAGCCCCAGTGCCTTCGCGCCGCCACGGGTGGCCCAGTCGACGACCTGCTCGGCCCGCAGGCGGCAGTGCGTCACCGTGTCCTGGTTGCGGTGTGCCTCCAGGTGCTCACGTGACCGGTCGGCGCCCAGGGTGCTGCGCATCGCGGTGAACAGGTCCCCGCTCCACCAGACGCTGGTGTCCATGGACAGCGACACCGGGATGTCGTACTCGCGCAGCGCCCAGGTCGACGGGTAGCCCTGGCCGGCGCTCTGCTCGCTGTCGGTGGCGACCGACACCGACCCGCCGGTCGCGGCGATCCGGTGGTAGGAGTCCTGGCTCAGCGTGGAGGCGTGCACGTAGGTGGTGGACGGGGTCATGAACCCGTGCTCGTGCATGAGCCGGACGCCGTCGTCGTTGGTCACCGCCCACACCCCGGCGTGCGTGGTCACCGGCACGCCCAGATCCCGGGCCACCTCGAACGCCGCACGCTCGGGGAACTCCGGGCTGCCTGGGATGTCGAAGGCCATCTGAAAGCCCATCATGGGGTCGCCGATGGTGATGCGCCGGTTGACGAAGTCGCGGAACTCCGGGCTGGCCGACCACTCCCAGGGACCCTGCTGGATGTTGCCGTAGGCGAGGACGAACCGGCCGGGCACCTCGGTCAGGGCATCGAGAGCCGCCTCCGCGTGGTCCACCGTCTGCAGGCCGTGTGACCAGTCCACGGTCGTGGTGACCCCGGCGTCGATCGACTCGATCGCGGACTGCAGGTTGCCCGCGTAGATGTCCTGCGGGCGGAAGGACTTGCCCCATTGCAGGTAGTACCAGACGAAGTACTGGGTCAGCGTCCAGTCGGCTCCGTATCCGCGCATGGCCGTCTGCCACATGTGCCGGTGCGTATCGATCATGCCGGGCATGACGATGCCGCCGGCCGCGTCGATCTCGGCCGTGCCCTCGGGTGCCTCGAGCGCGGGGCCGACCGCGGCTATCTGGTCGCCGATCACCAGGACGTCGGCACCGGTCAGCACACGATGGGCGTCGTCCATGGTGAGCACGGTGGCGTTCCGGAACACGATGGGCCGGCCGGGCGTCAGCTCGGCAGTGGTCATGGCAAACCTCCAACTCCGTGGCAGGCAGAGATGATGCAAAGTTTGCGGACATGTGTCCGCATGACGGGCGCATGTATCCTGACCGGAAGCGTCGCCCGTGGCGGGACCTGCTGTCAAGGGAAACGCTGTCAACGGAAAACGCTGCCAATGGAAGGGACGGCATGGCAGGCCGCGATCCCAGCCCGGATTTCATCGAGGCGCTGGCTCGCGGTCTCGACGTGATCCGGGCCTTCCAGCCGCGCCAGCCGGTCATGTCCCTGGCGGCGGTGGCGGCACAGGCCGGGCTGGCCCGGCCCACGGCCCGCCGGATCCTGCTCACCCTGGAGCAGCTCGGCTACGTGCGAGCGGTGGAGCGCGGCTACGAGCTGACCCCCCGGGTGCTCGAGCTCGGCATGTCCTACGTCCTGTCCCGCAACCTGTGGGAGGTCGCCAGGCCGCACATGGAGCGGCTGGTGGCGCGCACTCACGAGTCCTCTTCCATCGCCCAGCTCGACGGCTCGGACATCGTCTACGTGGCCAGGGTGGCCGTGCCCAAGATCATCGCGTTGGCGGTGACCATCGGCACCCGGTTTCCGGCCATGCCAACCTCGCTCGGGAAGGTTCTGCTGGCCGCCCTGCCGCCGGATGAGGCCGAGCAGGTGCTGGCCGAGCCGGGCAGGTCGGGGATCACCCCGCGCTGGCAGCCGGACCTGGCCGAGCGGGCCGCGGAGCTGCGGGCCGTCCGTGCGCGCGGCTGGTCGCTCACCGACGAGCAGCTCGCCCCGGGGATCCGTTCGGTGGCCACCGCCCTGCGGGACGGCGAGGGCCGGGTGATCGCGGCGCTGAACGTCACCGTGCACGCCGCCGAGACCCCGGTCGAGGTGCTCACCGGGGAGTACCTGCCCTGGCTGCTGCAGGCCGCCGGGGCGATCAGCGCGGACTGGGCAGCCTGCCAGGCGGCCCCCCAGCTGACGATCGCAGCCCACGACGACACGGCCGGACGTGTGTCCGGCTAGCGGACAGGAGGATACACAGCTGCCTATGAGCGAGCCCGCGAGCACCAGCCCCGCCGCCCCCGCCCCCGCCCCTGGCCCCGCCACACCAGGCCCAGGGCCGCTGACCGGTCTCATCGTCGCCGACTTCTCCCGGGTGCTGGCCGGCCCGTACTGCACGATGCTGCTCGCCGACCTCGGCGCGGACGTGATCAAGGTGGAAAGCCCGGGCGGCGACGACACCCGCGGCTGGGTGCCACCGGCCACCGAGGACGGGATCTCCACCTACTACCTGGCCATCAACCGGAACAAGCGCTCGGTCGCGCTCGACCTGAACGACCCCGCCGACCTGGCCAGGGCGCACGAGCTGGCCCGCCGGGCCGACGTGTTCGTGCAGAACTTCAAGCCCGGCGGGCTGGCCAGGTTCGGCTTGGACTACGAGTCGGTCAGCGCCGCGAACCCGGGCATCGTGTACGCCTCGATCAGCGGCTTCGGTGCGGCCGGCGGGAAGAACCTGCCAGGTTACGACCTCATGGTGCAGGCCATGTCCGGCCTGATGAGCACGACCGGCGACCCGGCCGGCCCGGCGTACCGCTCCGGCATCTCGGTCTTCGATGTCATCGCCGGGCTGCACACCACGATCGGCATCCTGGCCGCGCTCAACCACCGGGCCGCCACCGGCCAGGGCCAGCACGTCGAGGCGGCCCTGATGGCCTCCGCGCTGTCCGGCATGGTGAACCAGACCAGCGCCTACGTGGCCGGCGGGACCGTGCCGTACCGGATGGGCAACTCCCACCCCAGCGTGTACCCCTACGAACCGCTGCCCACCGGCGACGGCGACCTCATCGTGACGGTGGGCAACGACGCTCAGTTCCGCCGGCTGTGCGAGCTGCTGGGCGTGCCCGGCCTGGCCGACGACCCGCGGTTCGCCCACAACCAGGGCCGGACCGCCAACCGGGAAGAGCTGCGCCCGCTGCTCGCCGCCCGCCTGGCCAGCCGTTCGGCCGCGGCCTGGTTCGACGATCTGATCGAGGCCGGCGTGCCGTGTGGCCCGATCAACACCATCGATGCCGGGGTCGCGTTCGCCCGGGAGATCGGCCTGGAGCCGGTTGTGGCCGCCGGGCATGGCGAGGCTGCGGTGCCGACGGTCCGCCACCCGCTCACGTTCTCGGTCACTCCACCGCGCTACGACCTGCCGCCGCCCCGGCTCGACGAGCACGGCGACGAGATACGGGCCTGGCTGGCCAGCGACCCGGAAGGAGCATCATGACGCCGGACCTGCGCTTCCCCACCTCCATCGGAACCTCTGACGCGGACACGATCACCGTGCTGGGCCAGGATCTGGCCGCCGACCTGATGGGCAAGGTGGGCTTCGGCGAGCTGGCCATGTGGCTGGTCACCCAGCGCCGGCCCACGCCGCCGGAGGTCCGCGTGTTCGAGGCCGTCCTGGTCGCGCTGGCCGACCACGGCTTCACCCCGACCGCCATCGCGGCCCGCCTCACCTACCTGAGCGCACCCGACTCGCTGCAGGGCGCCCTGGCCGCCGGCCTGCTCGGCGGGGGTTCGAGGTTCCTCGGCGTCACCGAGGACGCGGGCCGTTTCCTGGCCGCCGCCCTGGCCGGGGCGGGCGAACCACCCGCCGGTGAAGCAGGCTGGGACGCCGTCGCGCTCGCCGCCGTGCGGCGCGCCCAGGCCGACGGCCGCCTGATCCCGGGTCTCGGCCACCCGGTGCACAAGGTCACCGACCCGCGCACCCCGGTCCTGTTCCGGATCGCGGCGGAAGAAGGCCTGCTCGGCCCCCACCTGCGCCTGTTCGAGGCCATCGGCCGGGTCCATCCGCAGGTACTCGGCCACACCCTGCCGCTCAACGGAGCGGGTGCCTGTGGCGCGGCCCTTGCCGACCTCGGTCTTCCGGTCGACCTGCTGCGTGGATTCGCGCTTCTTGCCCGTGCGGCCGGCCTGCTTGGCCAGATAGCAGAGGAAGGGCACCGTTCCGTTGCCATGGATATCTACCGGGCAGTAGACCGCAACATCGAATACCAGCCCCCCGCCACAACGGCGGAAAGTTAATCCAGGAGCCGCCATGGCCACCGTCGCCGCGGTCATCGCATCCACCCACCACCCTTTCTATTACCGGGCGAGCACCTCGGCCGGGCCGGGCCGGCCGCCGTTTGCCGATGAGTGGGTGGCCAAGATCGAGTCCTTCCGGGATACCCTGACCCGCGCCAGGGCGGACGTGCTGGTCATGGTGGGCAGCGACCATTTCCACCAGCTATGGCTGGATAACATGCCGCAGTTCCTGGTCGGCAAAGCACCGTTTTACGACGCAAACTTTTACAACGAGGAGCGGGAATTCGGCCTGCCCCGGATGCTGCTGCGCGGCCACGAGGAACTGTCCAGCTACCTGCTGCGCCATGGCCTGGACGCGGGATTCGACCTGGCCTTCAGCAACGAGCTGCGGATCGACCACAGCATCACCTGCCCGATCATCACCCTGCGCCCCGAGGCCGACCTGCCGATCGTCCCGGTGTACACCAACATCTTCGCCCCGCCGATGCCGCAGCCCCGGCGCTTCGTCCAGCTCGGCCAGGCCATCCGCCACATGGTGGAATCCTGGCCCAGCGACCAGCGGGTGGCCATCATCGGCACCGGGCACCTGTCGTTGGAGCTCGGCGGCCCGAGGCAGTTCGGCCCGCATGGCCCCGACCCCGAATTCGACCGCAAAGCCGTCGAATGGATAGCCTCGGCCGACCTGGAATCCGCCTTGGCCGAGGTGAGCCTGGACAGCCTGTGGGAGCCCGGCAACGCTACCCACGGCTTCATGGACTTCCTGCTGATGATGGGCGTCGCCGGCGAAAATGTGAAGGCCGACTATGCCGATTCGCTCGACCTGTTCCACACCATGGAGGCCTATTTCACCTGGTACCCGAAGGGCGGCGCGGCGCTGTGAGCAAGTACCTGGTCAACAAGTTCCTCTACACCATCGACCGCAGCCCAGAATTGGTCGAGCGCTACCGCAGCGACCCGCAGGGAACCGTAGCCTGGTGGGAAACCGGGCAGGCGAACCTCGTCCTCAACTGCCACCACGGCGAATCCAGCACCTGGCTGGCCTTCACCGGCCCCGAGCGCGAGGCCCTGGCCGCCCACGACTACGTCACCCTGTTCGAGCTGGGCGCCCACCCGTTCCTAACCCTGACCCTGTTCATCGCCCTGTTCGAGCGCGACTACGCCGAGCCCCTGGCCTTCCAGCGCGAATACGCCACCCGCCTCAGCCACTGGACCCTGCCCCACCCCGACATCGCAACCTGACCGGGCATCTCAGACTGCTCCAGCGCGGGACGGGGGATTGCCATCCCCGCTGGGAACGCCATGCTGCCATGATTGCCACGTGCTAGACGAAAAGCCGCCTACTACCCGGCGGGCCCGCCTGTGGCGGACGGCGGAGGCCAACCACATCCCGCTGCGCGCCATCCTGGTCACCGTCGCGGTGGTGGTCGCGACCTACCTGGCCGGCAAGGTGATCGACCGGCTTCGGGACGTCCTCCTGCTGATCGTGGTGGCCGGGTTCGTCGCCCTGCTCCTCAATCCGCTCGTGCTGGTCCTGCAGCGCTGGCTGGCGCTCTGGCGCGGCCCGGCCAGCGTGAAAGCCGAGATGCCCCGGCGCGGCCAGTCCATGCCGCATCATCTGGTGCTGCCCCGGCGTGGGCTGGCCGTGGCCGTGGTGACGCTGCTCGGCCTGCTGGTGTTCGCCGGGCTGGCGGTGGCGTTCGGCTACCCGCTGGCCAACGCGATCACTCATCTCGCCGACAAGCTGCCGGCGTACGTTACCTCGGCCGAGCACGGCACGGGCTGGATCGGGCACCTGGTGCGCAAGTATCACGTGCAGAAGTGGGTGGTCAGCAACGCGCCCAAGCTGGTCACCTTCGGCCAGGGGCTTGCCAAGCCGGCGCTCACGCTGGGCAAGGGAGCCCTGTCGCTGATCATCTCGATGCTGACCATTTTCATTTTGGTGCTGCTCCTGCTGCTGGAGGGCGCCAAGATGCGCAGGGCCCTTCTTGAGCTGATGACGCCGGAGCGCGCGGAGCGGTACTCCAAGGTGGCCAGAGAGGTCAACCGCTCGGTCACCGGGTACATGCTGGGCAACTTCCTGACCTCGGTCATCGCCGGCCTCGTGGTGTTCGTGACCTTGGTGATCATGGGCGTCCCGTTCCCCGTCCTGTGGGCGCTCTGGGTCGCCCTGGTCGACTTCCTGCCCATGATCGGCGGTGCCCTGGCCGGCATCCCCACCATCTTGTTCGCGTTCACCCACTCGACCACGGCGGGAATTGTCACGCTGGTGGTCTTCCTCGTGTACACCCAGGTCGAGAACCACGTGCTGAACCCGGTCATCATGAGCAAGACCGTCCGGGTCAACCCACTGCTCGTGCTGCTCGCCATCCTGGTCGGGGCGTCGCTGGGAAGCTGGATCGGCGGCATCTTCGGCGCCTTCGTGGCCGCGCTGCTGGCCATTCCCGCAGCGGGAGCGATTCAGGTGCTGACCCGTGAGGTCTGGCGCGAGACGGGCGCGGTGGAGCTGGAACTGGCTGAAGAACACGACCAGTCCCCGATCGCCCACCCCTGACCAGGCGATCACATCGACGGGGCTGGGTGCGGCAGCGGCGCGGTCATGGCCGCACCCGGATCGGCAGTTCCCTGAGCCCGTTGGTGAAGTTGGACCGGATCCGCCGCGGCTGCCCGGCCAGCTCGAACTGGCTCACCCGCCGTGCCAGCGCGGCCAGCACCACGTTCACCTCCAGCCTGGCCAGGTGCGCGCCGAGGCACAGGTGCGGCCCGCCCCGGCCGAAGCTCAGGTGCCGGCTGGGCGTCCGCCCCACGTCGAACACATCAGGGCTGCCGAACTCGGCCTCGTCCCGGTTGCCCGACACGTACCACAGCACGACCTTGTCCCCGGCCCTGATCGAGGCGCCGCCCAGCGAGACATCCGCCGCCGCTGTGCGGCGCATGAAGTGCGCCGGGCAGCTCCACCGCAGCACCTCGTCGGTCGCGGAGCCGAGCAGCCCAGGGTCGGCGCGCAGCCGCTCCCACTGCTCCGGATGCTCGCAGAACGCCAGCACCCCTTGGGCGATCGCGATCCGGCTGGTCTCGTTGCCCGCGATCACCAGGATCGAGAAGAAGTTGTCCAGGTCGGTCTCGCTCAGCTTGTCCCCGTCCACCTCCGCGCGCAGCAGCGTGGACAGCAGGTCGTCGCCCGGCTCCCGCAGCCGCCCCGCCACGATCTCCCGGCCCAGATCCCAGAGCTGCTTGCCGTAGGGGCTGCGGAACGGGAACCTGCGGTAGGCGTCGGTGTCGTCCCGCCCCCACACGACGTCGGTGACGTCGGGGTCGGTGTTGGCGATCAGCCGGTCACCCAGGTCGATGAACCGGTCCAGGTCGCCGGCCGGCAGCCCCATGATCCGGGCCAGCACCCGGATCGGCACCTGTTTGGCCACCGCGTCCACGAAGCCGAACGGCCCGCCCGGCAGCCCGCCGTCCAGGATCTCCTCGGTCAGCCCCTCGACGAAGTGCCGGTACACCGCCACGGCCCGCTGCGTGAAGCTGCCCGAAACGATCTTGCGCAGCTTGGTGTGCCCCGGCGGGTCGGTGTCGATGATCGTGCGCCGCGCCGCCATGTCCTCGTCGGTCGGCTCCTCGAACGAGATCCCCCTGGCGGAGGAGAACACCGCCGTGTCCCGGCTGGCGTCCACGATGTCGCCGTAACGCACCACCGACCAGAACCCGGAGTTCGGCGCCTGTTCGTCATGCCAGGCCACGGGACTGTCGCGGCGCAACCTGGCAAACTCGGCATAGGGGACACCCCGCGCCCACAGGTCGAGATCGGTCAAATCCACCAGGCCGGTCATGACAAAATACTTTGGCACCAAACGAAGTTCACGGCAATCGACCCGGCGTGTTATGCAAAACCGCATCGTGAGTGCGGGCCCAGAGGCCTGCGCGAACGATCGGGCCGGGTCGGGCTCCAGCCACCAGGCAGGCAATTTGCATAATGCGGCCTCACATACACTGCACCCCATGCGCGTCACGGTCGTCCGCCACCACGAAGAGGACTCGGCAGGCTTCATCGGCGACGCGTTCGAGGCCCGCGGCGCCGATCTGACCGTGCATATGTTCCCCACGGAAGGCCCGCTGCCCTCGCCCGGCGGCATCGATCATGTGATCCTGCTCGGCGCGACCTGGTCGGTCTACGACCCCGCCCCGGAGCGGTCCTGGATCGCCGACGAGCTGGCCTGGCTGCGCCGCGTCGATGCGGCCGGCGTGCCCGTGCTCGGCGTCTGCTTCGGCGCCCAGGCGCTGTCCGCCGCGCTCGGCGGCAGCGTGACCCCGGCCGCCCGCAAAGAGGTCGGCTGGACGCTCGTCGACACCCTCGACCCCGCCGTCGTCCCGGCCGGCCCGTGGCTGGAGTTCCACGGCGACCAGTGCCACCCGCCGCGCGAGGCCAGGCTGATCGCCCGCAACGAGCTCGGCGTCCAGGCCTTCGCCCTCGGCCGCCACCTGGCCGTCCAGTTCCACCCCGAGGTCGACGGCCCGCAGCTCAGCCGCTGGCTGGAGGCGGGCGCCCGTGCGGAGGCGCAGCAGGCGGGCCAGGACCCGGACCGCTTCCTGGCCGAGACGGCCGCCGCCGAGCCCGCCGCCCGCGACCGCGCCTGCACCCTGGTCGCCGCCGCAATCCAGCTCGCCGCCGTCCCCGCTCGCTGACCCGGCCCGGTTCCCGCCGCGGTCGACCGTGCCCGTCGTCGCAGACTGCCCTCGCCCGGTTCCCGCCGCGGTCAACCCTGCCCGTCGTCGCAGACTGCCCCCCCGCCCGGTTCCCGCCGCGGTCAGCAGTGCCCGTCGCCGTCCCGAGACATTATTTCTTTGGAAAAAAAGAAATTCCGAACGGACTCAGCCACGCTCCACGGTGCGGATCATCTTGCGCAGCAGGGAGGCGAGCTGGCTCTTCTCCTCCTCGGTGAGCACGGCGCTGACCTCGGCCTCGCGCTTGTTGAAGGCAGGGAACAGCCGCTCGATCACCTCGAGCCCCTTCGGCTCCAGGCCGACCAGGACCAGGCGGCCGTCCGCGTCGTGCCCGCGCCGCCGGGCCAGGCCGCGCTTCTCCAGCGTCTTGAGCACACCGGTCAGCGTGCCCTTGGTGACCCCGGCTTCCTCGGCCAGGTGCCTGGTCTGCTGATCGCCCCAGATCCACAGCACGAACAGCACGGTGAATGCCGCCCAGGACAGGTCCTCGCCCGCCAGCACGGTCCGCTCCATCCGGTTGCGGATCACGTTGGCCGCCCGGTAAATGTTCGACACGGCGGCCATGGCGGTGAAGTCGAGCTGCTGATCGCCGATACGGTCGCGGATGTCCCGTTCGGCCTCCACGAGATCCTGGGTGCTGCCGGCGGCCAGGCGATGAGGCATACCGGAGATGGTACGCGTGCCCGGCGGCACGTGACAGATGTCATGGCAGGTCGGGGACGTATTGCACTGCCTGGTGTTACATCCGCCGTGGTTACCCTGGACGATGGACGAAAGGTCCAGTGGCCGTAGCCGTAGGGTGGAATTCCGGCCAGTAAAGCACAGCATGGAAACCAGGTGGGCGCAGGAGGTGACGAGGCGACATGACCGAGCGCGATGACCGGGCCGCCCGCGCGTCCACGGCTCAGCCGGCGCCCGGCTCGTGGCCGGGCGTCCTGGCGGACCGGGAGAAGTTCGGCAAGCTCCGGCACGTCTTCACCGGGGTCTGGCTGCTCTACCTGATCTCCCCGGTCTCGGACCTGTTCAGCGGCCACCGTTCGCTGCTGTGGATAGCCGGTGGCCTGGTGATCGTCGTGACTTTCTGCGTCACCTATGTGTGGACGATCACGAACTTCCTGAACAGCAGCAGCCGGTACGTCAAGCTGGGCCTGCCGGTCATCATCGCACTCGCCTTGGTGGCCAACCTCATCTACGGCACGAACTGGGTCCCCATGTGGATCTACGTGTCCGCCGCCACCGGGTACATCGTGACCGGGCGGGCCAGGGCGGTGCGGGCGGTCCTGGCCGTGACCGCCACCTTCGTGGTCATGTCACTGGTGACACACACCACCGTGGACACCTTCATCAGCCTGGTGCTGCCGGTTGCGCTGATCGGCGTGGCCATGTCCGGCTTCCGCGTCCAGATCCAGCTCATGCACGAGCTCACCCTGGCCAAGGAGACGGTCGCGAAGCTGGCCGTGAGCGAGGAGCGGCTGCGGCTCGCCAGGGACATGCACGACCTCACCGGGCAGTCGCTATCCATGATCACGCTCAAGTCCGAGCTGGTCAGCAAGCTGCTGGCCAGGCTGCCGCAGACCAAGGACCGCGACGCCGCGATCAGCGAGGCCAGCGATATCAGCCGGGTGAGCAGGCAGACCCTGCACGACATCAGGGAGGCGGTCAGCGGCTACCGGCGCCCGACGCTCGCCGTCGAGATCATCACCGCCAGGACCGCCCTGGAGGCGGCCGGCATCGAGCTGGGCGACGACCCGGCCCTCACCGTGCAGTCCGGCACCTTCGACAGCGAGGCAGAAGCGGCGCTCGCCTGGTGTTTGCGCGAGGCGGTCACCAACGTGATCCGCCACTCCGGCGCCAGGACCTGCTCGGTGTGCCTGATCCAGCGGCCCGGCGAGCTGTCGCTGGAGGTCAGCGACGACGGCCAGGGCCTGCAAGGTCTGCCGGCCGCATCCCCGATGCCAGCCTCGGCGGCCAGCGTGTCGCCCGGCGCCCCAGCCGGGAGCGGCCTGCGCGGCATGTCCGAGCGGCTGACCGCGATCGGTGGCAGGCTCTCGTTCGGCCACGCCAAGACCGGTCGCGGCGGCGGTCGCGGCCTCCGGCTCGTCGCCACCGTACCCGGCCTGCCAGAGCCCCAGCCCAGTGGTCCACCGCTGGCGGAGCGTCCCGAGTCCGAGCCTGCTGCGCCGGTAACCCAGCTGGAGCGTGGCGATTCAGCCACGGTGAAGTGATCCGCGCGTTACCGTGCCGCTGTGACCGATCGCAGCGCTTCCGGTGAGCCGCCCAGCCCGGATCATCCCATCCGTGTGCTCATCGCCGAGGATCAGGCCATGATCCGCGAAGCGCTGGCCGCGCTGCTAGCGTTCGAGGACGACATCGAGGTCGTCGCCCAGGTCGGTCGCGGTGACGAGGTCGTCCCCTCCGCGACCGAACACGACGTGGACGTCGCCCTGCTCGACATAGAGATGCCCGGCCTGGATGGCCTCACCGCCGCGTCCGCCCTGCACCGCGCGAAGCCCGACATCAAGATCGTCATCCTGACGACGTTCGGCCGCCCCGGCTTCATGCGCCGCGCCATGGAGTCCGGTGTGTCGGCCTTCCTGGTCAAGGACTCACCCGCCGACAAGCTGGCCCAGACCGTGCGCACCGTCCTGGCCGGCGGCCGGGTCATCGACCCGGACCTGGCCGCCGCCGCCCTGGCCGAAGGCGACAGCCCGCTGACCCCGCGGGAGCGCGATGTGCTAGCCGCGTCCGCCGACGGCTCGATGATCACCGAGATAGCGGCCAAGCTCTACCTGTCCGAGGGAACGGTCCGCAACTACCTGTCGGCCTGCATCCAGAAGACCGGCGCCCGCAACCGCGCCGAGGCCCTCCGCATAGCCAAGGAACGCGGCTGGCTCGGCCTGTAA
>DASXMU010000327.1:0-26043 GCA_036495485.1 Streptosporangiaceae bacterium
GCGCGGACCGGGCCTCACCTGGATCCGGCCGGTCGGCGACCGCATGCAGAAGGTCAACATGCAGATCGTCGCCATGGCCGTTCCCGCGCAGGAGGGCATCACCAGGGACAACGTCAGCGTCCGGGTGGACGCGGTGGTGTACTTCCGGGTGATCGATCCGATCAAGGCCGTGGTGAACGTGCAGAACTATCTGTTCGCCATCTCACAGCAGGCCCAGACGTCGCTGCGGTCGATCATCGGCCAGTCGGAGATGGACCAGCTGCTGGCCGAGCGCGACACGGTCAACCGCGAGCTGCGCCGGATCATCGACGAGCCGACCGAGGGGCCCTGGGGCATCCGGGTCGAGCGGGTGGAGATCAAGGACGTGTCGCTGCCCGAGGGCATGAAGCGCTCGATGTCCCGGCAGGCCGAGGCGGAACGTGAGCGCCGCGCCCGGATCATCTCCGCCGACGGTGAGTACCAGGCGTCCAAGCGCCTCGCCGCCGCCGCGAACGTGATGGCCCGTGACCCTGCCGCCCTGCAGCTTCGCCTGCTGCAGACCGTGGTCGAGGTGGCCGCCGAGAAGAACAGCACGCTGGTCATGCCCGTGCCGGTCGAGCTGCTCAGGTTCTTCGAGAAGACGGCGCCGCCGACCCCCGGCGAACCGCCGCGGGACCTGGGCGACGCCGAGGTCGAGGCCGCCGAGGCCCTCGAGCACGCGCCTGGGCCGGAGGCTCTCGATGCATCCGACATCCCGCCGGTCCCCCAGGTCGAGGCCCCGCCGGTCCCCGAGCTGGAGACGGCCCCGGTGCAGGACACCCAGGCCGAGGCCGCCGCGGCGGAGGGCGACGGAGCGGCCGGCGCCGAGGCCGACCCGGTGAGCCACCCACAGAGCTGACCAGGCCGCAGAGCCGCCAGTGGGGCACCGGTCGGCACGGCCGCCCCACTGGCGGTACTGGGTGCTGACCCCGCCGGCAGTGTTGGCTAGGGTTTCGGCATGCAGAAATGGGAGTACCTGACGGCACCGCTGCTCGTGCACAACACCAAGATGATCCTCGACAACTTCGGGGATGACGGCTGGGAGCTCGTGGCCGTGGTGCCCGGCCCCAACCCGGAGAGCCTGGTGGCCTACCTGAAGCGGCCGAAACAGTGAGCCCAGCGAGCGAGGGCGCCACGCCGCAGCAGCGATTGGCCGCGCTCGGCCTCGTGCTGCCGGAGGTGGTGGCGCCGCTCGCCGCCTACGTGCCGGCGGTGCGGACCGGGTCCTGCGTCTATACGGCCGGCCAGCTCCCGATGGCCGATGGCAAGCTGCTGGCCACCGGCAAGGTCGGCGCCGAGGTCAGCGAACAGGAGGCGGCTCGGCTCGCCGCCACCTGCGCGCTGAACGCGCTGGCGGCCGCCGCCTCGGTGGCTGGCGGGCTGGCGGGCATCCGCCGCATCGTCAAGGTGACCGGTTTCGTCGCCAGTGCTCCCGGCTTCACCGGCCAGCCGAAGGTGCTGAACGGCGCCAGCGAACTGCTGGTGGACGTGCTGGGCGAGGTGGGGCGGCACGCCAGGAGCGCGGTCGGCGTGGCGGTGCTCCCGCTGGACGCCCCGGTCGAGGTCGAGCTGATCGCCGAAGTCACCGGCGACTGATCCGCGAAGGAGGCGCCGCCATCGGGCGCACACGGTTGAGGCTGCCCGCAGCTCTCGCGGCCAGGGTGCGGGCGGCCGTCGAAGCAGGCACGCCGCCGATGGAGCCGCGCGACTCCGCCACGGTCATGCTGTTGCGCCCCACCGCCGAGGGGGCGGGCATCGAGGTCTACATGCTCAGGCGCCGCCGCAGCATGTCCTTCGCCGCCGGTGCCTATGCCTACCCTGGCGGCTCGGTGGACAGCAGAGACGCCGATACAGAGATCTCCTGGGCCGGCCCCGGCGTGACCCAGTGGGCCGGCTGGCTAGGCGCCGCCCCAGAACTGGCCCGGGGCCTGGTCTGCGCCGCCGTCCGGGAAACCTTCGAGGAGTCAGGCGTCCTGCTGGCCGGCCCGTCCCCTCAGGACACGGCCGTTCCGCCCAAGGCGGAGCTGGAGCCAGACCGCCTGTCCCTGCTCGACAGGTCATTGTCGCTGGCAGACCTGCTGACCAAGCACCGCCTGGTCCTCCGATCCGACCTGCTCAAACCCTGGGCCAGGTGGATCACCCCAGAGCTGGAGGGCCGCCGCTACGACACCAGGTTCTTCGCCGCCGTCCTCCCCGAAGGGCAGCACCCCTGGGAGATCCGCGACGAGGCCGACGAACTAGCCTGGCTCCGCCCGGCCACCGTCCTCGCCGCCGCGGCGAAGGGCGAAGCCGTCCTCATGCCCCCCACCGCCGTCACCCTGTCCGAGCTGGCCGCCTGCCCCGACATCCCCGCCGTCCTGGCAACCCCGCGCCACATCACCCCCCTCCGCCCCCGGATCGAGCTGGAGTCCGAACAGGCCTGGCTCTGCCTGCCCCCCGGTGTGGAGTACCCGCTATGACGGCCCCCATCGACGGCTCCGGCACCCCTCGCGCCCACTGCGTCCTGGCCCCCAACCCCTCCCCGATGACCCTGGACGGCACCAACACCTGGATCATCGCCGAGCCCGGCTCGCCCGCCGCGATCGTCGTGGACCCAGGCCCCGCCGACGAGAAACATCTCCGCCGGGTAACCGGCATAGCGGCAGCAGGCGACCGCCGGGTCAGCCAGATCCTCCTGACCCACGGTCACTCCGAC
This sequence comes from Streptosporangiaceae bacterium, assembly GCA_036495485.1. Classification (GTDB taxonomy): domain Bacteria; phylum Actinomycetota; class Actinomycetes; order Streptosporangiales; family Streptosporangiaceae; genus PALSA-505. The sequence continues at coordinate 2,714 of DASXMU010000327.1, forward strand.
CATTCGGCAGGCGCCCAGCGCCTGGCCGAGCTCACCGCCGCCCCCGTCCTGGCCGCCGACCCAGCCCACCGCCTCAACTCCGCCGGCCTGGCCCCCGGCGACACCATCACCGCAGCGGGCTGCGATATCGAGGTAATCCCCACCCCAGGCCACTCCGCCGACTCGGTCAGCTTCCTCATCCCAGCCGACAGCGTCCTCCTGACCGGCGACACGGTCCTGGGCCGGGGCACCACCGTCATAGCCAGCGACGGCAACCTGGGCGACTACCTCCGCTCCCTGGACCGCCTCCGCTCCCTGGCCGGCACGGCCAACCTCACCGCCCTCCTCCCCGGCCACGGCCCCCTCCTCCCCAGGCCGCTGGAAACGCTCGACTACTACATCGGCCACCGCAAAGAACGCCTCTCCGAAATCACCGCCGCCCTGGCCGCAGGCGATCGCACCCCCGCCGAAATCACCGCCCGCGTCTACGCCAACGTAGAGCCCAAACTCTGGCCCTTCGCCCAATGGTCCGTCCGCGCCCAGCTTCAGTACCTGGCTGAGCAAGACGACCTACCGCCCGGCATCCGCCTTTGACGCCCCGGGCCGGTGCGGCCGGCCGCCGGATGGACGAGCGAACTGCACCCGCAGTGCCGGGTTGTTCATGGCGTAGGGCAGCGCCTCAGCTCAGTGCGCCCGCCTGCGAAGACGATCCGTATCGATCAGCACCACGGACCGCGCCGACAAGTGAATCCAGCCCCGCGTCACGAAATCGGCCAGCGCCTTGTTCACCGTCTCCCGTGACGCCCCCACGAGCTGCGCCAGTTCCTCCTGGGTCAGGTCGTGATTCACATGCAGCCCGTCATCCTGCTGTTCACCGAACCGCCCCGCCAGGTCGAGTAGCTGTTTCGCCACCCGCCCTGGCACGTCGGTGAAGACCAGATCGGCCATGACATCGTTAGCCCGGCGCAGCCGCTGGGCGAGCGCGCGCAGCAGGTGCAGCGCGACCTCGGGCCGCCCGGTCAGCCAGATCAGCAGTTTGTCGTGGGCAAGCGCGGCCAGCCGCGCGTCCGTGATGGCCGAGGCGCTCGCCGTGCGCGGGCGCGGGTCGAAAAGCGAAAGCTCGCCGAACATTTCGCCGGGGCCGATGACGCTGAGCAGGTTCTCCCTGCCGTCGGGCGCCGCCCTGGTGAGTTTGATCTTGCCGTCCAGCACAACGTACAGGCAGTCGCCGTCGTCACCCTCGCCGAACAGCCGCTCACCCCGGCTGAGTTCGACGTCTGTCATCCGTGACCGCAGGGCCCGCGCGCCGTCGGAGTCCAGCGCCTCGAACAAAGGCGCTCGACCCAGCACGTTATCGCGGTCGTCCACCGGAGCCTCCCGGGCACATTAGTTTAGGTATAAGTGTTGCGCATCTACTAGCCAGCGCGCGAGCAGCGAATATTCCGCGCTCGATGGAAGGCTAGCCGCGACTCGCCCGGCGTCATATAGCTCACGTTCTGACTTGTGATCATTACAATGCGTGAGCACAAGCGTTGCGCAAGCCGCACCGCGAGTGCGGGCCCTGCCGGGTCCGTGAGCGATCGGGCCAGGATAGCGGCGCGATCACGGGGCGGAACTTTTCGTAACGCAACGTTCGTATGAGGCGCATTGTCGCACGGTTCGGGGGGACGGGATGCGGGGTCGGCAACGAGGTGGCCGTCTGGTCACAGTAAGTGTGCGCAAGACTTCGGAGAGCAAATCCGGCGTTGCCAGGCCCAGGGCGGTGCGGATGTCGCTCGCCTGCGGGCTGGTGGCCTGCTCGCTGCTCGCCGCTGCGGCGGACGGGCAGCCGGGCTGGGCACGGGTGTCGAGCCCGGCTCCGCCCAGCGCGGGCGCGGTGTCGGCGGCGGCCGGGCAGGTCAGCAAGCGCGCGGCGGAGCTCAACGCGGCCCGGGTGCAGCTCGCAGCCGACAATGCCAGGCTGGCGAGCCTCCGCGTCCAGTCTGAGCAGGTTATCGAGCGCTACGATCAGGCCATCGTGGACGAGCATCAGGCCGCGCTCGCCTACCACGCGGCGCAAAAGCGCCTGGCCAAGGCCGAGCAGACCGAGCGCGTCAGCCGGGAGCGGGTTGCCGGGATGGCCGCACGGGACTACGAGGCGGGCGGCGGGTTCGGCACGCTGGCGACGATGCTCGGCAACTCGGGCGGGCCGCAGGCCTTTGCCGAAGGGGCCTCCGCCGAGCAGCAACTGGCGCAGGAGGGCGTGGACCTGCTGTCGCAGAATCAGGCCGCCAAGATCGTGGCCGGGGTCTTCAGGGCGCAGACACGCCGTGAGCTGACGGCCGAGCAGGCCGCCGCCCGGCGGGCGGCGGCGCTCAAGGCGGCGATCCTGGCGGCGGTCGCCCGTCAGCAGGCCGCCGTGCGGGCCAGCGAGGCGAGCACGAAGCGGCTCGAAGCCGCGCTCGGTGCCGCTCAGGCGCGTGAGTACGAGCTGGCCCAGGCCAGGCAGCGGGGCCTGGCAGCGGAGCAGGCCAGGCGGCAGGCTCTGCTGGCTCAGCAGGCCCGGGCCGACAGCCCGGTCACCTCTCCGTCCAGCCCAGGAGGAGGCTCCTCATCCGGTGGCTGGCCGTCGGCCCACTCGCTGGCCCAGGGAGCCAGCGCCGCACAGGGCAACATAGCGGCCGACTGGGCGCTCACCCAGATCGGCAAGCCGTACCAGTGGGGCGGCGCGGGGCCTTCTACCTACGACTGCTCCGGGCTGACGATGGACGCCTGGGCGCGTGCCGGGGTCCGGCTGCTGCACTGGACCGGCTACCAGTGGCCGTCCGGACCGCACATCCCCCTGGACCAGCTGCGCCGGGGCGATCTGCTGTTCTTCGCCACCGACACGTCGGACCCGGCCACCATTCACCACGTCGGCATCTACATCGGCAACGGCGAGATGGTGGACGCCCCCTACACCGGCGTCGACGTCAGGATCGACACCATCTACCAGCCGGGCGGCCTGATCGGGGCGACCCGCCCGGCCGGCTGACGCGGTTCCCTCAGTCGTTTCTTGCGACCTCCGGGCCGGTGATGCGGCGCAGCATCGGGAACGTGGCGGCGATGACGGCGAGGGAGGCGACGATCCCGGCCGTGGTGATCAGGTAGTACCCGGCACCGGGCGGGACCAGCGAATGCTGCATCTCCGAGGACGCGTACAGCGCGGAGGCAGCAAAGCCGGTGCCGATCGCGACGATGGCCACCGCGATGAGCGGGACGGCGCTTTCCAGCACGACCACGCGGCGTAGCATCGCGAGCCGGGCGCCGGTGAGGCGGAGCATGCTGAACGGGCGTTTGCGGTCGGCCAGCCCGCCGGCGACGCCCGCCGCGAGCGTGCAGCCGGCGATGGCCAGGCTGGTCAGGATGACGACGTCGGTAAGTTGCTGGTAGGCGTTGCTCAGTGCGTCGGCACTCGCGATCCACTCGCCCAGCGTTTGCGGTGCCTGCGGAACGGGGTACGGGTTCGTGCCATCGAGAATCGTCCTGGCCTGTTCGGTCGCTTGCTGCGAGCCGTTCGTGGCCACGTCGACGGCAGAGATCCCGAGGCTGTTCAGCCGGTGAGCCGGGACAGACTCGGCGGGCCAGGTGGCGTTCGCGAGGGTCTTGATGGGGACCTGGCTCAGGGGAATCGGGAATCCCACCACGGCCGCGCCCGCAGGGCACCGGCCCAGACCGCGGACCTTCGCGAGCTGAGCGCAGGAGGCCAGGCCCGCGGAAGCACCAAAGCCGTGAATGCTCAGCCCGGCGTCGGCATGGACCTCGAGGACGCTGGTCACGCCGCGGATCCCGCGCACCCGGGCCAGGTCCGTGGCAGATGGGGCCGGAAGGTTTGAAGGGCCTTCTCCCATGCCCACGAGCGGGTCGCTCAGCACGTTCGCGGCTGCCGAGTCATTGTAGGGACGAAGGAGCTTGGCGTTGTCCGTGGTCAGCACCGAGACGGCCACGGTGGTCACGAACAGTGCGAGGACCAGGCCGCTGACCGCGCGGAACGCGGCACGCGGGTCGTCGGCGAGCCGGCGGGCGGCGATCAGCGCGCCGGGGCGGCGGGCGCGCCGCGCCAGGAACCGCGCCCCGGTCATGGTCAGCCATGGTCCCGCGATGATCAGGCCGATTACGACCAGGAGGATGCCCGGGAAGAACGCTTGGATCTGGCCCGACACGGCCGCCGGGCGGCCGCGCACGACGAAGAAGCCGAGCTCGGCCACGCCCGCCAGGAGCGGGACCAGCCGCCAGGCCTTCGGCGGGCCCGGGGTTACCCGGCGGGCCACGCCGAGCGGTGAGATCTGCACCCGGCGCAGTGCGAGCCTGGCGACCACCGCGGCGGCCACCGGGATGCCAAGCACAGCGGCGAGTACGTCAGGGACGCTGAGCGACATCTGCGCGGGGAAGAACGGCTGGCCGGTGAACGGGATGGCCGACAGCGGGACACGCAGCAGGTAGAAGAGCCCGAAGCCGACGGCCACCCCGCCGATCGCGGCTGCCATGGACTCCACGGCGGCGAGCAGCGAGACCTGCCGTCGCGTCGCGCCGACCAGCTGCAGCGCGGCGAATCGCTGCTCACGACGGGCGGCCGACAGCCGGGTCGCGGTCGCGATGAAGATCAGCACCGGCGTCAGGATGGCCAGCGCCACCACCGACAGGATGAAGTCGATGCCGCTCGCCTGGAGCGGCAGGACGGGCGGGGCGTTAGGCAGGCCGTTTGGGTTCCGTGCCTCGAAGCCACTGGGCCACGCGGTCGCGATCGCGGTTACCCGCACGGTAGCGGGTGTGCGCGCCAACTGCGCGGGAGAGCGCCCGACGATGATGACCAGCGAGTTCGGGCCCTGCAGCGCGGTGTCACCGATCGTGCCGGTCAGATGGCCCGGGTAGCGGATGGCGAGTTCATCCGCGGGGGTGCTCCGCAGCAGGCTGGCCAGCGCCGGTGACGCGTAGTACTGGCCGGGACCGGGGTCATGCGGGATTCCCGGCGGCACCGGGGACGACGGCCCGGTCGGGGCGACGTCGACGCGGACGATCGTCTGGCCGCGGAACATGTCGCCGCCGACGTGCCACCACAGCGGAGCGATGCCCGCGGCCGCCGGGTCCGGAGGTTCGCGGTTGCTGCCGGTCCAGAGCCACGCGCTCGCGTTGTTCAGGGTATTGATCGCGTTTATGCCGGAGACGGTGACCAGCAGCAGTCCGGTGCCCAGCCCGACCGCCACCACCAGGAGCACCAGCCGGACGGCGGCCTCGCGACCGCCCTGCATCGTCAGGCGCAGGCCGAGCGGGATCATGCCTCGACCCCGGTGAGCGTGCTGATCGTGCCATCCCTGACGATGATCTCCCGGTCGGCGTAGGCGGCAGTCCTGGCGTCGTGGGTGACCAGGACGACGGTCGTTCCATGCTCGCGGACGGCGGCGGCGAGCAGGTTCATGACGATCTCGCCGGACACTGAGTCCAGGGAGCCGGTCGGTTCGTCGGCGAACAGCACCTGCGGGCTGGTGACCAGGCCGCGCGCCAGCGCGACCCGCTGGGCCTGGCCGCCGGACAGTTCCCCGGAGCGGCGCTGCTCCAGGCCGTCCAGGCCGAGCCTGCCGAACCACTTCCGTGCCTCGGCGATGGCCGGGGCACGGCGGGCACCGCCGAGCAGCAGGGGCAGCGCGACGTTCTCTTCGGCGGTCAGCTCGGGAACGAGCTGACCGGTCTGGAACACGAACCCGAAGCGATCCCGGCGCAATTCACTGCGCCGGTCATCGCTGAGGTTGTCCAGGCGCTGGCCGTCGAACCAGACCTCGCCATCGTCGGGGACCAGGATGCCGGCCAGGCAGTGCAGCAGGGTGGACTTCCCCGATCCACTCGGGCCCATGACCGCGAGAATCTCGCCCCGGCTGACTGCCATGGTGGCGCCGCGCAGCGCTGGGGTCTGGCCGAAGCTTTTCACCAGGCCCTTCGTCTGGAGGATCGTCATTGGCGCACCGCCTTCGCGAGCAGGCCCAGCCGGGCTGCGGTGTGGTCGATCCAGCGCAGGTCGGCGTCCAGGCGGTAGAGGGCATGGTCGGCGAGCAGCACGTCGAGGGGGTTGCCGCGGGACTTCAGGTCGGTGAGCTCGCGCATCCGGTTCAGGTGCGCGGCCCGCTGGATATTCAGGTAGCGGCCGGCTGGGCGGTCCAGCATCAAGGCGAGCACGACCTTGGCGAACAGTTCGCTCTGCAGGTCCGGTTCCGGCTGCACTGGTTCGGACAGCCATCTCCCGACATCGGTGATGCCCGCGTCGGTGATGATGTAGCGCCTGCGTTCCGGGCCGGCGCCCTGCTCGACCGGCCCGGGTACCGCCTTGCCGTCCCGGGTCAGCCGGCCCAGGGTCGCGTACACCTGGCTGTACCGCAGCGGCTTGCCCCGGCCGAAGTATGTGTCGTAATCACGCTTGAGGTCGTAGCCGTGGCTTGGCTCTCGCTCCAGCAGGCCCAGCAGCGTCAGTGGAACACTCATATCCGGGAGAATACTCCAAGAGTACTCTCTCGGGAAGTAGTAGCTGGGGGGTTCCTAAGTGAGCCTTCTCACCCTGCGATGCCGCGGCACCCCGTAGTCGATATGAAGTGCCTGGAAGTCGCGTCGCACAGTGCCGTCCGGCGGGACGGTGAACTCGCCAACCACCTCCAGCCCGGGTAGCTCGGCGCACAGCGGATCGAGGTCGCGGGCAAGTGCCGCGGCCCCGGGCTATCTGGCGGTTAGCCCTTGCGGGCGACCGCGCACCAGGCGGGCACCGGCTTCGCAGGCGGGCTCTCCGGATCCGGGCGCCATTGCGAATAGTGCACCAGCCCGGGGTCCAGCATCGCCGCGCCGTCCATGAACCGTGCCACCTGGTCCTGGCTGCGCCAGGTCACCGGCTCGGCGAGCTTCTCGTTCAGCCCGGCTGTCGCCTTGGCCGAGGCCTCGACCTCGACGTCGCTGGCCGGGTGCCCCACCACCAGGTAGCTGCCCGGCGGGACGGCCGCCAGCAGGCGCCGCACGATGCCGTACGGGTCGTCCGCGTCCGGGATACAGTGCAGGACGCCGATCAGCATGAGCGCGATCGGGCGGGTGAAGTCCAGGGTGTAGCTGGCCTCTTCCAGGATCTCGTCCACGTTGCGCAGGTCGGCGTCGATGTAGGCGGTCGCGCCCTCCCGGCTGCTGGTGAGCAGGGCCCTGGCGTGGGCCAGCACCATGGGATCGTTGTCCACGTAGACGATCCGTGAGCTGGCCGCGGCCTGCTGGGCGACCTGGTGGGTGTTGTTCGCGGTCGGCAGCCCGGTCCCGATGTCGAGGAACTGGCGGATGCCGCAATCGGCGGCGAGGAACCACACGGCCCGGACGAGGAACGCCCGCGCCGACCGGACCGCCGTCAGGATGCCGGGCATGGCCTGCACGAACTCTTCGGCCGCCGCCCGGTCGGCAGCGAAGTTGTTCGTCCCGCCCAGGCAGTAGTCGTAGACCCGGGCGATGTGTGGCACGCCGATGTCCAGGTGCATCGGCGCGGGCTGGTCAACGATTGACCTGAACCGGGTTTCCGCCATCTGTGTCCTTCGTCGCCAATAATCGGTGGACTAGCTCCGGATAGCCCGAGTCGGTTGTACATGAGCACCGCTTACCTGCACAAGCTACCGTCAGTGACGTGCGGCCGCAGTGGTGATTTAATGCCACGATCGAGCCGGTCCAGCACCTGCTTCGGCCAGCCGGCCCTTAAGCTCTTCCTCCAGGCAGAGAAGAAACAGATCTGAACCGGGAGGCACCGTGGCCAGCTCTGCCATCTATGACGTCAGCTTCGTGGACGACAACGGCCGTCTGCTGGACGCGGCGATCTCCTACCCCGGGATCGATGATGGCGCCGATGGCGGGCCCGGCGCCCGGCAGAACTCCGCCCGCAACGGCGCAAAGCTGTTCTTCCAGGTCAGCAAGCCTGGGCCGGTGACCGTGCAGTGGCAGTCATCGACCGGGGCGGACCGCAGGTTCCAGGTGTTCGTCACCAGGAGCATGGTGGATCAGCCGGTCGAGCTTTCCATCGGCCGGGGGCTGGTGAACGCGTCCGCCGGCGGGACCGTCGAGGTGACGGTCATCGCCGAACGGGTCGGTGCCGATTTCCCGATCGTCGCGCAGCTCGGGTTCGCCGCAGGCTGAGCCTGGCCGGTCTCAGGCTCGCACGAAGAAGCCGGACCGGAGCAGGCTGCGGACGTCCTCCTGGCGTGCGGACAGCAGCGGCGCGGTGGGTGAGGCGCGGTAGATCTGGCCGCTGACCACCCCCTCCACCCGCACCCACCGTGCCCCGGTGAACCGGAGCGCGACCTCGGGAGCGCCGGGGGCCGTGACGTCCGGCGCGGCCGGGGACCGGGCGGTGCCGGCGGGCCGCGCCACCGCGCCCGGCGATCTGGGCGTGAGCTGTGCCCGGCGCCGGTTACAGCAGGCCATGGTCAGGTCTCCTCATCCTCGGGAATCAGGGTGACGGCGGGCCCGGCTTCGCCGCCGAGGCGCTCCAGCAGGAAGGCCGCGCCGGACAGGGCGAGCCAGCACACCGGGGCCTGGGCGCGCCGCCTGGCGACGAACGGCACCAGGGGGATGGCCACCCACATGCTCAGGCAGCCGAAGCAGTCGGCCAGCTCCCCGGCCAGCCCGGAGCCGAGCAGGCTCCGGGCCCTGGCCAGCACGGCGGCCGGCCCGTCCTCGGCGGCCAGCAGGTGGGTGACACGCCACGCTGCCAGCGCCGCCAGGCCGAACCGGACCGCCTGATCGCTCGCGGCCGTGGCCGTGCTCACGATCCGCCGCCCGGCGGCAAGGTGATCACGCCAACCGAGGTGAGCGCATTGGACCCCACCCACCTCTGGACGTAATTCCAGGCGTGCCCCCCGATGTCGGTGAGGCCGTTGGAGTCGTTCGGGCTGAACGCGCGGCTGTAGGCCATGAGGTTCCAGCTGTAGCAGCCGTTCAGCGCGTCGGCGGCGATCGTGTACGTCACGTTCCCGCTGAGGCTGTTGTCGGTGGGACCGTCGTAGTGGTAGCCCAGATCGTTCGAGCTGGGCGGGCTGGCCACCAGGGAGCCGGGATCGGTGACCGTGACGCCGGCGGTGTCGCAGCCGTCCGGGACCAGGCTGACCGAGTGCAGGTGGTGGGCCGTCACGTTGTAGGCGATGGTTATCTCGATGTCCTGGGCAGCCCGCTCGACGATGTAACAGCCGTCGCCGGTGGTGAACGGGGTCGGGCTCCCGCCCAGGTAGTTCCAGCTCACCGGCGTGAAGGTGGCGATCTTCGGGGGTGTGCTGTCCACCACCAGCAGGACCTGGCTGCTGGTGCTGACGACCTCGATGCCGCCGGGCCCGCTGTTGCCGGTCTGCACGACGACCTGGTAGACGCCGTCGACGGGGTTCCAGTTCACCAGGATGTTCTGCGGATCCCAGGAGAGGTACTGGGCCGAGTACCAGCCATCGGCGTCGGGGACGATCGGCGGCGACATCTGGGTGACCCCGCCGACCATCCGGCTGAGCTGCCAGGCGGGGCCGATGACCGGAAGCTGCGGCCCGAAGGGCCCCGGCGCGGAGAGGCCGTCGCCGCTGGCATAGCTCGCCAGGACGCGGTAGTACTCCGCATCCGGTGCGCAGCCGATCAGGGGCAGCATCCCCTCGAACGGTGCGGTGGACGGGACGTCTCCATGCGAGTCGGGGTTCATCCGCACGGCGAAGCCGGTGGCCGGGTTCAGGTAGTCGGAGATCACGTCCATGTAGCCGATCTGGGCGATCGCCGGCACGTCCTCGCAGGCGATCCCCTGCGGGCAGCCGGGGAACGGGCTCGCGATCGCGAACTGCGCCACGTCGAGCTCGACGTTCACCGGCTGTGGGTAGGTGTCCCAGCTGGTCTCGAACGCCCCCTCGTAGATGACCTGCCCGGTGCCGCCGATCTCCTGGACGACCTCGAACTTGATGTCGGGCACGGAGAAGAACGGCACCCAGATCGGCACCTCGATGTCGATGCAGCGCAGGAACGGGCCGTAGGACGTGGACAGGTCAAGCTCGCCCTCGGCCTGGCGCAGGTTCAGCCGGGACGCGAACGACCGGAGGGCCTCGGCCGGGGCCAGCGCCCGCAGCTCGGCGGGCACCGGGGCCGGGACGGCCTGGCTGAAGGCATTGCCGGACAGCACCTCCGACAGGCCGGTGGACGGCGAGCCGACCGTGCGGGCGCCTGCGGCGTCGCGGATCGCCTGCACCGCCCCTGGGCCGATGGCGGCGGCCAGGTCGTCGCGGGCAGCCAGCAGCCGGACCAGGCTGGCCGGATCCGGCGGCGGCCACTCAGCCAGCCGTCACTCATCCAGAGCCCTGGGGACCCTCCGAAATACGTAACCCCGCAGATCGTGCCGTTTATGGCAAGGCGCCTGGTCAGTGCGCGACGGCCAGTTCGACGATGCGGACGATGACCAGGATCATCGCCACGGCCAGGTAGAGGCGCAGGGCGGACATGCCCAGCTTGCGGCCGGTGGACATGACCGGGCGGTCCAGCAGGGTCAGCGGGGGCATGCGCCAGGCCATCCGGCCGGACCGGTCGACCGGGAGGGTGGCCACCGAGGTGGTCCGCAGCCGCCGGGCCAGCATCAACGCCCCGGCCAGTACCGACGCGACGGCGCAGGAGATCAGGATGGTCACGATCTGGCTGGCGGTGATCTTCGGGAAGAGGACCGAGGCGGTGAGCACCACCGACAGCGTGACCAGGACCGCCACGACAGCCGAGGTGAACGTGTTGGTCTTGCGGCCGTTGACCCAGGGGCCGAGCACGGCCCGGTCGTTGCACAGCAGCAGCAGGAAGACCGTCGCCGACGGCAGCAGCACACCGGCCAGGACCTGCACACCCTCGGTGAGCAGGCCGAGCGGCGAGCCGGGGATGAGGACGACCGCCGCAGCGGTGGCGACCAGGCCGCCGTAGACCGCGTAGAAGCCCTTGGCGCCTTTTACGCCACGGTGCAGCGAGTGCTTGAGGCCGAACACGTCGCCGATCGCGTAGGCGGTGGACAGCGACACCGCGAACGCGCCGATGACCGAGGCATCCAGCAGGGCGATCGCGAACAGCACGCCGGCCGTCCGGCCCGCGTAGGCGCCAAGGCCGCTGGCCAGCCCGGCCGCGTCGGTGAAGTGGCCGAACCCGTGCGTGCCCGCGAAGGCCGCCGTGGTGACACCCATCACCAGGGCGGCGCCGGTCACCACGATGCCGATGCCGATCCACAGGTCGGCCTTCTCGTACTTGATGAAGCGCGGCGTGATCCGCTTGTCGATGACGTAGCTCTGCTGGAAGAAGAGCTGCCAGGGCGCGACCGTGGTGCCCACGATCCCGATGATCAGCAGCATGACCGTGGAGAGCTGCCCGGCGCCGCCAGGCAGCTCCGGGATCACGAAGCTGCTGGCCATCTGGGACGGGGCCGGGTGGGCCAGGAAGTAGACCGGGATCAGCAGCAGGCTGGCGCCGCAGAAGGCCAGGGCCATCCGCTCGAAGCGGCGGAAGCTGCCGGTGAACGCCGAGCCGACGACCACGGCGGCGGCCAGCAGGACCGAGATGACCTTGGGCAGGCCCAGGTAACCGGCGGCCAGCGTGATGCCGATGAACTCGGTGATGAGCGTCAGCGCGTTCAGCAGGAAGAGGTCGATGACGCTGAACGCGCCCCAGAACCGGCCGAACCGCTCCAGGATCAGCCGGGCGTGCCCGACGCCGGTCACCGCGCCGAGCCGCAGCACCATCTCCTGGTTCACGTACAGCACGGGGACCAGGAGGAGCAGGGTCCACAGCAGGCGGGTGCCATAGTTCTGGCCGGCCTGGCCGTAGGTGGCGAACGCGCCGGCGTCGTTGTCGCCGACCATCACGATCAGCCCGGGGCCGACGATGGCCAGCAAGGTCTTCAGCGTGGCGGACAGGCCACGCCTGGGGGAGGTGTCGTCGAGCCTGATCGTGCCGAGAGCGCCGCGAATGTCGCCGGTGTGCTCGGAATCGAGCACCGCGCTGCGGACCTGTGCCGTTGTGGTCATGATGATCCCTCCCTCTGCCCGACGGGGCGTCCTGGGAGGCACGCGGCAACCACCGTGACCAAGCGCTGCACGACTGCGCGCGAGGCCGGGATGATGAGCGGGGGCGGCGGTTACCCGGTGCCGGAAGAAAACGAGAACGTGCTGGTGCAGGGCCGATGATGACCCGGTCTACTGCAGTCCATGTCTCGCCTCCTCCGGCCGTGACACACGGGGGTGCCGCGGTGGCACTGGGAGGAAGCCGGCCTTAACCGGTAACACCCCAACTCGTCAGAGCTTTGGCACGACGCGACGTAGCACCCGCGGGTGCAGCCACTTCGGGTCACCCCTTAAGCCGGGGAGACCTGTCCTGACCCTGGGCGTCTCTCGACGTCGTGGGATCAGTGGCCTGTGTTCGCGCCGACGCCTCACCGAACGAGGTGCCGATAACACGCACAGGATACCTTCCGCTCAGGTCCCGGGCAAAGGCCGAACGGACAATAAGCATCTTCCGGGCAAAAATGGGCATCTGGCCCACGATCCGGTATCCAGGGTGGGGGTTAGCGAGGGCTGGGGCCGTCGCTGGGCAGGGATGGCACCGTCAGTGCGCATCCGCCCGCTTGCGGGCGGCCTGGATCTCCGCTTCGGCGCCCGCGCGAGACGCCCAGCCGGTGTGCCCCACGCCCTTGCCCGGCTCGAGTTCCTTGTAGACCTCGAAGAAGTGCTTGATCTCCAGGCGGTCGTACTCCGGGATGTCCTCGACGTCGGCCAGCCGCCGCATCCGCGGATCGGTGGCGGGCACGCACAGGATCTTGTTGTCCGGCCCCATCTCGTCCCGCATCTGGAACACGCCGATCGCCCGGCACCTGATCAGGCAGCCGGGGAAGGTCGGCTCATCCAGCAGCACGAGCGCGTCCAGCGGATCGCCGTCCTCGGCGAGGGTGTCCTCGATGAACCCGTAGTCGGCCGGGTACCTGGTGGAGGTGAACAGCATCCGGTCCAGCCGGATCCGGCCGGTCTCGTGGTCCATCTCATACTTGTTCCGCTGGCCCTTGGGAATCTCGATGACCACGTCAAAATCCACGATGCCGCCCTCCGCCCACCAGCAGGCCAACGCCCGGGCAAACCCGCCAGGCAGCCCGTCTGCCAGGCATTCTTACCTTAGCCGCCGGCGCTGGCTCATCCGGTCCGCGCCCGGGCGTATACAAGGAGCATTGTTCAGAAAGAAAAGGAAACCCCTATGCCCCGATGGCCATGGGCCGGCAGCGCCAAAGTGACGGCGATCGCCGCCCTCGCCATGCTCAACGTGTTCGGCATCGCTGCGGGCGGCGTGCTCGCCTGGAGGCTGCCTGGCCGCCTGGCGCAGTGGAAGGTGCCCACGGTGGCCGCGGAGCACGTGGCCGGCCCTGGAACCGTGCTCGCCGGAGCCGGTGGCGCCGGGCCGGTGCCCACCCCGGCCGGGCTGGCCGCCAAGCTGACCGGCCTGCTCTCGGATGGGATGCTCGGCTCCCATGTGACCGCCGTGGTCGCGGATCTGGACTCGGGAAAGGTGCTGTTCGACCGCGACGGCGGCTCGCCGTCGGCCCCGGCGTCCACCGCGAAGCTGGCCACCGCCGTCGCTGCCCTTGACGCCCTGGGCCCGGGTGCGCGCTTCACCACCCGGGTCGTGCAAAGTGGCCCCGGCGGGATCATCCTGGCCGGTGGTGGCGATCCGGCGCTGGCGGCCGGGCGGCCGCCGTCCGGCCAGTACCCGGAGCCAGCCACCCTGCAGGCGCTGGCGGCCGGGACCGCCCAGGCGCTGCGAGCCCGGCACCTGAGCACGGTCCGGCTCGGCTATGACACCTCGTTGTACAGCGGGCCCGCGCTGGCGCCCGGCTGGCCGCGGAGCTATGTGAGCACGGGCAACGTCACCGGCATCACCTCCCTGGAGGTCGACCAGGGCAGGCTACTGCCGGACGGCCTGCCGCAGGACGCCGATGACCCGGGGAACCTGCGGCCCCGCTCGCTCAACCCGGCGGGCGACGCGGCCGGTGCCTTCGCCCGGTTCCTGCACCGGGACGGGATCCGGGTCACCGGGCCGCCGCGCCCGGCCAGGGCGGCCAGCGGGGCCAGCCAGCTCGCGGCCGTCACCTCGCCACCGGTCACCGCGATGGTGGCGCAGATGCTCACCGAGAGCAACAACGTGATCGCCGAGAACCTGGCCAGGCAGGTGGCCATCGCCACCAAGCACCCGGCCACGTTCGGCGGGGCCGCCGCGGCGGTGACGGAGGTGGTGCGCGGGCTGGGCGCGGGAGCGGGCGTGCACCTGGTCGATGGCAGCGGGCTGTCCCCGCGGGACCGGATCCCGGCGGCCACGCTGGTCCGGCTGGTGAGCCTGGCCGCCGCTACCGCTCACCCGGATCTGCGGGGCGCCATCACCGGCCTGCCGGTCGCCGGTTTCTCCGGGACGCTCAGCACCGGGCAGAGCGTGTTCGGTGACCTGGACGAGACGGCCCGGGGCATGGTCCGGGCCAAGACCGGCAACCTGGACACCGTCGTCAGCCTGGCCGGGCTTGTCGACGACCGGGACGGGACCGTGCTGACCTTCGCTTTCATGGCCGACAAGGTGCCGGCGGCACGGGACCTGCTGCCAGCGGCGGCCCAGATCGACAAGCTGGCCGACGCGCTGGCAGGCTGCGGCTGCGGCTAGAGAGGGAACTCGGCTGCCGGCCTGCTCGCCAATGGACGTACGGTGGGGGGATGAGCAGCAGCAGCCCGCAGATGATCGACTGGGACGTGGCTATCGCCACCGGAGTGCGGTGGGTTCGCCCCGGGCCGCAGGTAAGCATCGCGGAGGCCAGACGTGCCGTCAGCGAACTGCGTGATCTCGCCGATGAGGTCAGGGAACCCGTCCGGGAGCTGACCGGGCTGCACAGCCCCGAGATGACCGGCCAGGTCGCCGTGGTGGACCGGCCCGGCTGGATCCGGGCCAACGTGGACGGGTTCCGCGTCGTGCTCGACCCGCTGGTGACCCGGCTGGCCGAGCGCGGGACGGTGCCGGTGCCAGGTTCGGTGGTCACGGCCGTGGGATCGCGGATGACCGGGATGCAGGCCGGGCTGATCCTCGCCTACCTGGCCAGCCGGGTGCTGGGGCAGTACGAGCTGTTCCTGCCGCCGGACCCGGGCGGCGGTCAGTCGGTGGGCAGGCTCACCCTGGTCGCGCCCAACATCGTCATGGTGGAGCGTGAGCTCGGCGTCGATCAGCACGACTTCCGCCGCTGGGTGTGCCTGCACGAGGAGACGCACCGCACGCAGTTCACGGCCGTGCCGTGGCTGCGCGGCTACGTGCAGGAGGAGATGACCGAGTTCCTGCTCGCCTCGGAGATCGACCCGGCCGCGATGCTCAAGCGGGTGCGCGCGGCCGCCGACGCCGTGGCCGGCGCGGTGCGCGGCACCGATGACGGCGAGAGCCTGATCGAGGCGATCCAGACACCGAAGCAGCGCGAGATCCTGGACCGGCTGACCTCGGTCATGACGCTGGTGGAAGGGCACGGCGACTACGTGATGGACGCGGTGGGGCCGCGCGTGGTGCCGTCGGTCGCCCAGATCAGGGAGCGGTTCAGCGCGCGGCGCGGCTCGGCCACCCGGATCGAGCGGGCCATCCGGCGGATCCTGGGCATCGACCTGAAGATGAAGCAGTACGCGCAGGGGTCGAAGTTCGTCAGTGCGGTCGTCGAGCAGGCCGGCATGACCGTGTTCAACAAGGTCTGGACCGGACCCGAGACGCTGCCCACCAAGGCGGAGCTGAGCGCCCCGCAGGCCTGGCTCGACCGGGTCGCCGGAGGCGCCGGCGGCGGCTCCAACGGCAGCAGCGCCAACGGAGCAGGCGAGTGGTACGGGCGCGCCGCTGGCGAGACCGCTTAACCCGGGCCCAATGGGGCCGCACCCGGCGGTTGCGGAGGTGCGCGCCGCCGTCAGGAAGCAGCTGAGCGGCCTCGCGCCGGGGGATCTGGTTCTCGCGGCCTGCTCGGGCGGTGCTGACTCGCTGGCACTGGCCGCCGCGCTGTCGTTCGTGGCGCCCCGGCTTGGGCTGCGGGGGGGCGGCGTGACCGTGGACCACCAGTTGCAGCCAGGCTCGGCGCAGCAGGCGGCGCGGGCGGCGGCGCAGATGACCGGGCTGGGCCTGGCCCCGGTGGAGATCCGCACCGTCACCGTCGGCGGGCCCGGCGGGCCCGAGGCAGCCGCGCGGGCCGCCAGGTACCAGGCGCTGGACGGCGCCGCGGAAGCGACCGGGGCGGCGGCGATCCTGCTCGGCCACACCAGGGACGACCAGGCCGAGGCCGTGCTGCTCGGGCTGGCCAGGGGCTCGGGGGGCCGCTCGCTGGCCGGCATGGCCGCGCGAACCGGGATCTACCGGCGGCCGTTCCTTGACATCGGCCGGGACCGGGCCAGGGCGGCGTGCGAGGCGCTGGACCTGGAGATGTGGGACGACCCACAGAATGCCGACAGCCGCTACGCCAGGGTGCGCGTCAGGCGCCGGGCTCTGCCGGTCCTGGAGGAGACCCTCGGCCCCGGGGTCGCCGAGGCACTGGCCCGCACCGCCCGCCAGCTCAGGGCCGACGCGGATGCCCTGGATGAGCTGGCCCGCCAGGCCGTGGACCGGCTCACCCTGCCCACCCGGGAGCCCTCCGCAGGGCCTGGCCCGCGGGCGGGTTCGGGGGGTGGTGGCCGGGAGCCTTCCGCAGGGCCTGGCCCGCAGACTGGCCCGGTGTCCGGGCGGGAGACCGGCCAGGCGGGGACCGGCCCCGAGCTGAGCGTCGCGGCCCTCACCGGACTGCCCGCCGCCATCAGGACCCGGGTGCTCAGGCACACGGCCATCGCCGCTGGATGTGGCGGCGGATCGCTCACCGCCGCCCACATCGACCGGCTCGACGAGCTGCTCACCGGCTGGCACGGGCAGCGCGGGGTGGACCTGCCCGGCGGGGTACGCGGCGTGCGTGAGTGTGGCAAGCTGCGGTTCATCATCGGTGGCGGCCACGACACGGAGGGTGCGGATGGACGCGAGCGACATGGGAGCCGATCTGAAGGAGGTGCTGATCACCTCCGAGCAGCTTCGGCTGCGCGTCGGGGAGCTCGCGGCTCAGATTGACGTGGATTACGCCGGCCGCGAACTTCTGCTCGTCGGTGTGCTGAAGGGAGCGGTCATGGTGATGGCCGATCTGGCCCGCGCGATGCACCTGCCGGCCGAGATGGACTGGATGGCCGTCTCGTCCTACGGCTCGGGCACGAAGTCGTCGGGCGTCGTGCGCATCCTCAAGGACCTCGACACCGACATCATGGGACGGCACGTGCTCGTGGTCGAGGACATCGTCGATTCCGGCCTGACCTTGTCCTGGCTGCTCGGCAACCTGAGATCGCGCGGGCCGGCCTCGGTGGAGGTGTGCGTGATGCTCCGCAAGCCGGCCGCCGCGCAGATGGACGTGCCGGTCAAGTACACCGGTTTCGACATAGCTAACGAGTTCGTTATCGGTTACGGTCTGGACTACGCGGAGAAGTTCCGGAACCTTCCGTTCATCGGGACGCTCGCCCCACACGTCTACGGTGGGGCAGGGAACACATTGCGCAATGAGAAACGTTGACCCGCTGACAGACAAAGGCGCGCACGCCGGCCCGTCGCCGGGCGGTGCGCCCTGGGTGCCAGCAGCCGCGGGCGCGGTGTAGTGTCGAGTATCCGCCGCCGCAGCCAGGACGAGAGGGAATACCGGGCATGGCGCTGGGACGCAAGGTAGCCTCGCCGGGGAGCGGTGGGACATGATGCTGGTCGGGAGGGTTCGACCCGAGGCACACATGGTGAGCAGGGTCATTCGCCGATGGATCTGAAGCGATACTTCCGTGGGCCGTTTCTCGGCATTCTCGTCACACTGTTCGTGGTTGTTCTGGTGTTCGAGTACGCCAGTGGCGGCAGCTCGTACAAGTCAGTCAGCACCTCACAGGTCGTGAAGGCGATCGAGGGCAACCAGGTGAGTTCGGCCCAGTTGCTGAACAAGGACAACATGATCCAGATCACCACCACCGGTGGGGTGAAGGAGCAAGCGTCCTGGGTCGGCAACCAGGGTCAGGTCCTGCAGACCTTGCTGCAGAAGCATTTCGACAACGGCACGCTCAAGGGCGGCTATAACGTCCAGGGCGCCGGCGGCTCGGCGTGGCTCACCCTGATCGAGGACCTCTTCCCGTGGGTGCTGGTCGCCCTGTTCCTGCTGCTGATCATGAACCAGATGCAGGGCGGCGGCTCGCGGGTGATGAACTTCGGCAAGTCCAAGGCCAAGCTGATCACCAAGGACACGCCGAAGACCACGTTCGCCGACGTGGCCGGGGCCGATGAGCCGATCGAGGAACTCCAGGAGATCAAGGAGTTCCTGCAGAACCCGGCCAAGTTCCAGGCCATCGGCGCGAAGATTCCCAAGGGCGTGCTGCTCTACGGTCCGCCCGGCACCGGCAAGACCCTGCTGGCCAGGGCCGTGGCCGGCGAGGCCGGCGTGCCGTTCTACTCCATCTCCGGCTCCGACTTCGTCGAGATGTTCGTCGGCGTCGGTGCCTCCCGAGTCCGCGACCTGTTCGAGCAGGCCAAGGCCAACGCGCCAGCCATCGTCTTCGTGGACGAGATCGACGCGGTCGGCCGCCACCGTGGGGCCGGACTCGGCGGTGGGCACGACGAGCGGGAGCAGACGCTCAACCAGATGCTGGTCGAGCTCGACGGCTTCGACACCAAGGGCGGGGTCATCGTGATCGCCGCCACCAACCGGCCGGACATCCTGGACCCGGCGCTGCTGCGCCCGGGCCGGTTCGACCGCCAGATCATGGTGCCGCAGCCCGACCTGAACGGCCGCAAGGGGATCCTGCGGGTGCACGCGCGGGGCAAGCCGTTCGCCTCCGACGTGGACCTCGACGTGATCGCCGCCCGTACCCCGGGCTTCACCGGTGCCGACCTGGCCAACGTGATCAACGAGGGTGCCCTGCTCACCGCCAGGGGCAACGCCACCCAGATCTCCATGGCCGCGCTGGAAGAGGCCATCGACCGGGTGATGGCGGGCCCGGAGCGCAAGAGCGTGCTGCTGTCCGAGAGGGAGCGCAAGCTGATCGCCTACCACGAGGGCGGTCACGCTCTGGTGGGGCACGCGCTGCCGAACGCGGACCCGGTGCACAAGATCACGATCATCCCGCGCGGCCGGGCGCTCGGCTACACGGCGTCCGCGCCGACCGAGGACAAGTTCCTCATCACCCGCGCCGAGATGATGGACCAGCTGGCCATGCTGCTGGGCGGCCGGACCGCGGAAGAGCTGATCTTCCACGAGCCGACCACCGGGGCGGCCAACGACATCGAGAAGGCCTCCCAGATCGCCCGGGGCATGGTCACCGAGTACGGGATGAGCGAGCGGCTGGGTGCGCGCAAGTTCGGCACCACGGACGGCGAGCCGTTCCTCGGCCGGGATATGGGGCACGGCAGGGACTACTCCGAGGAGATCGCCTCCGCGATCGACGACGAGGTGCGCCGGCTCATCGAGTCCGCGCACGACGAGGCCTGGGAGATCCTGGTCCAGTACCGGGACGTCCTGGACCACCTGGTGCTCGAGCTGATGGAGAAGGAGACCCTCTCCAGGAAGGCCGTGCTCGAGGTCTTCGCACCGGTGCAGAAGCGGGCCGTCCGCGGCACCTACACCGGATACGGCAAGCGCATCCCCTCCGACCGGCCGCCGGTGCTCACCCAGAAGGAGCTGGCGCTGACCGCCGCGTCCGACAACAAGGACGCCATCGGGTTCGGCTCCGGCTCCGGCGCCAACGGCCAGGCGAGCCTGCCGGGTGCGGTTCAGGACGAGGCCCCCGGCGGCGAGAGCAGGTGACGTCCGACGGGCCCGCGGATGTGATCGCGGGCCCGCCGTCATCGCGCCAGGCACTGGATGGGCACAGCGGCGTTCCTGATATCGATCTCCCACGGATTGAACGCGCCGTCAGGGAAATCTTGCTGGCCATCGGGGAAGATCCCGGCCGGGATGGCCTCAGGGCCACGCCGGCCCGGGTCGCGCGGGCCTATGCGGAACAGTTTTCCGGGATGCGGCAGCGCCCCGAGGATGTGCTTACCACCGTATTCGACGCTGACCACGATGAGATGGTGCTGGTCCGTGATATCGAGGTCTATGGGACTTGTGAGCATCACCTCGTTCCTTTTTTCGGATACGCGCACATCGGATATATCCCGAACGAGAAGGGACAGATCACCGGGCTTTCCAAGCTGGCCAGGCTGATCGACATGTACGCCCGCCGCCTGCAGGTCCAGGAACGGATGACCAGCCAGGTAGCGGACGCGCTGATGAGCACCCTGGAGCCGAGGGGCGTTATCGTCGTGGTCGAGGCGGAGCACCTGTGCATGACCATGCGCGGGGTGCGCAAGCCCGGTGCCAAGACGCTCACGTCAGCGGTTCGCGGTATCTTCCGCGATTCCGATCGCACCCGGGCAGAGGCGATGAGCCTCATGTATGGCCGGCGCTGATCTGAGTTACCTGATTACGCACTTGCCGGAGCTGGCCGTCATACCCCAAGCCGGCTAACAAGTTGTCACAGGCACAGTTACCTAGTAAGGCGGCAAACGTTCCGCCTAGTGCGCAGATTTGGCCAATTCACAGAGGTATGCTGACCGTCTGCAGGTGAATCCTTCGCCTGGCCCGGTGCATGCTGGTGTTGTCTAGGTTCGCGCACTTTGATCGCTGACTGCTACTACGCTGATACACAGTGATTCCGGGGCCTGACGGAAATCTAGGATGAAAGAACAGGACTCAATCGAATCTGGCGCGCGCCGGGAGACCATGCAGGCCACACAGACCCCATCCCCGCAGGGCATGCAGAGCGTGCCGGGAACGGCGATCCCGCAGATCCGCGACCGCCGGAACCAGAGCAACCGGGTGCCCAGCGTGGCCGCGCTGTTCGCCTTGCTCATCGGGCTGAGCGACGTCCTGTCCGTACTCGACTCGGCCTGGAAACGCAAGCTCGTCCGCAGCGGGCTGCACCGGTTCGCCGTCGTCGTGCCCGGCACGGAGATCGCCGTCGCCGGCACCGCCGTGGTGATCACCGGCCTGATGCTGCTGATGCTCGCCTACGGGCTGAGGAAGCGGAAGCGCCGGGCCTGGCAGGCGGCCGTCGCCCTGCTCGCGTTCAACATCGTGATCCACCTGATCCACGGGCTGCACATCCCGATCGCGGCGGTGTCCCTGGTCACGCTCGGCGCACTGCTGTACTTCAGCGACTACTTCTACGCCAGGGGTGATCCGCGGACCCGGTGGAGCGCGCTGTGGGTGTTCTGCTGGCTGGCCATCGCCGATGTGGTCATCGGCATGGCCTACATCCTGCTGGCCCGGGACCTGGCCAGGGACTACTCCATCCCGCAGCGGCTGGAGCACGTGCTCTACGGGCTGGTAGGGGTGTCCGGCCCGGTGCAGTTCGTCCCCGAGGGCCGCAGCGACCTGTTCGACCTGCTGACCAGCGGGCTGGGCCTGTTCACCGTCGCGATGACCGTCTACGTGTTCCTGCGCGCGGCCGGGCCCAAGGCCAGGCTCAGTGAGCGGGACGCGGGCCGGATCAGGGAACTGCTGGCCGCCCACGGCGACCGCGACTCGCTCGGCTACTTCGCGCTGCGCACCGACAAGAGCGTGATCTGGTCGCCCACCGGCAAGTCCTGCATCTGCTACCGGGTGCTGCGCGGGGTCATGCTGGCCAGTGCCGACCCGCTGGGCGACCCGGAGGCCTGGCCCGGTGCCATCCAGGTGTTCCTGGACGAGGCGGCCGCGCACGCCTGGATCCCCGCCGTGATGGGGTGCAGCGAGCTGGCCGCCGAGATCTGGTGCCGCGAGGGCGAGCTGACCGCGCTGGAACTCGGCGACGAGGCGATCGTGGACGCGGCCGGGTTCAGCCTGTCAGGCCGCGCCATGCGCAATGTACGCCAGATGGTCTCCCGGGTGGCCAGGGGTGGCTACGTCTCCGAAGTCCGGCGGCTGTCCGACATCAGCCCGCAGGAGATCGAGCAGCTCAACCGGCAGGCCGACTCCTGGCGGGGCAGCCCCACCGAGCGCGGCTTCTCGATGGCGCTCGGCCGCGTCGGCGGCCCCGGCGACGACGACTGCGTGGTCGCGACCGCCACCGAGAACGGCGAGCTGCGGGCACTGCTGCACTTCGTCCCGTGGGGCAGCGACGGGCTCTCGCTGGACCTGATGCGCCGGGACCGGGCCTCCCAGCCCGGGCTGAACGACTTCCTCATCGTGGAGGCGATTAAGGCGGCGTCCTCGCTCGGGGTCAAGCGGCTGTCGCTGAACTTCGCCGTCTTCAGGGCGGCGCTGGAGCGGGGCGAGCGGATCGGCGCGGGCCCGGTGCTGCGGGCCTGGCGCGGGCTGCTGCTGTTCCTGTCCAAGTGGTTCCAGATCGAGTCGCTGTACAAGTTCAACGCCAAGTTCCAGCCGTCCTGGCAGCCGCGGTTCTTCGTGTACCCCAGCACCAGGAACGCGCCGAGGATTGCCCTGGCGGCCCTGGAGGCCGAGGCGTTCCTGGTCTGGCCGCGGCTCGAGGTGCGCCGGGTGGCGCGCAAGATGGGCCTGGGCAAGCTGCGCCGCCGGCTGCTCAGGATGCGCCCAGCCAGCAATCGCCGCACTTCGAGGTCGCGCGGGTAGGACTGCTGGGCTCGCGGTGCCCAGGCTGCCCCTGGCGGCAATGGTGCCCGCCGTCGTCGGTACAGCCAGGCTGGCTCCCCTCGCTTGTGCGGCGTTCTCGTCGGCCGCCAGCCAAATCCAGGCTGGCTCCCTCCCCGGCCTTGCCAGGGATTGCCTGGACACCGCTCTCCATCGCGGCGGAGGCGCGCCAGCAAGCAGAGTCAGCGCCCTACCCGCGCGACCTCTTGGCCGGCAGCAACGCGCCGCGCCGGGCAAGGCCGAATAGGCTGGCCCGATGAGCGATGACCGCGCCGGCCACGCCGCGGCCACCGGGAGCGGCGTGCTGCCCGGCCTGCCCATTGAAGACCGCTGCCTGGTGATGGGCGTCGTCAACGTCACGCCGGACTCGTTTTCCGACGGCGGAGCCTGGCTAGACCCGGACAAGGAAGTCGCGCACGGACTTGAGCTCGCCACCCAGGGCGCCGACATCATCGATGTGGGCGGCGAATCGACCCGGCCTGGTGCCCAGCGCGTGCCGATGGAACACGAGTTGCGGCGCGTCCTGCCGGTCGTTGAGTCGCTGGCCAGTGCCGGCAGCTATGTCAGCATTGACACCATGCGGGCCGAGGTGGCGCGGCAGGCCATAGCCGCCGGTGCCCGGATGGTCAACGACGTCAGC
>DASXMU010000328.1:0-6273 GCA_036495485.1 Streptosporangiaceae bacterium
CTCGTCTACGCCATCATCGAGTCCAAGTCGCTGGGCTGGACCTCGCCAACCATCCTCGGCCTGCTGGCCCTCGCCGCGCTGGCCGCGCTGGGCATCCTTCGCTACGAGCCGCGCCGGGCCGACCCGCTGCTGGAGCTGCGCCTGTTCCGCAGCGTCTCGTTCAGCTCGGCGCTGCTGATGGCGCTGTTCGCGTTGTGCGGGTTCAGTTCGTTCCTGTTCGTCACCACCCAGTACCTGCAGAACGTACGCGGCATGTCAGCACTGGCGGCCGGGCTTTCCGTGCTCCCGGTCGGGGCGCTGGTCCTGGTGCTCTCCCCGTTCACCGGGCGGATGGTCGGCGAGCGCGGTTCCCGGCCGCCGCTGATGATCGCCGGGACTGCGCTGGCCCTGGGCGGCGTCGCTTCGCTCTGGCTCGCACCCGCTACCAAGCTGGCGGCCGTGGTCGCGATCTATGTGCTGTTCGGTCTGTTCCTGGCCACCGTCAACCCGCCGATCACCAACACAGCAGTCTCCGGGATGCCCCGCTCGATGGCCGGGGTGGCCAGCTCGCTGGTCTCGGCCGGCCGGCAGACCGGCACCACACTGGGCGTCGCGATCGCCGGAACGGTCGTGGGATCGTCGCTGGCTCGCGGCGGGACGGCATACACCAGTGCGGAGCATGGCGTGTGGTGGCTGGCGATCGCGTTCGGCGTCGCCATCGTGGTCCTGGCGGTGGTCAGCACTGGGAACTGGGCCCGTGGCACCGCCGAGCGGGCGGCGGTCCTGTTCGAGGAGGTGGATCGGGCGATTACGGTGTCTGCAGGCTAGAACACACCTTTCTTCCCGTTTTTGCTTGAATTACACGGCCCGCACAGGCCCTGCAGGTTTCGCAGATCGCTATAGGCTTCCTGAGCCGACTTATTCGTAATAGTCCCATCTTCCTCAGGCTTGGCAGTATCATAAATCCATTCAAGCCAGCCCTTCTCGTGGTCGATAGTGACCTCGTCTGCGGTGACCCAGTGAGCAGGCTTCTGCTTCCATCCTGGGCATTCGTAAAGTGTCTGAAGGCCCGCCAGCTGACTCGGCATCTGGGCGAGTACACTGTCCTTCGTTCCGTCTAGGTAATCCGGCCTATTCTTGCCGGTAAAAATCCCGGTGCGGTGCTTCACTGGCACGGGAGCACTGCGGTCAAAGTCGTCGGCCTCCCTGGTGCGCAGGCCTCGCTGGGATTTTTTCTCGCTGACCCGCTTACTCCGCCTCTTTTTCGCTTGCGCACGCATGGACGGCAGTTTCTTCGCCTTATCTACGAGATCAGACTCGAGTCCTCTCAGTTCCCGGGACCTGCCGCCCCTCTTTTCCGGTTCCATCTCCTTGTCGTCTTCGCGCTTCCGCTTTGCGGATGCATCTAGAAGGTCGGACTCAAGTCCTCTCAGTTCCCGGGATCTGCTGGGCCCCTTTTCCGGTTCGTCATCGTCACGCTGCTCTTCGGGTTCGACATGGCTCACGAAAATCATCCTCCGTCGTCTGTTTATTCCTGAACCGGGGCGGGAGCACGCCTGCGAAAGGGCTCCCGGTCAGGCTATTGTTCTGAGCCGACCAGCTCGCTGAATGCCTCGAGGATAAGCTCGTGGCGCCGGTCTTCAGGTATTTCGGCAAACTCGGGATTCTGCGAAAGCAGCTCGGCCATAGCCGAGGAAATCTCCTGCTCTGAAAGCTCATCCTCGTATTCCCCGTCATCGCCGGGAACCTCCGCCGTGGCCGGCCCACCCTGCAATGCAGCCGGGTACGGCATCCATCCGGTCTCTGAGTAGCCAGGGCCGGCGAAGTACTCGGTGTCGCCCGCACGGAAGGCGTTCACCGCGGTCCACGGCGCCTCGTCGCCCGGAGCCCCTTCCCCGCTCACCCGCGTGAACTTCCAGACCCCTTCCTTGGTGTCGTAACCCTGCACCCACCCGGCTTGGCCGGAGACCGGCTGCACAGGGTTGTATCGGCGGGACACCGTGCGGGAAAGCGCAAGCTTGGCGCTGGCCTGATCCTCGGTCATCCAGGGCCCCTCCCGGTCGACGGCATAGACGAACGCGCCGCCGTAAAGCTGAGGTTCACCGGTGGGGGTGTAGAACCAGCCGCTGTTCCCCCAGGGTTGCGCGTTGCCGGTGGCGAGCTGCTCGCGCACCGGCAGGGTCTCCCATTCGCTGAGCGGGGCCTCAGGCAGGTCGCAGTACAGGTACCGGTCGCCGCTGTAGGTGTAGTAGTAGGTCCCCGGCGTCCGGCTGGCCTCCCAGTTCGCTGTGTTCGCCGCGCCTTTGAGTATCTCCGGCGTGCTGTCACCGGCGAACTCCTCACGTGCGGCGTTCTGCCATGCGCCCAGGCGCTGGTCGGCGATGTAGCCGAGGAGTTCTCTCAGCGCCTCAGGCGTGCCCCGGTCCAGCTGGCCCAGGATCTCGTCCTCCTCGCCCGCGCTCAGCACATGCCCAAGGTTCCTCAGCACCCACTCATCGTCGTAGTCGTACCAGCGGGTGTATCCCTCGAACACCAGATTCGGCAGCACGGAGGCGATCGTCGACAGCGCCGTCCGGGCCGCGTCATCGTTCCGCGCAGCCTCGGTATTCTCGTCGGTTTCCCCCACTGGGGAGGCGTCTTCCGGCCGCATCAGGTTCTTGAACCTGGTGAGATAGGTGGACCAGGAACCCAGGTTCATCTCCGGATAATCCATGACACGGCTCCCTTCGTATCGCGCCGCCAGCCCTCGTGCGGCAGTGCGCTCCCGGCTCAAGGGCCGCCATGGAGAACCGGCCACCCCCTATATCCGGGAGGCGGACAGGCGCCACTGAAAACTAGCCTCAGCGCCGCGACGGGCAGCGGTGTCCGGACGCAGTCTTTGGTACAGCGGCTACTGCGCATTCGCGCAGCGCGGACGCTTATCATCGATAGCCTTGCCGTGCGCGTATCCAGAATGTGGCAAGCCAACTGCCTGGCCGGCCAGGCCGCCCCGCTTACCGGGCGCTGGCTGCTTGCCGTCAGCCCAGGTTGAGGCAGTCTCTCGGCATGAAGAACCAGTTGGGGATGGTCGCGCCGGGGTTGCCCTGGGTGGGGGGCGTGCTGGTGTCGCGGACCATGACCCAGTTGCCGTCCCTGGACACGTAGCGCCACAGCAGGGAGTCGGTGCTGGCGACGGCTCGCGGGCTGCCCGGCGTGGCCGGGACCCGCCAGGGCTCGACGTTGCCGTAGCCGGTGCCGCAGTTGGTGGCGCCGGTGCGGGTGGTGGGGCTGCCGTCGCTGACGCCCGGGCTGACCGTGCCGTTGGTGTAGGTCGCCACGAAGTGCGGGGTGTCTTGCTGCTGCGGGGTGCCGCACATGTCACTGGCTGGCTGCGTGGCGGTGGACTGGCCGCTGCCGATCCAGGCGCACGCGTCGAATTGCGGCCCGTACAGGTAGCCCCAGCGGTAGGTGAGACCGTTGCCGCCACCCTCGGGGTTCCCCTGGATCACGTCGGTCCAGCCGGAGTAGGCGTTGCCGATGATGTAGGAGTTGGGGGCGTAGGAGATCGTCGCGATCTCGTTGACCGTCTCGATCTGTGCCGCCTGCGCCGGCCCGCCGGGCACGGCTGCCAGGCACAATCCGCCGGCCAGGGCCAGGGTGGTGGCGCGGCGGTGCAGCAGCGAGGCCAGGCGGCGCTTGGATACAGTCACGGATCCTCCAGGGTCCAGGAAGAAGCGCTCCCCAGGGTTATCTGTCCCGGCCCCAGTGGTTTTACTCCGCGGGTACCGCGGGTCACCCGAGGGCCGCTCGCCGCCTGCTGGCCGACCGTGTGCTTGTCTCGGCGGAATCCAGCCGGCCGCACTCGTCGCTGGATGGGCCGCCCAGCATGGAAACCGTCCGGCTCCGGACCGGGATATGCCTGCCCACCTGTGACTGAGCGCTGAGTTTGGCGCCTCGAACGGCTGTGACTTGGCGGTTTCAGTGAGCCTGGGCACGAAGGCTGGCACGAACTGGGCAGGATGGCTGGCACCTGTGTCCATCTGAGGGCTCATACTGGCGCGGGAGAGACGAGAGATGTCAAACTCGATGCCCAAATGCCAAACTCGCTGCTCAGTCACACCACCTGGGATCTGGAAACACCTGCTGGACTGGAAATGAGCCGCCGGATCGACTCCGAGGGCTCAACCGCTAGCTCTCCAGCCAGCAGGTCCCGGCAGCGGTGGAACTGGCGTAGTGCCTCTGACCGGTTACCTCGCCTTGGTCGCTCTGTGGCGGTCTGGACCTGACCGGCCGGGCGGCCACCGAGCCGCTAGGCGGTGCAGCGACACCCGATGCCGGGGACGGGGACGATCTAACTTGCCCGCGCACTTACGGCATGGCTCGCCTTGCAATTCAGGTTAGGTCGTGCTGCCCGGTCTTCACGTCAGCGATGAAGCCCTGCCACCCGGCAGGCGCTACGGCCAGGACTGGCCCACTGGGATCCTTGGAGTCGCGCACTGCCACGATGCCGGGCAGATTGCGCGCTACCTCCACGCATCCGTTCTGCTGGCCGCCGTTGCCGCTGCGGCTGGATTTGCGCCACGCGGCGCTTGTCATGTCCGCCATTCGCCAGCCCACCTTTCGATCATGTCTGCCGACGCCTGCGGGGTCATGGCGTCTGATGCCAGTGTAGAAAACAACAGGGAGAGCCGGTCCACTTCGGCGCGCTTCTCGGTCATGTGGCCGGTGAGAGGATTGTCCAGCACAGCCGCCGGGCGTTCGTGCGGGAAGTTCGCCACCAGGAACGCCCCGCCCATCCCGGCATGCCCCCCGTGGGCCAGCGGCAGGACCTGAAGCCGCACCCGGCGGTTGGCCCTGGCCGCCCCGGCCAGGTCGATGAGCTGATCGTGCATCGCTTTCGGGCCACCGACCGGCACGCGGAACGCCGGTTCCCAGATCACCGCGTGCAGCATCGGGGGTGGCGGGTCGGCCCGCTGCCATATTTCCTGCCGCGCCAGCCGTTCCGCTACCCGCTGCTCAATCTGCGCGTCCGTGGCGTCCGGTTCGGCAGTCAGGAAGACCTCCCGCATATACGCCTCACCCTGGAGCAGTCCAGGCAGATAGCACGGATCCCACAAGCTGACCAGCGTCGCGCGTTTCTCCATCTCCGCAACGTCGGGCTGCCACTGCCCGCCGCCGAGATTGAGCAGGATCTCGCGGAGGCTGGCCAGCGAGCCTGGCAACTCCAGTGCCTCATCGGCAGCCTGTGCAGTCTTTTCGGTCGGTGCCAGATCCCCTGTCTCCAGGCGGCTGATCGTGGAGTCGTCACAGAACATCCGCCTGGCCAGTTCGGCCTGCGACCAGCCCCGCGCCTCACGCAGACGCCGAAGCTCGCGCCCCCAGCCCACGATGCCGGCCGGACCCTTGCTCCCGTCTTGCCCAGAGCGGGCATGCTCTTGCCCGCGTCCTGCACGCTCGCGCCCCATCCCTGGCCCACCCCTTCACGCTCCCCGCCAGCCCTTCCAGCCCGGCACCGTCTATAGCCGAGCGTAGCGCCGCGGCGACACCCTGTAGGAGCAGGTGAACGACTCCAGCGACTCTTTGCCAGGTGATTCCATGAACCCCGAGGTACCCCAGCCCAGCGATCCCGCGGACACAGCGGCACGGGCGCACGCGCTGGCCGCACCATCCCCCGGCCACTGCAGCGCGGCTGGGCCCACCGCCGGTCACGCCGCACCAGCCTGGACCGAGGAGGAGTACGAACAGGAGGTGGCCAGCATGGTCGCCGAGGAGGCCCCGGCCGTGTTCGCCGTGGTGGAAGACCGGGATGACCGGAGCGATGGCCGGATCGCGGCCTGGGTGCTGGAGTTCGGCTGCCGGGCCGAGGCGGTCGCCACCGACAGCGCGGTGCGGATCAGCGCGCAGTCCGCCCGCCGGGTACTGGCCCAGTACGGCAGGCAACCCGGCGTCACCGCCCGGCTCATACCCGCCGGCCGCGCGGATACCCGCCCGGCGTAACTCCCCCCGCTGACAGGCGGGCAGCCCGCCAGATGCGGCGCGGCCCTTCCCTCCAGCCGACCTGTGCAACATCACGATCGCGGCCCAGGCCGGGCTGGGTGTCGGATCGCGGCCGGGCTGTTCGTTGCAGGGGTGAGGGACACACTGCGATGAAAGGGTTGCGAACATGACACCGCACACCCCGGGCACCACTGCCCGCCGCATGTTCGGGCTCGTGGAGCCGGTCGGGCTCATCCCCTATGCGGCTGACGAGCCGGCCGGGGCGCTGCTGGCGCTCGGCCTGCGCAACTACTGGGACACCTATTTCGCCGGGCGGGC
>DASXMU010000329.1:0-4205 GCA_036495485.1 Streptosporangiaceae bacterium
TCACCCACAATCCCGATCGTGCGCCCAGCATCCACACTGAACGACACCCCCCGCACAGCCCGGACCACACCATCAGCCGTCGGGAAACTCACCCGCAAATCCCGCACATCAAGCAGGCTCACACCAACCCTCCCTCACGACTTCGCATGACCAGGCCGAACTTGCTAAACAAGGCCATCCGGCAGAACGAGCAGGAACCCGTTCTACCGGATGGCCCAATCCGGCGCTAGGCGCCCGGGGATACCCAGAGCTGTGTCACGTTCCACTGCTCAGCCAGCGGGTTGTAAATCAGGTTGTGCACCCGCTTGCCGGCGAACAGGACGACGTCCTGCGTGGTCAGTGGCACGATCGCCGCATCCTTCATGACCTGCTGGCCCGCCTGGTCCCAGAAGGGAGCGGCGGTCGCCTCGTTGGGCGCCTGCAGAGCCTTGCTGATGTCGTTGTCGGTGATCGTCGAGTGGTAGCAACCGTCGTTGGTGGTGTTCAGTACGCAGTTGCTCTGGAACAGCGGCACGATGTTCGCCCGGCCGTCGTTGCCCACCCAGTCCGGCACCCAGCCGACCTCGGAGATGTCCCACTGGTTCGCCTTGGCACTGCTCGGCGCGTTCTCCACGAAGGCGTAGTACGGGCCCTGCTGCATCGGCACACCCTTGGTGGTGATCCCGCATGCCTTGAGGCTGGCCTGCACCGAGGTGAAGACGGCCGGGTGGTCGCCGGCGTTCCGGTAGACGTCGAGGATCTGGAAGCCATTCGGGTAGCCCGCCTTCTTCAGCAGGCTCTTGCACATGGCCGCGTTGCCCTCTTCGTTCGCGCTCGGGTAGTAGTTGTAGTTCGTGTAACCCACGTTGCCGGGTGCGACGGCGCCGTTGAGTATCGGGTTCAGCGTGGTGCCGCCGTAGATCTTCGCGATCGCGACCTTGTTGACCGCGTAGTTGATCGCCTCCCTGACCAGGAACTTGGACATGGCCTTGTTGGCGTCCGGGCTCTGCAGGTTGAACACGATGTACGGGTTCTCGTTACCGGCCTTGGTGAAGATGTGCAGGCCCGGGTTGTGCGATGACTGCAGGCTCGGGATCGACGAGGTGGGCACCGGGAGGTCCCACATCAGGTCGTCGGTCCCGCCTTCAACGTCGGCCAGCGCCGTTTCGTTGGAGGTCGTCCCCTCGTTCACCACGATCTGGTTCACGTACGCGTGCCTGAGCGTGTCGGTGGACTGCTTCCAGGCCGGGTTCCTGCTCAGTACGATCTTCTTCGTGGCGACGTACGTGGTGATCGCGTACGGGCCGTCGGAGAGCGTGTGTGCCCGCATCTGCGGGCTGTCCGGCAGGTAGCTGTCGTACTCGGCCGGCCGCGCCGAGGCGAACGGCATGGCGAGGATGTTGAGGAAGTCGTTCGCGGGCTGAGTCAGCGTGAACGTGATCGTGCTCGAGTTCGGCGTGCTGATGCCGGAGATCGAGTGACCGTTCTGGTACGCCGACTCCTGGGCCGGGGTTGGCGCCTTGTTGCTGGCGAACGCCGTCCCGTACGCCTTGCAATAGCTGGCCATGCCGGCGATCACCGGCACGTAGTAGAGCTGGTTGCCGACCGGCGAGGTCGGGTTGCACATGGCCTTGAACTCGCGCGCGAAGTCCATCGACGTGACCTGGCGGGCCGGCGAGGTGTTCCAGTCCACACCGGGCTTGATGTGGAAGGTGTAGGTCTTGCCGTCGGCCGAGATGCCGCTGTTGGCCTTGGTGGGCACCGAGGTGGCCGCGTCGGGCGCGATCGTGGTTGCCGTGGTCAGGTTGTTCGATGGGAGATAGCTGACGAGCTGCCTGGTCCAGGCGCCCTCGAGCTGGAAGGACGGCACGTAGTACGCGGACAGGGTGTCCACATGGTCGAAGTCACCGGCCGAAACGAAATTCAGCGTCCCGCCCTTCACAGGCGTGCCGCCGTTCGTCGAGCCGCCAGTGCTGCCACCGTTGTTAGAGCTTCCGCACGCCGTCACCATGCCCGCCGCCAAGGCCGCTATCGCGAGCGCGGCGAACCGCTTAGGTACGGGTTTCATGAGCATGCTCCTTCTGGCCCGGCGTACTCCGCACGGGCATAGCTGTTGAATCCCCACGAGGCTTCTATCACCAGAGCACGTCACGAGCGCTGCTGGAAGGGACGCACGAAAGGGGTTACGCAACCGCAATCACGTTGTAACAAAGCAGGAAATCCAGCGTGGCCAATCTAATCTCTGCCCTCGAGCGCATCCTGCATCGGCTTGAACTTCGCTTGCGCCTCGGCAAGCTCGGCGGCCGGGTCCGATCCGGCCACTATGCCACAGCCGGCGAACAGCCGCGCCCTGGCACCATCGACCTCGGCGCACCGCATGGCGATGCCCCACTCGCCGTTGCCCTGCGCGTCCAGCCAGCCGACCGGCCCGGCGTAGCGGCCACGGTCCATGCCCTCGAGATCGCGGATCAGTTCCATCGCCGTTTCGGTGGGCGTTCCGCAGACTGCCGCGGTCGGGTGCAAGGCGGCGGCCACCGCGAGCGAGGACGGTGCCGGGCCCTGGTGCGTGTCCTGGTCCTTCTGGGTGGCCGGGCCTTGGGAGGCGGCCGGGCCTTTGCGGGTGGCCGGGCTCTGGTGGGCGGCTGGGCCGGGCTGGGGGGCCAGCGTGCCGGTGACCGCGGTGGCCAGGTGCTGGACGTTCGCGAGCTTGAGCAGGAACGGGCTGGGATCCACGTCCAGCCGTGCGCACAGCGGGGTCAGGATCTGGCGGACGCCGGCCACCGCGTA
The DNA here is from genome assembly GCA_036495485.1 of Streptosporangiaceae bacterium. Classification (GTDB taxonomy): domain Bacteria; phylum Actinomycetota; class Actinomycetes; order Streptosporangiales; family Streptosporangiaceae; genus PALSA-505. The sequence goes on from DASXMU010000329.1 coordinate 2,767, forward strand.
CCCGTGCTCCTCGATGTCCTTGGCGGAGGCCAGCAGCGCGGCGCCCAGCGCCTGGTCCGAGCCGGCATCCTTGCCGCGCGGGGTGGTGCCGGCCAGCACGAGCGCGCTTATCTCGGCGGCTTCCCGCCGGACGAGCAATTCCGGCGTGGCCCCGACCAGCCCGCAGCAGGCGAACGTGTAGCAGTCCGGGTAGCGGGCGGCCAGCCTGTGCAGCAGCACGCGCGGGTCGAGAGGCTCGGGGGCGGTCGCATACAGGTCCCTGGCCAGCACGACCTTGCGCAGCCGCCCGGCCTTGATGCCGGAAACGGCGGCGGCGACCGCCCGCTGCCACTGGGGCGCGGTCAGGCTGCCGTCGTGCCAGCGCACCCGGCCGGGAGCCACCACCGGTGACGGATCAACGATCTCGCCGGGTCCGCCGGGTGCGCCGATCGTGGTCAGCCAGGCCTGGCCGTCCCTGCGGCCGAGCACCACACGCGGGAGCGTGAGCACGGACCCATCGGAGGTGGGGTCGAAGCTGAAGCTGCCGAACGCCACCGGCCCCGAGCCCGGGATCCCAACCTGGTCGTCGACCTCGGCCGAATCGAGCAGCGACCGGAACCACTTTTCGGCGACCGTGAACCTGTCCACACCGGCGGGCAGCGTGATCCGGGCCGCCTCGCCCCAGCCGATCAGGCCCTCGCCGCGCCGGACCCAGGCGACGGCGGCGGGCTCCGGCAGCCGGGTGATCAGGTCGCCGGGATCCGCGATCGCAATGGTGCTCACTGCGAGCGTGTCGGTCCAGGCGTGGTCTTCCAGATCAGCTTCCACGCTGCCCGATTTTACGTTTCGGGCCAGCTACACCGGCCTGTGCCCCCCGTGCACCGCTCCGCCCGGCGCGCCGCTTCCAGCCAGAAAACGCGTTCTGCCCTGCCCGTGGCACAGCACAAAGTCACGTGATGATCACAATCCGGCGGCAGCCCGCAACATGGGCCACGGGAGGCTGCCGCCGGATGATATTACATATATTAACGATCGAATAACTAGAGATATGGCAGAGAAACCGATGACAGTACTCAGCGACAGTCTCGTGACGACCGGAACGAGGACGCGCCCCAGGCTCAGCCAGGCCCGGCTGAGCCAGATCGTGGCCAGCACCGCCGCGCACCCCGAGCGCTGGCACAACCTGGTGCGCTATGATCCCGCGCGGCGCTGGTACCTGCGCATGGAACTCACCGACGATTATGAGGTGTGGCTGTTGAGCTGGCAGCCTGGTCAGGAAACCGGGTTTCACGACCACGGCGGGTCGCGTGGCGCCTTCGCCGTCGCCCTCGGTGAACTGCAGGAGCAGACGGTGCCGGGCGTCCGCCCGGTGCCAGAGGTGACGGTGCGCACGGTCACGGCCGGGCAGGCCAGGTCCTTCGGCCCGAGGTTCGTCCACAACGTGGTCAACAACTCGGCCA
>DASXMU010000330.1:0-10031 GCA_036495485.1 Streptosporangiaceae bacterium
CTGCGCAGGCTACGGCTGGCGGCGGGGATCAGCAGCCAGGAGGAGCTGGCGGCCAGGCTCGGCTATGAGCGCACGGTCGTGGCCAAGGCCGAGTCCGGCCACCGCCCGCCGTCGCCGGACGTGGCCGAGGCGTACGCCCGGGAGTTCCCTAAGTTCAACGCGCTGGTCGAAAACGGGCTGATCGAACGCTGGGCAGCGCACGTCAGGAAGAACGGGGGATCATTTCCCAAGTACTTCGTCCCCTGGGCCGACGCGGAGAAGGACGCCACCTCGCTGTTCTACTGGGCGCCCATCCTGGTCCCTGGCGTGCTCCAGACCGAGGCGTATGCCCGTACGACTCTGGCCTGTGTATCGGATGAAAATAAATCGCTGGATACACGTCTGGCCGGCCGGATGGAGCGCCAGCAGATCCTCACCCGCCCGAACCCGCCCCTGGTCTCGGTGGTCATGTCCGAGGCCGTCCTGCACCGCTGCGTGGGTGGAGCTGCGGTGATGCGAGAGCAGCTCATCCATCTGGCCGAGATCGGCGAGCGGCTGCCGAAGGTCACGGTGCAGGTGATACCGGCCGAGGTAGCCGCTCATGCCGGGCTGGAAGGAGCCGGCTCGATAGCTGAGCGTGAAGGGAGCCCTACCATTGTCTACATGGAGTCGCTTACGGCGGCTCAGACGACAGGTGAACCCGATATCGTGGCCAAGGTGCGGGAGGTCACCGGCATGCTGCGCTCTGAGGCGTTCCCGCGCGGAGCCTCACGGGATCTGATATTGAAGGTGGCGGAACAGCTATGAACACCATGAGCTGGCGGAAGAGCAGCTACAGCGGCCCCAACGGCGCTGAGTGCGTCGAGGTGGCTGGGAACTGGCGGAAGAGCAGCCATAGCGGCGACAACGGCGGCGAATGCGTCGAGGTGGCTGGCCCGCTCGGTATGGTCGCCATGCGCGACTCCAAGGACCGTTCAGGGCCGGAACTGCGTTTCAGTGCCTCTGCCTGGCGCACATTCACCGGCGAGGTGAAAGCGGACGCTCGCTAGCGTTTCCGCATCTCAAATGGGCAGGTCGAACATCGTTTTCAGCGACGCGGCACCGGCCCGCCGCCACAGAGCCCGCAGCACCTTCGGCGGGCAGGGCAGGCTATCCTCTACCGCCACCGTCTGCTTCTGCCGCACGCCGCCGTAGCCCAGCCAGGGAATTACCCATTCGGCCGCCTGCGGCCATCCTGGTGCAATATGGCGCACTGTCGAAAGTTCCGTCATAGCCTGGAACTGACAGGAGAGGTGACGTGAGCATACGCAATACGAGTGACGCTGATTCCGGTCAAGTGCGGCGGCTTAAATATGCGCTCGCTGATGACCTGTCAAGCAAGGGATACATACACACGCCAGCATGGCGCAAAGCATTCGAGCGCGTACCGCGCCACGTGTTCGTGCCGCGTTTCTTTCTCGACCGGGAGCATACCGGCCGGTATGAGCCAGTCGACGGAAGTAATCCCGGGCAGCACGACGAATGGCTGACTTCGGTCTACAGCGACGAAACCCTGATCACGCAGCTTGACGGGACGGACTGCCATGGGGTGGCCCCCCGGCTAGGCGGTCAGACGGTCGCGGGGCGGGGGATGGCTACCAGGTTCACGGTGCCCTCTGCGCCGGCGAAGTCGTCGGGGTTAGTGGTGTAGAGCGGCAGCTGATGGGCAGCGGCGATGGCGGCGATCATCAGGTCGGCTACCCGGCGGCGTGGCTTGCGCCCGGCGGCTACGATCCCGGCTACGACCACGCCGTACTGGCGTGCGGCCTCGGTGTCGAAGGGGAGTGGCTCAAAGATTGCCTCGACGCGCTGCAGGCGCGCGATCCGGCGGCCCCGCTCGGCTGCATCATCGGTCTGGTGTATCCCCGCCGACAGTTCAGCCAGCGTGATGGAGCTTGTGAGCAACTCGACAGGCAACTGTTCGGCCGACAGGCGTTCCAGGTGGATCAGGACGTTTGTATCGGCGAGACCGCGCAGATGCCGGGTACTCACCCGAGTTCCTTCTGGCCGATGGCGCGCTCGTAGGCGTCTAGATGAGCCGCACTGTCGACGTGACGGTCCTGGTCGGCGCGGAATACATCGGGGTCCATCGGGGGCAGGCCGGCGAAGGCGCTCAGGAGTTCCGCGACCCGGACGGCTTCACGCCGCTGCGGTGGAGAAGCAGGCTGGTGGACGTATGCGTCGATCGCGGCAAGCGCGACCTGCTGCATGGAGCGGTGCTCAGCCTCCGCCCTGCGGCGCAGTGCATCGGCCTGCTCGTCGGTGAGCCTGAGTGTCATAGCCACACGATCATGATACCATACGGTATCACTCGCTGCCACCATGCCTTCTCTTTCTTTCTTTTATCCAAAGACACCGTGCCACTCCGGATGGATCAGGCGGCACGCGAGCGGTACCGGCGCCGGGTGAACAGCGCCGTCCGAGGGGCCTGTCCGTCTGTATTGGGTTGCGCGCAGGTCACGATCGGGCCGGCGGACGCCGTAGCCTGTTGGTGCGTGGCACTTGCACCGCTAAACTTCGGCAGTTGGCCGGTTGGCTGCCAGAGGGCGGCGGATACTGGCCTGGCTGGCGTCGCGATCTGTCGGTGCCAGGCCACCTGCAGCAATATCAACGGAAGGATGCCCCGGTGATGGGGAACATGATTCTCGCCGTGTCCAAGACGGCGACGAAGACCTCAGGGTCCTCGTACACCTTCCTGCTCATCATCATAGTTATCTTCGGGATCTTCTATTTCGTGATGTGGCGTCCGCAGTCCAGGAAGCGGCGCGCGATGATGGAGCAGCAGCGGACGATCGAGCCTGGTCAGCGCGTGCGTACCACGGCCGGGATGTATGCCACCGTGGTGGCCGTCGAAGACAACGACGTGGTGCTCGAGGTCGCTCCTGGGGTGCACAGCCGGTACGTCCGGCGGGCCGTCATGGAGGTGCTGCCCGACGCCGCTCCCGAGGAGGAGTACGACTCCAGCTACGGCGCGGCCGAGGACGAGACCACCGGCGCCCACGACGAGACGCCTGGTGACGGCGAGGTTACCGACGTCACTCACGTAGCAGATGACGAGTCCGGGCACGACGGCGGCACCACAGCCGTTCATCTGGGTGACGAGAGCCCCAACGGCAGCGCCCCGGCCGCCGAGGAGACAAAGGCACAGGACACGGTCTAGCGGCGACACAGCGTTAACTGGCAGCCTGATGGTGGCAGAGATCTAACCGATCCGAGGGACAGGCAAGAGTGGCTACCCAAAAGAGCCAGAAGAGCAAGACGACGTCCTCTAGGCCGGGCCGGGCGCTGGCCGGGCTGTTCGTGGTGATCATCGTGATGCTGCTCGCGATCGTCGGCGGCAACGCCTTCAGCCCGGGGCACTGGAAGCACGACTTCAAGGTGCAGCTCGGTCTCGACCTGTCCAGCGGTACCGAGGCGACGCTGACGGCGCAGACGACGAACGGCAAGCCGCTCAATGCCGCGTACATGAAGGAAGCGATCACCATCATGATCGCGCGGGTGAACGGGGCCGGCTTCAGCGGCGCGCAGGTACAGCAGCAGGGCAGCAACAACATCGTGGTGACCGTGCCGGGCAAGAACGCGAACGCCGTGCTCAACCTGGTCGGCCAGACCGCCCAGTTGCTCTTCCGCCAGGTGCTGCTGATCGGTGGGCCCGGCTCGACCGCGTCGACGGCGACCACTCCGAGTACCACCCCGAGCACGTCGCCGAGTACCGCCCCGAGCACGTCGCCGAGTACCGCCCCGAGTACGACGCCGAGCACCACCCCGAGCACCACGCCGGCGACCAGCCCGGCCAGCACGTCGTCGTCCAATGCGGCAGGGCTGCCAGGCTCGGCAGGCCAGACCGGCGCCCAGGGACTGTCCAGCGGCTCCCGGCTGCTCGCCGCCAAGGCTCACGCGAGCAGCAGCCCGTCCACCTCGCCGTCCACCGCGTCATCTCCGTCGGCACCGTCCTCGCCGGCCCCGTTGCCCACCACGACCGCCCCGGCGGCGGGCAACGCGGCGTCCGGTGACGCGACCAAGGTCACGCCGAGCGTCCGCGCGCTGTTCGACAAGCTCAACTGCTCCAACCTGAACAAGTGGAAGTCGCAGATCGGCTACACACCCCAGAAATACGACAATCCGAACCAGCAGATCGTCGCCTGTGCCGGGCCCAGCTCGGGGTATGTAGCGGGTACCAAGATGGTGCTCGACACGGCGAAGGTGCTCGGCAAGGATGTCACCGGCGCCCAGGCCGGCATAGCCAGCTCCCAGCAGTCGCTCAGCAACAAATGGCAGGTCAACGTCTCGCTGAACGGCAAGGGCGGGGCTGCCTTCTCCACCCTCACCTCGGAGCTGGTCAGCAAGTACTTCGCCAACGGTGCGCCGACCTCGGTGCTCGACCAGGTCGCGATCGCGCTGGATGGGGTGGTCGTGTCGGCTCCCTCGATCAACGGCACCATCCCCAACGGGCAGGCCCAGATCACCTACTTCACCCAGTCCCAGGCGCAACTGCTCGCCCAGCAGCTCAACTACGGCGCGCTGCCGGTCACACTGAAGAAGCAGAACGTGGTCTCGGTCTCGCCGTCGCTCGGCCGGGACCAGCTCGACGCCGGGCTGATCGCGGCCGGCATCGGCCTCGGCCTGGTCGTGATCTACTGCTTCATCTACTACCGCGGCCTGGGCATCGTGTCGGTCTCCAGCCTGATCATCGCGTCGGCCCTGGCCTTCGGGACCGTCGTCCTGCTCAGCAAGTACGCGGCGTCCGGGTTCTCGCTGGAGCTGTCCGGTATCGCCGGGCTGATCGTCGCGATCGGTATCACCGCCGACTCGTTCGTCGTGTTCTTCGAACGGCTGCGTGACGAGGTCCGCGAGGGTAAGTCGCTGCGCCCGGCGGTGGAGAGCGGCTGGAGACGCGCGAGACGCACGATCCTGGTCTCCGACACCGTGTCGTTCCTGTGTGCGCTGCTGCTGTGGTACTTCTCGGTCAGTGACGTCAAGGGCTTCGCGTTCACCCTCGGGCTGACCACGCTCATCGACGTCGTCGTGGTGTTCCTGTTCACCAAGCCGATGCTGACCCTGCTGGCCAAGACGAAGTTCTTCAGCGGCGGGCACCCGATGTCCGGCCTCGACCCGGTCCGGCTGGGCGCCAGAACGCCGTGGCGGTCCAGCGTGCGCAGACCCGCCGTGCGCGTTACGAGGGAGGCCTGATGGCAAGGCTTACCGAAATTCCTGGCCGGCTGTACCGCGGCGAGGTATCGGTCAACTTCGTCGGCAACGCGCGCCGGTGGTACACCATCTCCGGGCTGATCCTGCTGATCAGCATCATCGCCCTGGCCACCAGGGGACTGAACTTCAGCGTCGACTTCAGCGGTGGCTCGATCCTGCAGTTCGCCGCGCCGCACTCCTCGATCGGCCAGATCCACAACGCGGTGGCCGGTTCGGCGGCCGGCAGCCAGGCGATCGTGCAGAGCGTCGGCACCGGCTGGCAGGTGCAGAGCGCCAAGCTCAACTTCGGCCAGATGCAGGCACTCGAGCAGGCCATCGCTCACGCGATCCACGTCACCGGTGGCTTCCCGGCCGGGTTCAGCCCCAACTTCGTGGGCCCGACCTGGGGGGGTGAGGTCTCCAGCAAGGCGACCGAGGCCCTGATCATCTTCCTGATCGTGATCGTGATCTACCTGTCGATCGCGTTCGAGTGGAAGATGGCGACCGCCGCCTTCGTCGCGCTGATGCACGACATCGTGATCACCGTCGGCGTCTACGCGCTGGCCGGCTTCACCGTCAGCCCGGCGTCGGTCATCGGCCTGCTGACCATCCTGGGTTATTCGCTCTACGACACGGTGGTGGTCTTCGACAAGGTCAGAGAGAATACGGCCGGGCTGCTCGGCTCGGGCAAGAGCACCTACAGCCAGGCGGCGAACCTGGCGCTCAACCAGACCCTGGTCAGATCGATCAACACCTCGCTGATCGCCCTGCTGCCGGTGGCCGGGATTCTGTTCATCGGCAGTGCCCTGCTCGGCCCCGGCGAGCTGCAGGACCTCGCCCTGGTGCTGTTCGTGGGCATGATGTCCGGCACGTACTCCTCGATCTTCATCGCCACCCCGGTGCTGGCCAACCTGAAGGAGCGCGAGCACCAGTACAAGGCGCTGGCCAAGCGGGTCGGGCTGCGCGAAGCGGGCGGCCGGGCGGCCAGGCGGCAGGCTGAGAAGAGCGGGAAGGCCGCCGCCGCTGCGGCCAAGGCCCAGGCACAGACCGCTGCCAGTCCAGCCGCCACGATGACCGGGGAACCGGACATGGGCGCCGTAACCGGCGGCCCGCCGGCCGCGGCCACCGCGCCGAGGATCACCATCCACCGGGGCGGCCGGAGCGCGGTCCCGCCCGCCAGCCAGGACGAGATCGTGGACACCGGGGCCGGGTACACCGGGGAGCCCCAGGACTTCGACGACGACACCGGGGAAGCCGAGGACTCCACGGTGGCCGCCGGCCAGGCGGCCGGCGGGACGGCCGCCCGTGGCCCGATGCGCCCGGTCGGCCCCCGTCAGCAGCCGCGCCGCACCACCGCGGCCAGCCGCCGGCCCAGCGGGAAAAAGAAGAAGAGGTAGCCGGTGGATCCCGACCTCGACCGGCTGATCAAGGACGGTATCCGCGACGTCCCTGACTACCCGAAGCCGGGGATCCTGTTCAAGGACATCACCCCGCTGCTGGCCAGCCCTGGGATGCTGGAGCGGGTAGCCGACGCGCTGGGTGCCGGGTTCGGCCGGATCGACAAGGTCACCGGCATCGAGGCGCGTGGGTTCATCCTGGCCGCCCCGGTGGCCTGCCACCTGGGCGCCGGTTTCATCCCGGTCCGCAAGCAGGGCAAGCTGCCGTCGGCTACCTATGCCCAGACCTACGACCTGGAGTACGGGACCGCGACCATCGAGGTGCACACCGACGCGTTCGGGCCGGGGGAGCGGGTGCTGATCGTCGATGACGTGCTGGCCACCGGCGGTACCGCCCGCGCCGCCGCCGGGCTCGTCCGGCAGGCAGGCGCGGAGGTAGCGGGTATCTCGGTGCTCCTCGAGCTGGGCTTTCTGGACGGCCGCGCCAAACTCGCCGGGCTTCCGGTCCGCACCTTGCTGCAGGTCTGACCGGCCGCCTGGCTGACTAGCGGTAACATCCGCATCCTTGCGGAAACGTCCGCCGATACACTGGTGTTCTGGCGGACGTGAGGAAGGCATTGGCTGGCGAAGCGGCGACCACAGGCACCGAAGCCGCTCAGTCCGGAATGGGACAGGACGGGAACAACGATATCCCGGCTCCCACGACCCGGGGCGAGGCGGCCCGTCGTCCTGCCGCGAGCGACCGCACCGGGCAGGACGCCGCCACCTCCGAGGGCACTCAGGCCGCCCCGGCCGAGCCAGCCGCCCCGGCCGAGCCAGGCCCGCAACCCAAGCCCGCCCGTCCCACCAGCTCACAACGGGCTGGCCGGGCCCAGGTGGCCCGTGGCTCGCAGTCCAGGTCATCGGCCGCCGCCCCGTCCGCCGCGGCCATGCGGCGGCGGCTGGCCAGGCTGGGGGCGCAGCGCAGCGGGGGCGTCAACCCGGTGCTCGAACCGCTGATCAAGACGATCAGGGCGACGCACCCGAAGGCCGACATCCGGCAGATCGAGCGGGCCTACGGCGTGGCCGCGTACTGGCACCGCAACCAGCAGCGCAAGAGCGGTGACCCGTTCATCACCCACCCGCTGGCCGTGGCGACCATCCTGGCCGAGCTGGGCATGAACCACGAGACGCTGTGCGCCGCGCTGCTGCACGACACGGTCGAGGACACGCCCTACACGCTGGCCGAGCTGCGCAGCGAGTTCGGCGAGGACATCGCCGCCCTGGTCGATGGCGTGACCAAGCTGGACAAGGTCAAGTACGGCGACACCGCCGAGGCCGAGACCGTGCGCAAGATGGTGGTCGCGATGTCCCGGGACATCCGGGTGCTCGTGATCAAGCTGGCCGACCGGCTGCACAACCTGCGGACCCTTCGCTACCTGCCCCGGGAGAAGCAGGAACGCAAGTCCCGCGAGGTGCTGGAGATCTTCGCCCCGCTGGCGCACCGGCTGGGCATGAACACGATCAAGTGGGAGCTGGAGGATCTGGCCTTCGCGACGCTGTACCCGAAGCGGTATGACGAGATCGCCCGGCTGGTCTCCCAGCGGGCGCCGCGCCGGGACATGTTCCTGCAGGAGGTCATCGAGGACGTCACCACCGACCTGCGGCAGATCAAGATCAAGGCGAGCGTGACCGGGCGTCCCAAGCACTACTACTCGATCTACCAGAAGATGATCGCCCGCAACGTCGGGTTCGACGAGATCTACGACCTGGTCGGCATCCGGGTGCTGGTCGACACCGTCAGGGACTGCTACGCGGCGCTTGGCACCATCCACGCCCGGTGGAACCCGGTGCCCGGCCGGTTCAAGGACTACATCGCGCTGCCCAAGTTCAACATGTACCAGTCGCTGCACACCACGGTAATCGGCCCCGAGGGCAAGCCGGTCGAGCTGCAGATCCGCACCTGGGGGATGCACCGGCGGGCCGAGTACGGGGTGGCCGCGCACTGGAAGTACAAGGAGGAGACCGTCGTCGGCTCCCCGCCGGGCCGGGGCGGCGACACCGCCGTCGAGGACATGGCCTGGCTGCGCCAGCTCGTGGACTGGCAGCGGGAGACCGCCGACCCGGCCGAGTTCCTCGAGTCGCTGCGCTTCGAGCTGGGCGCCGCCGAGGTCTACGTGTTCACCCCGCGCGGCGAGGTGATCGCGCTGCCGCAGGGCGCCACCCCGGTCGACTTCGCCTATGCGATCCACACCGAGGTGGGCCACCGGACCATCGGCGCCAGGGTCAACGGCCGCCTGGTCGCCCTGGAGAGCCAGCTCGACAACGGCGACACGGTGGAGATCTTCACCTCCAAGGCGCCGGATGCCGGGCCCAGCAGGGACTGGCTCAACTTCGTCAAGAGCCCGCGCGCCCGCAACAAGATCCGGCACTGGTTCTCCAAGGAGCGCAGGGAAGCCGCGACCGAGACCGGCAAGACCGCGATCGCCAAGGCCATGCGCAAGCAGGGCCTGCCGTTGCAGCGGCTGGCCACCGGCGACGCGCTGCTGGCCATCGCGCACGACCTGCGCTACACGGACCTGTCGGCACTGTACGCGGCCGTCGGCGAGGGGCACGTCAGCGCCCAGTCGGTGGTCACCAAGCTGATCCGGTCGGCCGGCGGGCTGGCCGGTGCGCAGGAGGACCTGGCCGAGGTGACGCTGCCGGCCAAGACTCCCAGGCCGGCCCCGGCCGGGAACTCGGGCGTGATGGTGGAGGATGCGTCCGACGTCTGGGCGCGGCTGTCCCGGTGCTGCACGCCGGTCCCCGGCGACGAGATCACCGGCTTCGTCACCAGGGGCCATGGGGTGTCGGTGCACCGCGCCGACTGCGACAACCTCAAGCACCTGAGCAGCGCCCAGCCCGAGCGCCTGGTCGGCGTTCGCTGGTCACCCACCGAGGAGTCGGTCTTCCTGGTCGCCATCCAGGTGGAGGCGCTGGACCGGACCCGGCTGCTATCGGACGTGACCCGGGTCCTGTCCGACCAGCACGTGAACATCCTGTCCGCCTCGGTGACCACCAGCCGGGACCGGGTGGCCGTCAGCCGGTTCACCTTCGAGATGGCCGACCCCAAGCACCTCGGCCACGTGCTGCGCGCCGTCCGCACCATCGACGGCGTCTACGACGTCTACCGGGTGACGAACTAGACCAGCGATTCCCCGCATCACGATCGCCGCCCAGGCCGGGCTGAGTGTCGGATCGCGGCCGGGTTGTTCGTTGCAGGGGTGAGGGACACACTGCGGATGAAAGGGTTGCGATCATGACACCGCTCACCCCGGGCACCACTGCCCGCCGCATGTTCGGGCTCGTGGAGCCGGTCGGGCTCATCCCCTATGCGGCTGACGAGCCGGCCGGGGCGCTGCTGGCGCTCGGCCTGCGCAACTACTGGGACACCTATTTCGCCGGGCGGGC
>DASXMU010000331.1:0-4717 GCA_036495485.1 Streptosporangiaceae bacterium
CGGCTACCCTGCCCTCCCCCCTCCGGCCGCACCGGCTGGCCCCGGTGACCGGGCTCAGGAACACCTTCACCCTCACCTGGCGGAGCGTGCTGAAGATCCGGACGAACATGGAGGACCTGGTCGGCCTGAGCTTGCAGCCGATCATGTTCTGTGCGGTGTCTTCCCAGTCGGTCAGGGCCCGGCTCAGCTCGATCGCCTGCTCCAGGGCGGCGATGGCCTTGACGTGCTCACCGTGCAGCAGGGCCAAGTCGGCCTCGCCCATCAGCGCCAGCGCCATGCCCCACCGGTCACCGAGCGCCTGGAACCCGGCGAACGCCTCGGCGTACTGGCCGGTGATCAGGTCCGCGTGCCCGATGCCCATCGAGAAGAACGCGTGCATGAGCCGGGTGCTCGCCCGGAGCCACGGGTCGGGCGCCTCGGAATACCTGGCCAGCATCTGCATCGACCATCCCGGATCCTGCTTGATGTACAGGCCGAGCATGGCTGTGCCGACGATCACCAGCGGATGCGGCAGCGGATCCGGGAGCGCGCCGTCCAGCGGCTCCGGCATCACCACCGGCTCCACGTCCGTCAGCGGCTCCCGCATCGCGGCGATGTCCCAGCTCGCGTTGATCGCGGTCATGGCGCAGATGGCGCGTGCCTGCACCACATCCAGGCCGCTAGTGTCCAGGCCGGCCAGCCCGGCGGGCTCACTCATCGCCAGGACGTCCCCGCACAGGGCAGCGCTCTCCCGGCGCTGCCCGCGCAGCAGCCAGAACCAGCCGAGCGACTGCGCCAGGCGGAGCGCCAGCACCGGATCCGGGTGGTCGACAGCCCAGCGCAGGGCCGCGTGCAGGTTGTCCTGCTCGTCGGTCAGCCGCTGTATCCAGGCGCCCTGCTCCGCAGTGCGCAGCAGCGGGTCGGCCGTCTCGGCGAGCTGCACGAAGTGCACGCCGAACGCGCGCCGCACCCGGCCTTCCTCCCCGGCCTCGGCCAGCCGCTCCAGGCAATAGGCCCGGAGCGTCTCCAGCATCCGGTACCGCGGCTCACCGTTCCCATCGACGGTCAGGAACGACTTCTCTACCAGGCCGAACAGCGCGGGCAGGACGCTGCTGGAGGGCAGCTTAGCGTCCTGGCAGACCTGCTCGGCCGCGGTCAGCGTGGCTCCGGCGGGGAAAGCGGCCAGCCGTCTGGCCAGCACCTGTTCGGGCCCGGACAGCAGTTCCCAGCTCCAGTCCACCACTGCGCGCAGGGTCTGGTGGCGCGCCGCCGCCGTCCGGCTGCCCCCGGTCAGCAGGTCGAACCTGGCGTCGAGGCGCTGCGCGAGCTGGGCGGCGGACAGCGTGCGCAGCCGGGCCGCGGCCAGCTCGATCGCCAGCGGCATGCCATCCAGCGCCCAGCAGATGCGGGCCACGTCGGCGGCGTTGGCCTCGTCCACGGTGAAATCCGGGCGCACGGCGACCGCCCGGTCGGCCAGCAGCCGGACCGAGGCATAGCCCGCGACCATGCCAGGCGGCGCTGCCTCCGGCGAGGCGGCCGACGGCACCGGCAGCGGCGGTACCGGCCACAACGCCTCTCCGGTGATGCGCAGCGGCTCCCGGCTGGTCGCCAGCACCCGCACACCAGGGCAGCCGGCCAGCACCTGATCGGTGAGCGCGGCGGCAGCAGCCACGACGTGCTCACAGTTGTCCAGGATGAGCAGGTCGCCGCGTTCGGCGAGCACCGCCACCAGCCGCTGCACCGGGTCGGCGGGCACGGTGGGCTGGCCGGTCCCGGCCATGGTGATCACCGGGACCTCCCGGATGCCGAGCGCGTGCAGCACCGCGTAGGGCACCTCGCCGGGATCCGCGACCGGGGTCAGCTCCACGAACCACACCCGGCGGCCGTCCGGTCCCTGGGCCTGCTCGGCCAGCCGCGTCGCCGTCTCGGTGGCCAGCCGGGTCTTGCCGGCCCCACCCGGACCGGTGAGCGTGACCAGCCTGCCCTCGGCCAGCATCTTCACCACCCGGGTGACATCCTCATCCCGGCCGACGAAGCTGGTCAGCGGCTTGCGCACGCCGGTCAGCCGGGGCGGTTCCGGCTTAGCGGGCGACGCCGCCGGGGCGCGGCTGGCCCGGCCGTTCCCTGCCGGGTCCTCGAGGTCCTGGCGGAGCACGCCAAGATAGATCTGCTCGAGCTGGGGGGACGGGTCCATACCGAGGTCACTGGCGAGCAGTTCGCGCAGCTCGGTGTAGACGGCCAGCGCCTCGGCCTGGCGCCCGGCGGCATACAGGGCGCGCATGAGCAGCCCGCGCGGCCGCTCGGCCACCGGGTCGGCGGCGATCATGTCCCGCAACTCCCCGGCCAGGCCGTCGCTCTCCCCCAGGGCCAGGCCGGCCTCGATCAGGTCCAGCGCGGCCCGGGTGCGCAGTTCCTCAAGCCGGGCGGCGGGCCCGGCCGCGAACCGCGCGCCCGGCGCGTCGGCCAGGGCTGGCCCGCGCCAGGCACCAAGGGCTTCGCGCAGCAGCCCGGCGGCGGTGACCGCGTCACCAACGGCGAGCGCCTGGCTGCCGTCCCTGGCGAGCCGCTCGAACGCCACCGTGTCGACCTCGTCCGGCGAGATCGCCAGCCGGTAGCCCGCCGGATGCGACTCGATTACCTGGCCGCCCAGGCCCGCCTGGCGCAGCGAGGTGCGCAGCCGGGACACCAGGGACTGCAGCGAGTTGGCCGCATTCGCCGGAGGCTCGTCGTCCCACAGCCGCTCGATCAGTGAGTACGCGGGCACGACCCGGCCGGCGTCCAGCGCCAGCAGAATGAGCAGCACGCGCACCAGGGATCCGCCGACCCGCACCGGCCGGCCCGCCTCGTCCTGTACCGCGAGGGGTCCCAGTAGCCCGATCCGCACTGCGCCTGCTCTCAGCCCTGTCATCTCTCGTGTTTGCGGCTTCCATTGTCCTGTCAGTTCCAGCCAGCGTGAAATCGGGCCGGTGCGGCTGGGCCGGCTGGCCATTTCGTCGCGCGGTTCGCTCGAGAAATTTCCTTTTCAAAAAGAAATTATGGAGCGGTCCCAGGCGGGCCTATCGGCGATCAGCCGACCGGGACCTGGCCAGCCAGGAGACGGGAGCCGGTGGAACGGGCAGGAGCCCCGGCCAGCGCGGGCCGGGGCTCCTGCCGAGTGGGTCTAGCAGCCGTCGTAGGGCGCCCAGGCGCTTCCGCCGGTCTGCGCGTACTCCTTGGCGAACGCGGCGTTCTGCTCGGCCACGGACGCATTCTCCGGCAGGCCGGAGTAACCGAGTGCCTGCCAGGTGGACGGCAGGAAGCCGTACAGGCCGCCCGCGCCGCTGTAGGGGTTGACCGCCCCGGCGTCCCCGCCGCTCTCGGCCGCGATCACGCAGGACTGGAAGCCGCCCGACCCGCCGCTGTAGGAGGCGGCCACGGACGGAGCGGGCGCCGGTGCGGCGCCCGCCGGTGGCCCGGCCACGGGCTGTGGGCCCATCGCCGCCATGGCACGGCGGGTCAGCCACGGCTTCACCGTGTGCGAGGACGGCACCTGGAGCCGCTGGCCCGCCCGGATCGTGCCCGGATCGGACACGGCGTGCCGGTTGGCCCACCACAGGGCCGGCCAGCCGGCCGGGGTGCCCCACTCGTGCTGGCTGATCGAGCTCAGCGTGTTGCCGGCCTTGACGGTCACATAGCCGCTGTCGTGCTTGACTGTCACCGGATGTAGCGAAATCGTGACGGCTATCAGCGTCTTAGCGGCACTGCCTGCTGCAATACTTGGCAGCAACATGGCTTGTTACCTCCGAGGTTCTTTGCCATGCAAAAGCCCCGGCCACGTGCTGGAATCACGCTGGTCGGGGCACCTTGGTCTACTCAGCTAGGGACGCGATCTTACCCCCTGCAACCATATCGTCTCTCCTTGTGTTCGGATGGGCATGCGACGGCAAACGTAGCCGAATCTAGCGGTAATGCCAAAAGTGCCTGGTCCGCGCGGCAATCAGCGGGTGACGGCTGCGGCGTCCATGACAGCGGCCGCGCCGAAGACCCAGGGGCTGGACCACGGCCCTGTACCAGACGTGACCTTGCCAAACTGGTGATGGTGAGTCCGGGTGACGCCATAAATGGGAAACTGCCGCTGTGGAGACAGGACTGCGGGTTCAGCAGGGCGGCAGTGGGGAGCCGCTGCTGGTGCTGTTGCATGGCCTGGGTGCGACGGCCGATGTGTGGGCCGCGTGGTGGCCGCTGCTGGCCGAGCGGTGGCCAGGGCGCTGGGTAGCGCCAGATCTGCCAGGTCACGGCGGCTCATCACCGCTGGCTGGGTATACCTTTGACGGTTTCGCCGCCGCCGTCGCCGGTATCGTCCCGCCGGATGCCGAAGCCGTGGTGCTGGGGCATTCGCTGGGCGGTGCCGTCGGCCTGGCGCTGGCCAGTGGCCGGTTCGGCGCGGGCGTGCGAGCGGTCATCGGCCTGGGGATCAAGGTCTGCTGGACCGATGAGGAGCTGGAGCGCGCCCGGTCTCTGGCTGACCGGCCCGTGGCCTGGTTCGCCTCCCGGGACGAGGCCGCCACCCGCTACCTGCGGGTATCCGGGCTGACCGGGCTGGTGCCCGCCGATGATCCGGCAGTGGATGCCGGGCTGCGGGCGCGGGAGGGACGCTGGCGGCTGGCCCTCGATCCGGGTGCCTTCGCGGTCGGGGCACCTGACATGCCCGGCCTGCTCGCGTCCTCGCAGGCTCAGGTGACCCTGGCCCGTGGCGAGC
>DASXMU010000332.1:0-21717 GCA_036495485.1 Streptosporangiaceae bacterium
TTGGTGGCGATGGTGATGTTGTTGTAGGGGGTCTGGCCGGTGTTGGTGAACGTCGCGGTGAACCTGACCACGCCGCCCGGGGTGGTGGAGGTCACGTCCGCGTTGTTGGTAATGGCCAGCGAAGACACCGTCACAGCCGAGAAGCAGGAGGGGTCGGTGCTGCCCACCGCACAGGTGTTCCCGGCCGCGGTGGAAGTGAGCGTGACCGTGAGCCGGTGGTCACCGGTGTCGGGGCTGGCGAGGGTGACCGAGAACGTGATCGTCGCGACGGCCCCGGCGGCCAGCGTGCCGGTCCAGGTCAGGTCCGGGCTGGTGAACGAGACCGCGCCCACGCTGGTCGCGGCGTCGCCGTTGTAGGCCGCGTCATCCAGCACCCCGGCCAGTGCGGCGGTGAAGCTCACCCCGGTGTCGGTGGTCTGGCCGGTGTTGTCAGCAAGGACCGTGTAGTTCACGGTGGAGCCGGGTGCGGCCGAGGCGGCGTTCGCGGTGACGGTCAGGTCCAGCCCGGAGATCAGCACCGGCACCGAGGTGACACAGCGCGGGTCGGTGCTCCCGGCCGGGCAGTTGCTGCCGGGCGCGGCCGAGGTCACGGTGGTAGTCAGGATCTGGTCCCCGGTGGTGTTGGTGTTTACGGTGACCGAGAACGTGACGGTCGCGGCGGCACCGGTGGCCAGGGTGCCGGTCCAGGTCAGGGTCGGGCTGGTGAACGAGACCGCGCCCACGCTGGCGGCGGCGTCGCCGTTGTAGCCGGCGTCGTCCAGCAGCCCGGACAGGTCGTCGGTCACGGTGATGCCGGTGTAGGGGGTCTGGCCGGTGTTGGTGATGGTGATGGTGTAGGACACGGTGGCACCGGGCACGGTGCTGGCGCTGCTGGTGGTGGCGGCGATGGTCAGCGCGGGCACCAGGACGGCGACCGAGGTACCGCAGGCGGGTGCGGGCCCCGACGCCGGGCAGTTGCTCGCGGGCGTCGGTGAGGTGATCGCGGTGACCAGCGTCTTGTTGCCGGTGTCGGGGTTTTTCACCGTGGCCGAGAAGGTGATCGTCGCGGTCGCGCCGGGCGTCAGGCTGCCGGTCCAGGTCAGGGTCGGGCTGATATATGACAAGCTGCCGGCACTGGCGGTGCCGTCGCCGTTGTAGGTGGCATCGTCGAGCACCCCGGTCAGCGAATCGGAGATGCTTGCCCCGGTGTAGCTGGCCTGGCCGGTGTTGGTCACGGTGATCGTGTAGCTGACGGTGGCCCCCGGTGTAGCTGTGGCCGTGCTTGCGGTGGAGCTGATGGTCAGGGCCTGCACCGCGACCGTAATCGTGCATCGCGGGTCGGTGCCGCCAGCTGGGCAGTTGCTGCCGGTCGTGGCTGAGGTGACCGTGCTGGTGAGGATCTTGTTCCCGGTGTCGGGGTTGTTCACCGTGGCCGAGAAGGTGATCGTTGCAACCGCCCCGGGTGCCAGGCTCCCGGTCCAGGTCAGCGTCTGGCTGGCCACCGACACCGTGCCGCTGCTGGCCGCCGCGTCAGCGTCGTATGAGGCGTCATCCAGCATGCCGCCCAGCGGGTCGGTGAACGTGACGCCGGTGTAGCTGACCGCACCGGAGTTGGTGACCGTGATGGTGAAGTGGACCACGGCACCCGGTGCCGCCGCGGTCACGGTGGAACTTTGCACGATGGTGACGGCCGAGACCGGGATGGACACACTGCACCGGGCGTCGGTGCTGCCCGCCGGGCAGTTGGTGCCCGTCGTCGCAGAGGTCACCGTCACCGACAGCGTGCCGTTGCCGGTGTAGGGATTGTTCACGGTGACCGAGAAGGTCACTGTCGCGCTCGCCCCAGCCGCCAGCGTCCCGGTCCAGGTCAGCGTCTGGCTGGCTACCGACACCGTGCCAGCGGTCGCCGCGGCGTCGTTGTTGTAGGTGGTGTCCTGCAGCACGGTCGTCAGCGGGATCGAGTACGTGACGCCGGTGTAAGCGCTTGCCGCCGTGTTGGTGATCGTGACCGTGTAGCGCACGATGCCGCCCTGCGCTGCCGTATTGGTGTTCGCGGACGCGGCGATGACCAGCGGACCGACCGCGACCGTCAGGTTCAGGCCCTGCGTGGCCGTCAGGCCGAACGAGTCGGTCACCCGCACGGTGAACGAGTACAGGCCGGCCGTGGCCGGGACGCCGGACAAGGTCCCGGTGGCGGAGTTCAGCGTGATCCCGGGCGGCAGGCCGCCGCCGCTGACCGACCAGGCGAAGGGGCCGGTGCCGCCGGTGACGGTCAGTGCGTCGCTGTAGGACACGCTGGCCTGCCCGGCGGGAGGTGCGGGGTTCGACAGGGACGGTGCGGCGGCTATGACCAGCGTCACTGCCTTGGTCGCGCTATGCCCGGTCGTGTCGGTTACCTTGACCGTGAACGCGGAGCTGCCGCTGGCAGCCGGGGTGCCGGAAAGCAGCCCGGTGCCCGAGTTGAGCGACAGGCCAGCCGGCAGGCTCCCGCTGCTGACCGACCAGGTCAGCGCGCCGGTGCCGCCGGTCGCGGTCAGCGGGTCACTGTAGCCGATGCCGGCCTCGCCGGCCGGCGGGGCGCTGAACGTCAGGCTCGGCCCGGCGTTCACGGTGACCGCGGCGGACTGTGCGGAGGCCGGGCCGGTGCCGGCCGCGTTCACTGCCGCGACCGTGAACGTATAGCTGGTGCCGGGGGTCAGGCCGGTCGCCGTCTGGGTGGTCGCGGTGCTGCTGAACGTCTGCGGCGTCTGGGCGACACCGGCGATGTAAGGCGTGACCACATAGCCGGTGATCGCGCTGCCGCCGTTGCTTGCCGGAGCGCTCCAGCTCACGGAGGCGGCCGCGTCCCCCGCGCTGACCGCGGTGATAGCCGGCGCGCCCGGCAGCGTGAACGGGACCACCGCATTGGACTGCGGGCTGGCCGGGCCGGTGCCGACCGCGTTCACCGCCGCGACCGTGAACGTATACGAGGCCCCGGCCGTCAGCCCGGTCAGGGTGCGGGTGGTGGTCGAGGCGTCGTAGGACAGCGGTGTCTGGGCCACCCCATTCAGGAACGGCGTGACCACGTAGCCGGTGATCGGGCTGTCGTTGCTCGCGGGTGCCACCCAGGTCACGGTGGCGCTGGTGATGCCGGCCGTGGCCGTGGGAGCCGCCGGTGTGCCGGGCTTGTCCTGATAGACGTAGCTGGCCGCCCCGGCAACGCCGAGCGTGACCACGGTGACGTTCACCGTCTCGGCCGCCGTCACCGCGGGCATCGAGGAGATGGACAGGTTGCTGCCGGACACGGTGAAGCACCCCGGAGCCGCCCCGGACGGGCAGGGCAGCAGGACCACCGGAGTGCCGGCTTGCTGCTGGGCCGTGGTGCCGATCTCGATGGCGGTCGCGCCCGAGATGCTGGTGCCCGAGATCGTCACCGCGTTCCCGCCCGCGATCGTGCCCGAGCTGGGGGTGAGGGTGATGCCGGACGGCGCCGACGGGAGCGTGCCCGCTGTCGTGCTGGTGGCGATGCCGGGGATGCCGTCGGACGAAGACGCGGTCACCGTGGTACCCGACTGGATCTTGCTGGCGGTTACCCCAGAGCCGGTGACGATTCCCTCCACGGTGATCACCGGCAGCGACGTGCCAGCCGCGAACGGGGCGGAGCTGTCGGTACAGGTGATCACCTGTCCCGATGGGGCGGCGCAGGTCCATCCCGAGCCGTATGCGCCGACCGGGGTCACCCCGGCCGGCAGCGTTTCGCTGACCGACACCGTCTTGGGCTCGCTGGTGCCCGACGAGGAAACCCCCGGGCTCACGGTGTAGGTCACCGGCGCGCCGGTCGCCGGTGAGGCGGCGCTGTAGCTGGTCTGCGCCACCGTGAGCTGCGGCACCGGGTTGAAGCTGACCACGTTGACCGCGTCCACCTCGTGGAAGTCGGTGACGGCGCCGGTGGAGCCCACCCAGCCGAACGCGAGCTGCTGGGGGAACCCGGTTGAGTTGACCCACGACGAGGGGTACAGGCCAGCGGGCACCGTCGGCAGCGTGCCGGAGAGTTTGGTGAGCGATCCGCCCGCCGGGGTGAAGGCGACCACGTAGCTGTCGGCCGCGACCGCCAGGCCCGAGGCGGTGGTGAACGCCTGCGCGGTCGGGTTGATGGCGACCTCGACGGGCACTTCTGAGGCGGTGCGGGTGGACGCCCGCAGCGCCAGCGCCTTCGACGATGTGCTCGTTGCGCTGCTGTTGACCGCGCAGTACCCGACGGTGCCATTGCCGGGACCGCGGACCACGACCTGGCCGGGCACCTGCGCGCCGGTCGTGGAGATGTAGGGGGGGTTGGTGCAGCCGGTGCCCTCGTACGCGCTGGTGCTGTAGTTACCGTAGACATCCAGGCCGATACCCAGGTAACCGTCGGCGAGGCCGACCTCGCCCGCCACGGCGTTGGCCGAGTAACCGAGCGCCCCCCCGCTATGCCCGATGTTCGCCGGTGACACCGGGTTGGCCGGGTTGACCGCGGCCAGCGCGAACGCGATGCCGTCGGCATCCGTGCCGCCGTACTGGTAGGTGTTGAAGGTCGCGTCGATACCCTCAGACGTCGGCACGCTCGCCGCGGAGAAGACGCCGCCCTCCTCGCCCCCGGATGCGGCCGTCAGGCGGAGATTGCCCGACCCTTCAGGGTCGGTGCTGGTGGGGCAGCTATGCAGCACGCCGCTGCTGGTGTTGCCCGACGCGGTCAGGCAGGCTGAGTTGGTCTCACCACTCGATGGCGCGGGAACCGACACGGGATAGGTGCTGTTCACCGTGTTGTTGCTGAACGACTGGGCGAACAGCGTCGTGCTGCTGGCCGCCGCGATCTGTGCGGGAGCCGAGACGGCCAGCCCGGCTACGGTCATGACAGCGGCTGCCGCCAGCCGCGTGCCACGGCGAAAACAAACGGCCAGCCCAGCCAGCAGCAGACCGACGAGAATAGCCTCCACGGCAGATGCCACGGCTGCGCTCCCAATGCCCCCGAGAATGTCCGGGCCGCTATAAAGCCCGCATGACGAAACCTGCTCAGAACTCCTCGCCGTATGCCTGCCGCTGCTGGTCCCCTCGGCGGCAAGCTCGCTGGCCCGTTCTGAATAAGCCTCCCGCAATGGTACCCAGGGACCCGCAGGGCGGTATACCACCGCGGGGTAAATTTTCTTTCTAAATTATTTGTATGCCGATTAACTCCAAATGCGCATAAGGTCAGCATATAGTGGGCAAACAAGGGTGAATCGGATATTCCCCCAGGTGGACGCCCTGATCGTGCGGCAACACTGCGGTAAAAGAGTCTGGTAGTCTCCCGGGATCCGGGATAAGCTCCTGCTGTCAATTACGTACCACAAAGAGATACTTGGACTATCCAGGTTTCTCCGGGGGTCTGGCTGCGAACGCGAGGATCTGTACGTTCCTGCTGCCAGCCAGGCTCACCGTCAAAACTCGCAGAGACTGGAACGAAATACCGGGGGAAAGATGCGAAAATCCATAGCGCTTGCGCTCAGCATGGCGGCCATCGGGGCAACGATGCTGACCTCTGCGGCGATGACGGGACCCGTCATGGCCGCCACCACCACCCGGGTCGCGGACACCCCAGGCGGCGGTGACCCGGACACGACCATGACGTTCACGGTCACCGTCGGCGCGCTCACCATGACCGCGCCAACCACCGTGGACCTGGGAGCGGGGGGCCCGGGCACCACGATCAGCGGCGCACTGGGGCCGGTCGCGGTGACTGACGCCCGGGCACTGCTCACCGCGACCTGGACGGCCACCGTCTCCTCGAGCGATTTCACCACCGGCGGCGGCACGCCCGCCGAAACCATCCCGGCGACCGATGTCGCCTATGACCCCGGCACTATCACGACCACCGGGACGATCACGGCGACAGGGACCCCGGTCACGCTGTCGAATGCTGCGCAGCCCACTGTCACGGGCTCCGCCGGGGTGGGGGACAACAGCGCGTCGTGGAACCCGGCACTCGCGGTGGCGGTGCCGTCCAGTGCGGTCGGTGGCGCCTACACCGCGACCCTCACCCAGTCAGTGTCCTGATCACCCACCGGCCGCCAGCCGCCGCCGGCCCGGGTGGCCACATCACGTAGGACAGCCGCCTCCGGCCCCAGCCCGTCACTGCCGTGACCGGAGGCGGGGCCACCGGGATGGCCTAACGAAGAACCAGGAGATCGATGTGCGACGCCTGATCAGGATGATCATGCTCGCCGCGGTGGCGGGGATCCTGATGCCTGCCACTGGGGCGCTCGCCGCGACGATGTCTCATATCAGACCGGACGCACAGCGCTTCGGGGCCCGGATCGTGGACGTGCCGGTGTCCGAGGCGCACGACTATCGCGCGTACGAGTACTTCGTCGACTACCTTCCGTCGAACACGACCGTTCACCGCCGGATCATGATCGTGAATGACGAGAGGCACACGGCGCACTTCGCCGTGTACCCAGACGCGGCCCGGATCAGCCGCGGGCTGTTCACCGGTGATGCCGGCGCTACCCGCAGCGAGCTGACCGGCTGGATCAGCGTTCAGCATCCGGTGCTCACCGTGCGCCCGGAGTCGTCCGTGATGGACACGGTCACGATCAAGGTGCCACGGACGGCGACCATGGGCGAGCACTACGGTGTGATATGGGTCCAGCAAGCGGCCCACACACGGACCGCCGCAGGTCTTGGCGTCAACGAGATCTCCCGCGTCGGCATCCGCGTATATCTGGCCGTCGGCCGTGGCGGCGCACCGCCGACGGCGTTCTCCATCACGTCGGTCAACGGCCAGCGAACGGCCGACGGCCATCCATCCATCCTCGTCCATGTGCGCAACACCGGCGGGCGGGCCGTCGACCTGCACGGCACCGTACGGCTCACCGGCGGCCCGGGCGGCACCAGCGCCGGCCCGTTCCCGTCGCAGCAGGTCGTCACCCTGGCTCCCGGTCAGTCATGGACCATGACGTTCGCACCTGCCGAGGGGCTGCCCAACGGCCCTTGGCTGGCGGCCGTCACCCTGGTGAGCGGGCTCACCACGCGCACCGCCACGGCGACCATCCAGTTCGCTGGCACCGCTGGCTTCTTGCTGGGGCTGCCCCTGGCGGCGTGGGGAGCGGGTCTCCTGCTCGCCGTGCTCGTCATCGCCACCGTCTGGGGACGGCACGTGGCCGACGGACGCCGGCGGGTCAGGCTGGCACCGGCTGCGCGGGTGCCATTCAATCGCTGACCGGATGCCCGGCGGGTCAAGCTGACCGCCGCGCCCGCCTGCGCACCCGGTAGCCGGCGATTCCCGTGAGCGCGGCTACTGCGAACAAAACCAGGCCCACAACGGTGTATGTGAGAGTGTCACTTCCGGCTGACGCGGTCGCGGCACCGTGTGCCCGCCGGGCCGTGGCGCTGGCGGGCAACCGGTCGAGGTGCGCCGCGCACACCAGGGGATGGCTGCTGCCAGCCACCGCCGCGCAGGCGACCACCGCCAGCCGGAGCTGCCGGGCCGGCGTGCGCGTCACCAGGGCATCGGCCCTGAAGGCCCGCGTACCGCCCGCAGGAACGCCCGCATACCACGTGACGACTCCCGCGGTGCCGGCACCGTGCTCGCTGGCTGACAGGAACCGCAGGCCCGGCTGCAGGGTCTGGGTGATCTTCAGATGTGGCGCAGCGACCGTGCCGATGTCCTTGATGTTCACCGTGTAGCTGAGCCGGTCGCCCACCCGGGCGGTTGTCTGGCCGTCACTGACGTTGATGCTCAGCCCCGGCACCTTTGGCGCCCGGCCAGCTTGCGCCGGGCGTGACGTCCTGGCGGTGGGTGCCGCCACCGTGGTTGTGACATGGTGGGCGGGGAAAACCGTGGCGGATATCGCAATGTATCCGGCGGTCAGCACGCTAACGGCCGAAGCCTTTCCACGCGGGTGCAAGCTTCTCATATCGGTCCCTCGCTTCATAGCCATCTCAGGTATCCAGCAGAGATCTTGTCACGTTGGGCGAACGTCTGCTACTTTAAGTGACTGTCATGATCGTCGACGAACGGGCTGAACTATGCAGCATGAAAGCGGCGCGCCCGGTCGGCCGCCATCGCCCGCGGGGAAGCCATGCCTGGCGGGCGGGTTCTTTTCTGCGTGTTATAGCGTTGCGCCGGGTTTATGACGGTCGTGCGCATTCACGCCTGAAGATCCAGGTGGCGCACATGACTGGCAGCCGGGTCACTATCGGCCGTTCTTTGAAGAATCTGAACTTCTGAATAAGAGCTCGCCCTGTCCGCGCGAGCTCTATTGCTGTCCGCGCTTGACGGGCCAATGGCTTTTAGTTACACTGCCGACCGGCAGAGAGACGGGGGGTCTCAAAATGCATCGGGATAATTCACATATATTCAGGCGCAGGATCGGTGCGCCCATAGGCAAGCTGGCCATTGTCACTGCAGTCAGTTCCGCCTGCGTGGCAGGCTCAGCAGCAACGGCCCTGGCCGTTGGCGGTTATGGGCCGCCGCCAGGAGGAGTCAGGATTGTACTGCCTGGTGGTTTCTCCGTGGTCATCACCAGCCAGACGGTGACGGTCAAGGGCGGGGACATCGGGCCGATCACGGTGGGTGGAACCAGAGTGAATCTCTCCATTCCGAAATCTGCATTCGCGGCACCGGTTCAGTTCACGGTGACCGAGCCCGCTCAGGCACTAACGGCCCTCCCCGGCATACCTGGATATACGATGATGGCTGGGGTAGGCATCCAGGTCCAGAAGAACGGCTCTACCTATCCGGGGAAGTTCCTCAAACCAGTCACTCTCACGATGCGCTCGCCGTCGATCCATCCGTCGGCCGTTGTCGGGGTCTGGAACGGCGCCACCTTCGCGGCCGACAGGAATGCCACCGTTGGTACGGGTGCGCTCCGGCTGAATTTCGACTCCAACCCTGATGTCGCCGTGTTCTCCCCTGGGCAGGTCACGGGTCCGGTCAGTGGGGCCACCGGGTCAGTAACCGGCATGCCCGATGCCGGGTCGGCAATCCTCGCCGGGGCGCTGGTCCTGACCGGGATGTGAGGGCTCGCCATGAGCAGGCGCCGCCGGGTGACTTCCTGATCTCCGGGCGCATCCTGGGCTGAGTGGGACTCAGGATGCGCCCGGTCCAGGCTGACGCCAGCCAGAGCTACCGCTGCGAAAATGAAATCGACTGGGGATGAGAGTAACAACATGGTTAGCCTGAAGGCGCGCCGGAGCGCTGGCGCGCTCACGGTTCTGCTGGTGAGCGTCCTGCCGCTGATGGCGTGCTCCGGTGGTGCCGGCGCCCGGTCAGCGGGGCTGGCCTCGGTGATCCACCCGCAACGGGTAATTGCCGCTCCCAAAGGGCTTCTCAGCGCTGCTGGGGCCCAGCCCAACGCGACCATCTGGGCGCTGGCCGGCACGGCGAAGGTCAAAGCCTTGTACGAGTTCGACCTCGTCAGCGGGCGTCTGCTGGGGAGCGTTCCGGTGAGCAGCGTCGCCCGGTCGGTGGCGGAGTCACCAACGGGCCTGATCGGCGTCGCACTGGGGGCGGGCAACGCAGGGGCACTGGAGTTGCTCAACAGCAACACCGCGGCGGTGACGCGGACCGTCCCGCTTGGCGCGCCAGCCCGTGAGTTGGTCACCGGCAGTAATGGCGCTACGTTCTACGTGCTGGATGGAACCGCCTCCTCGTCGAGCGTGACGATCGTCAGTGCCGTGCACGGCCAGGTAGAAGGAACCGTCCCGGTGCCGTTGGACACTGTGTCCATCGCGCCGGACACGCAGGGAACCGCGTTGTACGCACTGCAGCCGGGTGGCAGGG
Organism: Streptosporangiaceae bacterium; assembly: GCA_036495485.1. GTDB lineage: Bacteria > Actinomycetota > Actinomycetes > Streptosporangiales > Streptosporangiaceae > PALSA-505. Next base: position 9,758 of record DASXMU010000332.1, read on the forward strand.
TCAGCGAGATCACCGTGGCCGGGGGAAAGGTCACGACAAGCTTTTCGGTCGGCGGTTCGGGGCGGTCGCTTGCGCTCAGCCCAGACGGCAGCAAGCTGTATGTGCTGAAGAACGTGTCCGCCGCTGACAACGTGGCCGTGGTAGACCTCGCCACCGAGAGCGTGCATAAGGTCCTGCCAGCAGCGAGCAACTGCCGCCAGCTCCTGGTTTCCGCCAACGGTGACCAGCTTTATCAGGTGGTAGGCACGGCTGGATACGGAAACATCCAGGTCTTCCCCAGCTAGCCGATCCAGGCCGCGGCCAGCTGAGTTTCCGCAAGCCGCCGCCAAGACACTCCCAGGATTGTGAACGCCTTCACCATGTCTGTCATCCCAGCCCAGGGCCGGCGCCGGTTCGTCGCGCCCGCGGATGCCGCCAGCGGCGGCAACGGCTTGATGGCTGGGCCAGCGCGTGCCCTGCGGTCGCTGGCTGGCCTGTTCGTGGTCATCTGGTCGTTCCGGCTGTCGGGGTACCTCACCGTCACGCCATGGCTGGCCATCCCGGTCGCATTCCTCGGCCTGACCGGGCTGCTGGTCATCGTCGCCGCGTGGCTGCCTGGCTCGGTGCTGGGCAGCAGGCGGCAGCATCAGATCGGCTGGATCGCGCTGGCTGGGGTGATTGTGGCGTTGGGGTTGTGGAGCTACTTCCAGGTATTCATCTCCCCCGACTACGGCACGGACGAGATTGCCTTCGACCAGTACGCCGCACAACTCGCCCTGCACGGTATCAACCCCTACCTGCACTCCATGGCCCCGGCGTTCCCGCTGTTTCATGTGTCGCCGAACGGCTACACGTTCCAGCTGAACGGGCGGCCGGTCACCTCGCTGTCGTACCCGGCGCTGTCTTTTGAGGCATACATCCCCCTGCTCGCGCTCGGCCTGGCTGCCCAGTCGGCGGTGTGGGTCAACGTCGCGGCGTGGGCGCTGGGCGCGGTGATCCTCTACGCTGTGCTGCCCCGGAACCTGGCCCCCCTGGCAGTGGTGGTCGTCAGTGCCGACATGTACATCGGCTACGCCGTGGGCGGAGTGACCGACGCGCTGTTCGTCCCGCTGCTGATCGGGGCGGCAGTGCGCTGGGACCGGTTCGCCACAACCCGTGGTCCGGCCGCCTGGCGGGGGCCGGTGTGCATGGGCCTGGCCATGGCGGTGAAGCAGACTCCCTGGTTCGTGTTCCCTTTCGTCATCGCCGGGATCATGCTGGAGTCGTGGCGGCACGGCGGCCGCCGCCAGGCCGTGCGCGATGGCCTGCGTTACGCGGGCATCGGGCTGGCGTCGTTTCTCGTGCCGAATCTGCCCTACCTGATCGGCTCGCCGGTGGCCTGGCTGCGGGGGGTGCTGACCCCGCTGACCGCTCACAGTGTCCCGGCCGGCCAGGGCCTGATCAGCCTTAGCCTCTCGCTGATGGTCGGCGGGGGATCGCTGCTGGCTTACAACATTGCCGCGGTGGTCATTTTCGGTGCCCTCCTTGCCTGGTATCTGGTCACCTACCCCGCGCTGAAGCCGGCGGCGTTCCTGCTCCCCTCGATCGCCCTGTTCTTCGCGGCCCGCTCGTTCGGCAGCTACCTGGTGATGCTGATCCCGGCGGCGCTTGCCGCCGCCGCCACGACATCGCGCCCACCGGGCGGCAGGCCGTGGCGGTGGCGGAAGTGGGTCGCGGCAGGCACTGCCGCCGCCAGCGTCGCGGCGGCGTGCGTCGCCATCACCGCAGCGAGCCCGCTGACCATGTCCATCCGGTCCGTGCAGACCACCGGCCAGCTCGCCACCGTGCAGCAGGTGACTCTGAGAGTGTCGAACAACACTGGCGCCGGTGTCCGTCCAGCCTTCACCGTCGAGGACGGCACGAACATGACGGCCTTCTGGCAACGCCAGCAAGGACCGGTGGTGCTGGGTCCGCACGACACGGCCGCCTACACCATCGTGGCCCCCAGCTACTTCGCCATGCCGTCCATCCAGGACGGTTTCCAGGTTCTCGCGTTCGCGGGCAGCCCGGCGTCGGTGAGCCGGACGGCGCCTTACCTGGCCAGCGTGTGGCGGGTGGTCTTGCGGCCCAACGCGATCAGCGCACCTGTCGCGGTCGGCCAGCAGATCACCGTACGGGCTGAGATCGTGAACCGGCTCGATGAGCCGGTACGTGTCGCCGGCGAGCCGGTCTACCTCGGTCAGGTGATCTACGCGCAGCAGGGGCTGCGGTACAGCGAAGCGGTCATCAACCATGGGCTGGCCGGCCAGACCCCGGTCGAGGCCCTGACCAGCGCGGCGGGCGTGGCCACGTTCACGATCCGTTCGCCGGTCGGCGGCAGTAACCCCGTCTACTTCGAGGCCAACCTCGTGAATCCGACCTGGTTCTACCCGTATGGCTACTCTCCGATCCTCGCGGTGAGATTCCGCTCATGAGCGACAGCGGCGCCGTCGCGCCAGTGGCGGCTTCATCCGTCGCGGCGCCCCCGGTGCCCGCCGTCGGGCGCAAGCCAGGCGGGTGGGTGCAGCACATCGGGTATGCCGTGCTCGGCCTGCAATTCGCGGCGTTCCTGGCCTGGAGCGCCACCTTGTACAGCCATTTCGCGCTGACCTCTGACTTCGCGACTTATGCCCAGCCCTGGTTCCTGATCGCTCACGGCAACCTCGACCCCTACAGCACGATCGCCACCCTTCCGTTCTGGCAGAACGACAGCGAGTTCCTGCTATGGCTGGTGGCACCGTTCTCCTGGCTCGGGCATGGCAACCTGCCTCTGCTGTGGCTGCAGGACGCCGGTGTCGCGGGAGCGGAAGCGGTCGCGTTCACCTGGCTGTGCGAACTGGCCAGGCGCCACTGCCAGGGCAGGAACGCCGCATGGCTGTGCGCGGTGGGCTTGGTGCTGCTGGCCGGCAATCCCTGGATATGGTGGGCGGTCTCCTTCGATGTCCATGAAGAGACCCTGGTCATCGTCTTCGCTGTGCTGCTGGCCTGGGATCTGGCCAACGGCAGGCGGCGGGCCTGGGTGTGGGTGCTGCCAGTCCTGGCCGGTGGCGCGCCAAGCGCCACCTACCTCGCCGGGATAGGCCTGGGCGGAATGCTTGCCCAGCGGCGCTGGCGGAGCCCGGGGGCGATCATGGTGCTCACCGGCCTGGCGTATTCGGTGGTCCTGGTGCTGATGCACGGCGACCTGGGTGCGCCCCTGGCCCGGCACTACGGCTGGCTGGCAATGGCTAACGGCCACGTGCCAGCCGTCCTTACCTTCACCGCCTTGGTAAAGGTAATGGCCAGCCACCCGCTCCGGGTACTGCGTACGCTGTGGGACAAGCGCCTCGACATTGTGGCCAACCTGGCTCCCGCTGGGCCGCTGGGCGCCGGGATGCTGATGGTGCTTCCGCTGATCGCGCTGATCGTGGTGGAGAACACGCTCAGCGTCGGGTACGAGTTCGCCGCTCCTCTTTTCCAGAGCCTGCCTATCTACATCCTCCTGCCGGTCGGCACCGTGGCAGTGCTGGCACGGATAGCCGCACGCTACCGGTGGGCCGCGCCTGTGCTGGGTGCCATCCTGGTGGCGCAGACGCTCGGCTGGGCCGCTGTCTGGGGACCGCAGACGGCGGGTCAGTGGCTGCGGGTGCCCACGGCCACGGCGGCGACACTGGCCGGTATCCAGGCCCGGATACCGGCCTCCGCCGAGGTGATCGCCTCCCAGGGAATAGTCGGCCGCTTCGCCGGCCGGGCGCACGTCTACCCGCTCAGCGGCCCGGTGAAAGTGCCGGTATATGGCAGCGCCTGGTTCGTGATAACACCGCTCGCGGGCACCGAAATCATGAGCACGGCCAGCGCGGAGGCACTCATCGGCGAACTGGCTGGGCCCTTTCACGCTCAGCTCGTCACCCACGCCAACGGCGTATGGGCCTTTCGCTGGAACCCCACGGCCAGGCTGCACACGATCACCGTGCCCAGCGGGTCAGCACCGCTTCCGGCCTGGGCGGCGGCCGGGCATGCGGTGATCCACGGCCCGGTCCCGGCCTGGCATGTGACCTCCACTGGCGGCGAAGGTTACGTCGCCGATGGGCTGGCCTGGCAGGAGCCGCCTGGGCACTACCAAGCCCAGGTCACTCTGTCGGCGACCAGGCCGGTCAACGTGGAGGTCTGGAACGATAACGGTAACCGGCTGCTCGCCCGGCAGACCATCCCGGCAACCACTGGCGTTCAGACAGTGACCCTCGCGGTGGACGCTACCATCGCCTACCGCGCCAGCACCTACCCCGGATGGGGCCCATTCCGGGCAGACTTCGAACCGCCGCCTCCTGGTCAGCGGATCGAGGTCAGGGTGTGGTCACCCGGCGGCAGCACCGTGAACGTCTACGGTGCCGGACTGTCCACCGCCCACCCGGCCAGCCAGCCCTGAACTAACATCGAGTGATCACTTTCAGTGCCTAGCCCTGCCCGGCTCAGCCGTGCAGGCGACCGCCGCAGCTGTCGCCGTCGGCCCGCCCCCGTACTGTGCGGTCTTCCTGTTCGGCCAGCAAATCTGCCCAGTAGGTATCCAGCTTGGCTAACAGCTCGGCGGGCAGTGCTGACCGCATCGCGGTCAGCACGGATACACAATCGATCAGCCGATTGAGTTCAGGTCCGGTGAGCTCGCGCAGATTCCGCATCACATCCTCGGCTCAGTAGCATAGGTCCAGGCAATCCCTTGCGGTCAGGCAGCAGCCCATCCGCCGCCCGCGTATGACGTAATCATCCCATCACAGGATGATGATGTAAATCGTCAGCGAGAAATCCGCCCAGCTTCCTGGCCCCTTCGTGCTAAGAGCAGTACAAGGATTGGGCAAAATGAATCACAGTCTGGCTGGGCCGAGATATTGATCATGTCCAGAGCGCCGATAGGTCACGTTGGCTCCAAAGAGCAAGAATAGACACATACCAGAAAAACTGGCCGCCATAGCAGATATCGGGCAGATTGCGGCATAGATGGTCTCGGGGGAAATAGATATGTCCGTACCGGACGATGCGATTTACACCTGGATTTACGCCGTACCCAAGGGCGAGTTGGCCAGGACCGGCATCGGCTTGCGCGCCGGGCGGCAGCGGCGTAAGACACGCCAGCGGAAGAAGGCGCTGGGCATAGAGCCCGTCGGCATACGCTCGGCCGAGGACCAGCCCACCGAGGGTGTCGGCCGACAGGTACCAGGCCGTTGGGAAGGCGACCTGGTTATCGGCAGGTGTGGCAATTCCGCCATGGGCACCCTTGTGGAGTGGGTCAGCCGATTCCTGTGCCCAGTGCCGCTGCCGCACGGCAATGACACAGAACAAGTCAAGGACGCCATCTTCGGCGCGGTCAGGGACCTGCCGGCACACCTGTGTAAATTGCTGAGCTGGAATCAGGGAACCGAGGCAGCCCAGCTTACCACCTGCACCCTTGCTGCTGACCTTCCGGTGTATTTCACACCTATCTGCTCTCCATGGGTGGAAAGAGCCGATGAGCACATCAGTAAACTAATCGGTGAATACCTGCCTACCGGGACAGACATACCAGATGATATAGACTGCCTGTGGTCCATCGCCGATTCGATTAATAACCGGCCGCGTGCTTTCCTCGGGTACCGGAAGCCAAGCGAGCTGTTCGGGGAGCTAATGCTGCAGGAAGCCGGGCTCGGCAACGAGATCCGCCCCGCGGCGAGGTCTTTGAAGGGGACCTCATGAAGCGCCCCATCGTCGTAGCCCTCGCAGCAGCAGTCATTGCCGTAGCCGTACTCGCTGGCTGTACCAGCCCTCAGAGCCCGGCTGCTGGGCGGAAGGCAGCCGCACAGGTCCAGCATCACATCCGGCTTGTCTGCTCTGAGCAGGCGGCCTGGGATCAGCGCGGCGAGGCATCGGTGAAAGCGCTGTACGCGGACACTGGAGCCTTGTCGGCGGACGCCAGCGCCAGCAACCCTGCTGGAGTCACGAAGGCCGGCCGCAAGCTCAGCTCAGACGCCGTCGCAGCCGCCATATTGCCGCTGCCACCCGTTGCCCCTGGCTTCTGGAAAGCCCTCACCGCCCACTATGCGGCGGCGGGAACGGCTATCGCGGCAGGAAACATGAGCGGCGCCGTGCCTGAGCTCGAAGCGGGCAGCAGCGCTATCAGCGCGTTCTCCGCCGCGGCTGGGAAGTGCCCGGGGACGAATGCCTGACGGCGCAAGAGCGCCCGGCGAGCATCACGGCCGCAGGCCGCGGCTGGGACGGAAGATACGGATAATCATGATGAACGTCTGCAACGCGGTCACCGCGGCCAGCACGCCCCAGCCGACTGTGAGCGTCCTCTGCTGGATGAACAGGGGGCAACGGGTCCATCCGGCAACCGCGCCCCCTGCCAGCAGGGCAACCAGAAGGAGAGCGCCCAGCATCTTTCCGGGGCCACTCGATCTGCCCTGCTCCGCCCGGGCCTGGTGAGCCCATCCGTCACGCTTTATACCCGCGAGCACGTTCACCCAGGACGCAGTGGCGCAGGCTACCCGTACCACGAGGTAAATCTCGACCGGGACGAGGAGCATGGCGGTGAGGAGGTCGCTGGCAGTCCGGTTCGGGACGCGCCAGGCGATCTTGAAGTTCAGCAGTGCGGCAATGGCTGGGGGGGCTGCCCACCACCAGCTCCACACGTACTGGTGAACCATGAGCGCTGCCGTGAGCATGAACAGGAAGCCCAGCCTGGTCAGGCCGTTGGACAGCAGGCTGAGCTGCTGTCGCCACAGCGCCGCGGTCCACTTGTTCACCGTGGAGCGGACCAGCAGCCTGATCATCCCCTCGTCCCACTTCCGGCGCTGGTGCCACAGTGAGCGCAGTGTCACCATGGGCCCCGCATAAGCGCGTGCGGTGGTGGAGACGTTCGTGGCGTACCGCATAGCCTGGAGGTCGCCGGTGAGCTGCATGTCCTCCACCTGGGCGGTGGCGTCCCACGGCTCCCTGGTGCGATTGCGCTCAGCGACCTCACGCAGCGCCTTGGCGCTGAACAGGGAGGCCTGCCCGCCCAGGACGTAGGTCTTGCGGTTGCGGCGCAGCGCGTCGGCGGTCCACGAGGCGAACTCGATCCGCTGCAAGCGGATCAGCAACCGGGCCATCGCGGAGGTGCCGAAGTGCTGATCGAAGGTGTACCGGGCCATCACTCCGCCGGCCTTGGGCGTGCTGGCCATCTCGGCTTCCAGTTGGTGGAGGCAGTCCGGGGCCAGCACGGTGTCGGCGTCAATCCCGGCTATGTAGTCGTACCCGGCCTGCCAGCGGAGCCAGCCCTGGTTCAGCGCACCGACCTTCCGGTCGGTGTTGCCGACTGTCCGCATGACCGTGACGCCCCGGTAGCGGCCGGCGATCTGCTCCGTCCGGTCAGTGCAGTTGTCAGCGATCACCACGATCCGGTCGGGCACCCGGGTCTGTGTCAGCAGGGCGTTCAGGGTCTTGCCGATGGTCATTTCCTCGTTGTGCGCCGGGATGAGAACCAGCATCTTGGCCGTGCGGGCGCGGGGCGGCCGGTAACGAAGGTCGTGAAGGAAGCGGGACATCGACCGCTTCGCCTCACCGACTCGCGCAGCGGCGCGGATGAGCGTCGCTTCGCGCTCCGGCGCCAGCCCGGGTAGCGGTAGATAGCTCTTTATCTCCACCGTCCGCGGTGCGATGACCAAATCCTTGGTCCCCATGGCGTGCCCCTCCGTTGTGTTTCGTTGGTGGCACCAGCTTTCTGGGGCTGTGGTAGATCGAAGGTGCGGCAAGGTTGCGCCTAGGTAGCGGCGGTCCGCCTGGGAACCGGCAGTGATGCGGCCGGGATCACGCGGCCTGCGTGACACGCGCACAGCCAGCCGCTTTAACGCTCCGGATTCATGTTGTAACGTAGTGCGCACAATAAGTGACTGGCCGGACCATACCTGGGGCAGGAGAACACACGTGAGCTATGAGGTCATCTCAACCTGAGCCGGCCGCGGGCCTGGCCACGGAGCCCCAGGATGCTGGCATGACCCCGGCCGCCGTCGCGGAGTTCGCTCTCAACCGGATGCTGCGGAGCGATACGGCGCCCCATGCCCTGCCGGCCATCCTCGCCCAGCTCGTGGCAACCTTCTCCGGCCGCTGCGCGCTGGCCTTCAGGCCAGCAACCGGGCAACCGCCGGTGGTCCTGGCGGCCTATCCGGAAAATGCCGCTGCCGACCAGGCGCTGATCGCCCGGATCAGCGCTCTGTGCCAGGCCGCCGGTGGCACGGTGGACAGCGCCACGTTCCGGGTGCGCCTGGAATCGGGAGAGCCCAGCCTGAGCGTCTTGATTGCCTTGTCCGCTCCGGCCGACGGTGAATGCCTGTGTGCGCTCGCGCTCGCCGGCGACGCCTCTGAGTGGGATGAGGAGACACTCTCTGTTCTCAATTGCGTGGCCGCTACCGTGTCCGCCCAGATCCGGCACGCCAATGATGTGGCCGGGCTTGCCGAGCGTGAGGCACTGGCCCAGACGCTGGTGAACGGCGCGCCCGACCCGATCCTCGCCACGGACTCCGGCGGCCGGATCGTCATCTTCAACCCGGCCGCCGAAGAACTGTCGGGTTACCGGCGCGGCGACGCGCTGGGCCGGGATATGGCGAGCCTTCTCATCCCAGTCCGGTCACGGATCACATTCGTGGCGCATATCGAGAGATACCTCGCTTCCCATGGCCCGGGTGATTTCACCGGCCGGATGCGCGTGCCGATGCTGCGCGCGGATGGCACGGAGCGCGTCGTGGAACTCACACCGGCGGAGCTTCCCTATAACGGCGAGACCCTGTTCTGCGGTTTCTACCGGGATCTCACCGAACTGGCCGAGCAGACCGAGCGGTTCAACTGCCTGATCGCCAGCGCGATCCCCGGTGTGCTCGTCACCGATGAGCGGGGACTGATCGTCCAGGTGAACCGTAGCTTCGGGGCGATCTTCGGCATCGAGGCGCCGGAACTGCTCGTGGGTACTCCCGCGGCCGAGACAGTACGCCGGATCAAGCGGGTGTTTGCCGATCCCCGGGAGTTCGTCCGCCGTACATCCGAGGTCTTCCATGCCCGCAAGCCGGTGAGCGGTCAGCAGATGGGCTCCGCGGACGGCCGCACGATCGAATGCGACTACTGGCCGGTGATGGTGGGTGGCCGTTACAGCGGTGAGATATGGCTCGCGTGGGATATGTCGGACCGTAAGGCCCTGGAGAAAGAACGTGAGGCGCGACTCGAAGCCGAACTGGCTGCCCGCCGGTCGGCGGAGCAGGCACAGCAGCTACTTGAACAGCAGAACGGGAAACTGAGGCAGCTCAACGAGGCCAAGAACGAATTCGTGGGCACGGTGTCGCATGAGCTGCGCACGCCGCTTACGTCGATCATCTCGTTCTCCGAGCTGATGCGGGGAGAGACCAGCGGGATCAGCAAGGAGGCTCTCACGTTCCTCGACGTCATCGACCGGAACGCCCATCGCCTGCTCCGGCTCGTTGACGACCTGCTGTTGCTGAGCCGGATCGAATCCGGGATCATCCCCCTGGAACTGGGGCCGGTGTCTATCCCCGAGATCACTGCCGAGGCGGTCAGGAATGCCTCTCCCGCCGCGAGGTACGGCATCACGCTCAAGGTGTCACAAGGCAGTGGTCCGGTCATCCAGGCTGACCACCTCCGCCTGCTTCAGGTTCTCGACAACCTCATCGCTAATGCCGTCAAGTTCTCCCACCCCGGAGACACGGTCCGCGTGCGGGCAGCCTGGGACGGCTGCACGTGGCGGATCGACGTAACCGACTCCGGGATCGGTATCCCGCCCGACGAGATCGGCCGGCTCTTCGACCGCTTCGTCCGCGCCACCAACGCACGGACCACCGGGCGGCCAGGGTCGGGCCTGGGGCTTTCCGTGGTCAAGGCGATCGCCGAACTGCACGGCGGTCGCGTGACGGTGGACAGCACCCTGGGCCGCGGCACGAGATTCAGCGTCTATCTGCCGGGGCCCGCATGAAAGCCCGGATTCTCGTGATCGAAGACGATCCCGACATTGCCCTCAGCATCGGCACCGTCCTCACCCGCAGCGGTTTCACGGTCCACGGCGCTGCCGACGGGAGGCAGGGCCTGCGCGACTTTCACGCCGTCCGGCCGGACGCCGTCGTGCTGGACATCGGCCTGCCGACGCTCGACGGGTGGGAAGTTCTCGAACGTATCCGCGACATGAGTGACGTACCGGTTCTCCTTCTCACCGCACACGGCCAGGAAGGTGACAAGGTGCGCGGTCTCGACAGCGGCGCCGACGATTACCTGACCAAGCCGTTCGGTAACCGCGAGCTGGCCGCGCGCGTGCACGCGCTGCTGCGCAGGCCGCGGGCCCAGCGGGAGCACACCGACGTCTATGACGATGGCCGGGTCATGATCAAGTTCGGCTCTCACGAGGTCAGCGTGGACGGAGTGCCCGTCGCCCTGACCCCGACCGAGTTCCGGCTGCTTGCCGCGCTGGTGCGGCATCCCGGGCAGACCTTGTCAGCGCAGCGGTTGCTCGAACTGGCGTGGAACGACCCGTTCAGCGTGGGGCCCGAACGGGTCAAGTTCAGCATCTTGCGGCTGCGCCGCAAACTCGGGCAGACGACTCTGGCGAACCAGCCCATCCAGGCCGTCCGGGGATTCGGGTACCGGTACATGACCCGCTAGCAGATGAGCTGTCCCCCCATTGACGTACCGCCGCGTTGACAGCAACTGTCTTGCAATGGAGCCGCAACGGCGCAGATCGGCCAGATGACGCAGGCTGCCGGGATGAACGTCACAGAAGCGGCCAGGTCACGCGGGCGGATTCTGCTCGTGGAGGACGATGCGGAGGCGGCCTTCTTCGCGGCTCATGCGCTCACCACGATGGGCGGGTTCGACGTCATCCACACGTTTGACCCGGTTGCCGCCCTCGAGCGTGCCCGTTCCGAACCCTGGGACCTGGTTCTGACGGATATGGACTTGCCCGGAATGACCGGCCTCGAGCTGCTCGAGGCTCTGCGGCGCAGCGACCCGGAACTGCCGGTCGCCGTCATCACCGCCCATGTCTCGGCCGATCCCCTGACTGAGATTCTGCGCAAGAGAGCCGACGCGTTCCTGGAGAAGCCGGTGCCGCCAGCGCGGCTGACGGCGGTTGCGTCCTCGCTGATCGCCAGGTCACGAAGCCGGTCACCTATACCAGAGGAATGACCAGCAGGCCGGTACCGTCAGATATTCGCTATTCAAACTAGCGTTGTTCTTAACGCCAAATATTTCACTTATGCAATCTGCTGCATTGACCACGAAGTTACTTCGTTGTTTCCCCTGACCTGCGCATACGGCGGGTGCACGGCGAGCCAAAGGTCCTTCGCGAAGGGGGACCATCGGCTCGGCGAGGGCGAGGCCGAAAGACCTCCGCGGACAGGGCAATTGACCGTGTCTGCGGATAGGCCTCAATCCATAACGTGAGTCTCAGTTGCAAAACACAGCCATTCGGGGCTCACCTGCAGGGGGAAATTCAAATGCTAAAGTTCTCATCCACCGCCGTTGCCAGCCACCCAGCGGCTGTTTCGAACCGGCGCAGGCCTAAGTCCGGCCGCCGCTATCTGGCCGTGCTGGGCGCAGTGGCGGGCCTGGCCATGCTCGGCGGCGCCAGCCAGTCACTCGCCAGCGTCACCCACGCTCAGGCTCAGGTCCGGGACGTGGGCAACGCGGCCGGGACCACCGGCGGTGTCTTGTTCGGCGGCGACCAGAACCTGGTCCATGAAGAAGGGCAGCTCGGCCGGTCGCTGTCGGTCGTCCGCGTCTACGACCATATCGGGGAGCCGTTCCCGCTCAAGGTGGACACCACCCTGATGGCCTCCGGCCATACCCTGCTGCTCAGCCTGGACAGCGCCGGCCAAAGCTACGCCTCCATCGCCGCCGGCACCCAGGACGCCGCCATCACCACCTTCCTCACCGCCGTCAACCAGGCCGCCATCCACTACAACCTGCCCGCCATCTACGTCAGC